>JBIKWC010000065.1:0-29809 GCA_044356535.1 Myxococcota bacterium
TCTGGCTGCTCCATCGGTGGCGCTGCGGGCAGCGGCCTCCCTGGTCGCGGTCTCCAGGCGGCGGGCTCGCTCGGCCGCTTCGCGCGTCTCCCGGAGGGCGTCGAGAGCGGACTCCTCGGCGCGGCGGGCCTGCTCGGCGTACCGGAGGGCCAGATCCGCGCGATCGGAGCGCGTCGATTGTTCGGACTGCGCGCGCGCCTCTTCTGCGGACGCGTGTGCGCGCTCGGCGCTCGCGATGGCCAGGTCCACCGCCTCGGTCGTGCCCGTCGCGGTCAGCAGGCCCTCTTGCTGCTCCTGTTCGAGCACGGTCACGAGGTCGTCGGCCTGGTTGGCGGCGTCGGTGGCGCGGTGCGCGTGCTCCGTCGCCCGCCGGGCGGCGTCGTGCAGCGCCCGGGCCTGCGCCTGGACCCGCTCGGCGTAGCGCTCGAGCTCCTTGTGCTGCGCGAGGACCTCGCCGAGCGCCCCCTCACACTGCAGCTCCGCGTTCCGCACGAGATCGAGGGTGATGAGCGCGCCGCTGGCGTCCTCGTCGAGCGCGAGGAGATTGGCTGCGTTCCGGGCGGCGTCGGCCGAGCGTCGCGCGCGGTCTGCTCCCGTCTGGGCCGTACGGGCGAGCGAGCGGTGCGCGGCGTCGGAGGCCGCCCGCTCCTGGATCCGGGCGGACAGTGACATGGCCCGCGCCGCGAGGTCCGAGGTGCGGTCCACGATGCGGCGCGCGAGGTTCTGGATCGCGGCCAGCGAGGGGTCGGGGCCGGGGTCGGGGATGGGGGGTGGTGCTGCGTGCGCATCGGACGCCGTCATGGACTCGATGAGCTCGATCGGGACCCCGATCACGTCGGTGCGATCGACCTCGCCGCTGGGCGGAGACCAAACCGTGAAGGGCGCAGGGGCCACCGAGGGCGGGCGCGACGGGGGCGGACGGGTGGGTGGCGCCTCCCGCGGCAAGGGGCCCTGGGGCCGGTGGAGGTTCACGAGCGTCGCGTCGTCGTCCACGCGAACCTCGCTCGGCTCCCGCTGGGGGACGCGCGAGGGGAGCGGCATCGGCAGGAGGTCGCTCGGCAGCGGCTGTTCCACCGCGATCGCCGTCGCGAGGTCGTCCGTGGCGGGCCCGGCGCCGCGCACGAGGTACGACACCGAGGTGTCTTCGTCGAGGGTGTCGTCGCCTACGGCCTCGGCTGCCGCTGCCGCGAGATCGAACAGCGAGACGCCCGTCGCGGCCCGCAACAGCGCCTGGGCTTGATCCGCCTGCGCCCGGCCCGTGGGGAACCGCGCCGAGGGCGCAGGCGCCAGCGCCCGCTGGAAGAGGCTGACGAGCTCGGGCGTCTCGAGGTTGGCCGCTGCTGCGGCGGGCCGGCCGGCGGAGATCTGCTCCAGCACCTGGTCCGGCGGACCGTCGAACACCGAGCGGCCCACGAGGAGCTCGAGCGCGCACACCGCCAGGGCGTACAGATCGCCGCGAACGTCCTCGTCCTCCTCCCGGATCCGCTCCGGCGGGAAGTACGCGAGCGTGCTGCCGGGGGACTCACCGGTCTCTTCGTCGAGCCAGGCGTTGACCTCGACCGCCGGCAGCCCGTGGCCGACGATCGTGAGCCCGCCGAGGGGGTGGACGAGGATCCGCCACGGCTGCAGCGCGCCGTGCCCCGGCAGACCGTGCCTGCGGCCGGCTCGCGCGGCTTCGTCGAGGATCGGGCCGGCCACGGCCAACAACTCGAGCGCGGCGCGGGGCCCCGCGGACTTCCGCTGCTCGACGAGCCTCCCGTGGATGGCCGAGACGAGCACGCCGTCGCGCGCGGCGTATGCGAACAGGCACCGCGACTCGTCCCACTCTGCCAGCGCAGCGACGCCCTTCACGTTCGGGGCGCGCAGGAAGCCGATCACGCCGGCCATGCCCTGGTGCAGCATGGGGTGGTCGTGTAGATCGGGACGGAAGCCGATCACGAGGTAGGTCGCCCCGGTCGGATCCCGGGCCCAGGAGATCGGGCCCCCGGGAGCCTGGAGCACCGGACCTACCGATGTCCATCCGGGAACAGGAAGCAATCGGATCCCCTCGGTGGGCAACCATACCAGACGGCCCCCGAATCGTGGCCCGGGGTACAGCCGCCACGCTCGACGGCACCGGGGTCCCGGTCGTGCGCGGCCCCTACTCTCTCAGTACTTCCGCAGGTACGAAACCCGGATCTCCGTGCCCGCGGGCGGCGGCGGATCGAGCAGCAGCACGAGGGTGCGGTCGCCGTCGGTGAGGCCGAACTCGTCGTTGCGAAGCTGGCGCGCGAAGCCGGTGCCCGGCAATGTGAGCTCCACCTCGAGGGACTCGCCGCGCGCTTCCTCGCCGAGCGAGAACCGGGTGCCGAGTCCCTGGATGGCCGAGTACTGACCGATCGCCGAGAAGAACGGCCCGTAGTTCTCTTCGCAGACCGACTGCGTGAGGCCGTTCGTGAGCGTGGCGAGGTCGAGGTACGAGGCGCCCTCGGTCCCGGACTCTTTCCCTTCGCAACCGAACGGTGAGCTCTGGACGATCGCGTGAACCCGGTTCGAGTCGTTCCAGGTGTCGAGCTGGTCCACGAAGCCGATGACCGTGGGGCTCGAGGATTCGTCTTCCTCTGCGCTGACGAACACGATCGCGAGCGGCGAGCCCTGGCGGAAGAACCCGTCGTTGGTGGCGCCCGTCTCCTCGCCCATCGCGCGCGCCACGGCCGCCCGACCCCCTTCGGCACCCGACAGCTGGACACCGGACTCCGTGATGGCGCGCCGGACGAAGGAGGTTGCGGCGACGAGGGAGTCCGTCCGCCCGGAGACCCACGGCCGGTTGGCCCCGAGGGGATACACGAGGTGGCCGGAGTGGAGGGGATCGTCGAGATCGGTCGTCAGGACGCCGATGTGCGTGTCGAACGCCGACCCCACGAGGTGCTGCAGGAAGGAGCCCACCGAGGCTCCGGCTGCTTCGCGCGCGAAGTCGTTGCGCGGGGAGCGGTCCACGACGATCAGGACGTCGATCTCCAGCCGCTGGAAGAACCGGGCCTCCCGGGCACACACGAGGAGGCCGTCCTCGGTCTCGTCTTCGATGCCGCTGCAGTCGTTGTCGATCCCGTCGCAACGCTCCACGAAGCGGGGATCGACGGCAGGCCCCCGGTCCGGGTCGAGGTCGTCGCAGTCACCCTGCTTGCGGGAGTAGCCGTCCTCGTCGAGATCGTCTTCGTCGGGGGTGGAGTCCGTGTCGTCGGGGAGGTTGTCTCCGACGCGGACCTCCATGACGCACCCTGGGGCCACCGAGACCACCAACAGCGCCGCGAGCGCGTTCGCGAGTGGTGAGTGGCCGAGTACGTTCACGGTTCCCCCTTGCGTCTCGCTCGACAAACCCTCCTTGCTTCCGCCGCGTCTTTCGACGCGAGCTGGTCTGCGAGGGAGAGCGCTTCGTCACACCGCTCCAACAATACCAGCGATTCCGCGCGTACGCGCAGGATTTCGACTCGTCTCGACGAAAAGATGCTCCGATCCTGAATGGTGCGCGCCTGCAGTTCTGCGGCGCGCGCATCACCCAGCTGGTGCAACGCCAACAGGAGGCCGAGCTGCGCCTCGGGCTCCATCGCGCCGTCCGGGTGCGACGCCAGGTACCCCCGGTACCCGTCGCGGGCCGCGGCGAAGTCGCCGTCCTTGAAGGCGGCGTCCCCCGCCAGGAAGGCGGCGTAGTCTGCCTGCAGCCCGGAGGGGGCGATCGCCGGCTCGGTCGGAGTGGAGGGGAGCACTGCGGCCACCGGCGCCTCGACGGTCGGCGGCACCTCGACGGGTCCCACCACCACCGCCGGAGGGGGCGAACCCACGCGCGCGATCCGCTGCTCCATCGGCGCCGGGGGCGACGACGCGACGACGGGCTCCGTGGGAAGCGAGGCGGGGCCTGCGGTCAGCTCGGGAGACCCGGCAGGCGCCGCGTCGGGCGCGGTGGGCGCCGCGACGTGTGTGTGGGGGGCGACCTGCGGCGCTGCGGAGGGAACGGCGGTGCTCCAGGCACCCACGAGGAGCGCGATGCCCACGACGGCCGCGCCGAACGCTCCAGCGAGCATCACGCCGGACGCCGAGCTCGCGCCTGCACCCGACGCGGGCCCTGCGGTCGGACCACCGGGGGGCGGAAGCGCCGCGATCGCCGCGAGGAGGCGTTGCTTGCCCCGAGCGTGGTCGTACCCGCCTGTGACGGCGGCCTCGTCGGACAGGTCGCACCCGGTCTCGGCCCGGAAGTCCGGGTCGAGGCGGAGGCGCACGGGGTTGGGCGTACCTTCGGGTTCGAGGTTCATGGCGTGCTCCGTTCGGCGCGGCGCGTCCAGGCTTCCCGGAACGCAGCCCGGGCCAGGCGCAGCCGGCTCCACACGGTGTTGATCGGCAGCTCGAGGATGTCGGCGATGTCGGCCCCCTCGAGCTCTTCGAGCTCGTAGAGGACGAACACCTCGCGGAGCTTGTCGGACAGCGTCGCGATGCACTCGTGGACCATGCGGCCGCGCTCGGTGCGGCTGGCCGATTCGTCGGGGCCCCCTTCGCGCTCGGCGTTGTCGACGTGTTGCTCGAAGCGCCCCATCAGGCCCTGGTAGCGGGAGAACGAACGCCGCCGGTGGCGGACGTGGTTCACGGCCGCGCGGTACAGCCAGGTGCGGATGCCCTGGCGGTCCTCGAGCTCGGCGCGGCGGTTGTGGGCGAGGATGAAGACCTCCTGCACCACGTCTTCCGCCACGTCGCTCGAGCCGGTGAGGCGGTGGATGACCCGGTGCAGGTACGCGGCGTGGTCGTCGTACAGCCGCCCGATGTCGAGCTCCGCGCTGGCGCGGACAGGGAACTGCACGACGCGCGCGCCCACCTGCGGCGCGGCGTCCGCCGACCGATCATCGCCACTTCGTGCCAGCTGGAGTGCCCTCACGCCGGACTATGGCCGATCCGACTCCCTGGCTTCACCACTCCGCAGCGGACCGCCCACGCCGACGGTGACGCCCACGCGGAAAGCCGGCTCCAGTTGCCGGGTATCGGCGCCCGGTGCCGTCAGTCCGACCCGCACCGTCTGGAGCTCTCCGCGCAAACCGAGCCGGACCAGATGGTGCGACACGAAGGTGAGCTCGGGGTTGATCGTGAACCGCGGGAACAGGTTGAAGTAGTTGAGGTCGAACCCTCTTCCGGAGACGCCGTACATCCCGAGCCAGCCGCGGACGCCGAGATCGACGGCCTCGTCACCGAAGCGCTGCCGCAGGACCGGGCCAGTGGTGCCGCCCAGCGCGCCGACCTGGAAGACCCCGGTGCCCACGGGCTCCCGACCCGAGAGGTACGCGTCCACGTCCACGCCCCACCACAGCGGCCCCAACACCTGGACCTTGATGCCTCCGCCCACGCCCGCTCGGAGGGTGGTCGGCGCGGTGACCTGGGCGTAGACGCCGCCTTCGTTGAGCGAGCGACCGCGCTCCGCCACCAGCCGCCAGCCGGGGATCTGGCTGATGCCGCTCTCCACCGAGCGTGCCACCAGCGTGGACAGGAGCGGGCAGTCGCGCTGCTCGCCCTGGAGCGCCTTCTCCCAGAGGAGCTCCCCGCGGACGTCGGACAGGCGGATCTGCACCGACCGCGCCTCGCCCTCGGCCACGATGCCCACGAACAGGTCGAGCCCGTCCACTGCGGCGTCCCCGAGGGCGGCGCGCACCTCGAGATCGACCACTTCGGCGTCGACGCAGTCGCTCGGGTCCTGGACGCGCACGTCGGCGTACGACGTCGCGATCGGGAGCCCCCACATCCCGCCCTCCCTCGTCGGTGGGATACCAGCGTTGCATGTCGCGCGCGTTCCTGCACGTAGAGGTCGACGGTGGCACGGCGGGACCGGGCCGCGTGCAGCGTGAACTCGCGCTCAAGGGTCTGCTGTCCGAGCTCACCGATCGCGTCGAGGTGATCGGCACGGGACGGCTCACGGCCGATCTCCCCAAGGTCGAGGGCCTCGAGCGCCGCGCGCGCGAGCTCGAGGGGCGCATCCGCGACACCCTGGCGGTCGCCCCGCGGATGGGGTTGGCGCCCAACGTGCCGCTGGCCCGCCTGGCCAGCCGTGCGGTGCGCCCGTCGGGCCTCCTCGTCATCGACGACGCCGCCGGCGATCGGCGGGTGGGCGAGCTGCCGGTCGACGCCCTGCACGGCGTGGGCCCCGTCTCGGCGCGGCTCCTCGAGAACACCGGCATCTACACGGTCGGCGACCTCCAGGTCATGGCCGAGGCGGACCTCGCGCGGGTGCTGGGTGCGGTGCAGGGCGCCAGGGTGTTCCGCGCCGTACACGGTCGGGACCCGGGGTTTCCCCGTCGCACGCGCTCGAGCGAACGAACCTTTCCGGAAGGTGTGCGCGACCCGGTCGTGCTCCGGCGGGAGCTCGCGCGTCAGCTCTCGGGCCTGCTGGCGGACCTCGATCGGGATTCCGTGGCGCCGCGCACGTTGTCGGTGCGCCTCCGCGTCCCCTCGGGCGAGGTGGTGAGCCGGTCTCGCACGCTCGCCGAGCCGTGTCGGGATCCTGTCGTGCTGGGCGAGGTCGCCGCGACCCTGTTGCACGATCGGACGGGGGTCGGGGCGCTCGCGATCCGCACGCTGGGCATCACGCTCGCAGGCTTCGGAGCCCTGGCGCCGCAGCTCGCGCTCCCCTTCGACTGACGGGTCCGCAGCAGGGTCCCCCGGACGGCTGGTGACGCTCTGGGGTACGTTGGGGCATTCTGGCTGATGGTCCCCGGTGACGGCGGAGGTTCGGATGACGTGGTCGATGCTCGCGGTGGTGCTCCTCGGCTGTGAGGGTTCCGACAAGTCCGGGCCCGACAAGGGAGACGACCACACGGGGACGGTCGACTCGCACACCGGCACGCCGATCGTGTGGGAGTGCGTGATCACCGAGGCCGACCCGGACTACTCCCACCAGCTCGGCTGCGAGGCGGACTTCGACAAGCTGGCGTCGGCGCCCCTCGACTCGTCCATCCCCGGGGCCCGATCGATCAAGACCCTCGTCGATCGCGCCGACGACGACGCCTTGTGGTTCTCCGACAGCGTCGAGTACCCGATCCATTGGGAGTTCGCGTCCGAGTTCCTGAACGGGACGGAAGGGCGCCCGCCCGTCGGAGACCTCGCTTCCTTCAACCTCACCGAGTACTTCAGCCCGGACCGCCGGTTCCTGCTGGGCGCCGTGACCTACTACGAAGGCGCCGACGCCTGGGTCTACGAGCTGTCGCCGTACGACACGTCCGATGCCGCCATGCTCGAGGTGGCGTTCGACCTCGTCCGCGACAACTCCTTCTTCGGCAGGGAGCTGTTCTTCCATCCCACCTCGGAGGCCATCGACATCGTCGCTGCGGAGCTCCCCGACGACATCCCGGTCATCACCACCGACGAGCTGTTCGCGGGCATCGACTACCAGCCGTACAACTTCGGGACGACCACGGGCCTGCTCACGTTCCACACGGCCGACGAGGTGGCGGGCACCTACACCCCGTACCGCGAGCTCGTGGTGCTGGACTCCGTGCCCATCGACATCTCCGTGACGGCGGGCATCATCACCGGCGAGTTCCAGACGCCGCTGTCCCACATCAACGTGTTGTCCGTGAACCGTGGGACGCCGAACATGGCGCTGCGCGAAGCGTTCGACGACCCGGAGCTCCGCGCGCTGGAAGGCAAGTGGGTCGAGCTCACCGTGGGGCCGTTCGAGTACGTGGTCAAGGAGATCACCGCGGCGGAGGCCGAGGAGTGGTGGCAGGCCAACAAGCCCGATCCGCTCACCGTACCGGCGATCGACTCGGCCGTGACCGACCTCCGCGACGTAGAGGAGATCATCGTCGACGGGAACGACCTCGCCGACGAGATCGGAGAGAAGATCCGCGCGTTCGGCTCGAAGGGCACGAACTACGCCGCGCTGGTCGACATCGGCGAGGCGACCGTGCCCATGCAGCGCGACGCCTTCGTCATCCCGTTCTCGCACTACCAGCAGCACATGGAGAACAACGGGCTGCAGGCCGAGCTCATCGCGTTGATGGCCAACCCGCGTTGGACCTCGGACCCCGTGTGGCGCTACGAGCAGCTCGAGGAGCTCAAGCTCCACATCGTCGAAGCGCCGCTCGATCCGGTGTTCCTGCAGTCGGTGCTGGACAAGATCGCGACCGACTTCCCGACCGAGACGGACGCGCGGTTCCGCTCGTCGACGAACGCCGAGGATCTCGGCAACTTCACGGGCGCCGGGCTCTACAACTCGCAGACCGGCCGGCCCGAGCTCTCCACCCTCGACATCGAGGACTCGGTGTCGTGGGCCATCAAGACGGCCTGGTCGAACCTCTGGAACCCGCGGGCCTACGAGGAGCGCGACTACTACAGCATCGACCAGCTGTCCGTCGGGATGGCGCTGCTCACCACGCCCAACTTCCCCGAGGAGGAGGCGAACGGCGTGGCCATCACCAACAACATCTTCGACACGTCGGGGCTCGAACAGGCGTTCTACGTGAACGTGCAGCCCGGTGACGCCGAGGTCGTGCAGCCCGAGCCGGGCGTCGTCCCGGACGCGTTCCTGCACTACTACTACTCGCAGGGCCAGCCGGTCGTGTACATCAGCCACTCGAACCTGGTCCGGCTCGGGGACACCGTGCTCACGAGCCGGCAGATCAACGACCTCGGCAACGCCCTGGCCGCGATCCACAGCTTCTTCTACCCCGTGTACGGCGCTGACGGCGGCTGGTACGGCATGGACGTGGAGTTCAAGTTCGACGACAAGAACAACCCGGGTACCCCCGAGCTGTTCATCAAGCAGGCGCGTCCGTTCCCGTGGGATCCGGCCGCGGGCGCGACCCAGTAGTCAGCCGTCGCCGTCAGGCGTACTGCGCCGAGACGGCGAGGTTCTGCGTCAACACGGCCTCGGCCTGGGTGTCGCCCGCGAGCTTCGCCTGTGCCAACAGCCAGCGGGTGGTGGCGCGGAACAGGTAGGGCTGGTTGCGGCGGTTGTAGAGGTCCGCCGACCAGTCGACCAACGGGGCGTAGCAGATGCGGAACGCCTGACGCCGGTGCAGGGCCGCAGCGCCGGCCACGGAGCCCTCGGTGAGCGGGAACCGCTCCACGAACCACGCGAGCTCCTGGGCCTCCGCCAGCGGCTCGAGGTCGTGCTTCGCCAGGCGCCGTGACGTGAGCGCGCGGGTCTGCGCCTCGAGGTCGGTGAGCAGCGCCGACTGCAGGTGGTCCACGAGCGCTGCGCTCACGCTCCCGCCCGCGGTGTCGGGGAAGGTCCGGGACGCCACACAGGCGGCAGCCAGATCCTCGAGGATGCGCTCCCGCGCGGCAGCGGGGGGGGGCGCGTCGTCCCACGCCTCCACCGCAGCGTCGAGCCACGCTGGGTCCAGCAACGCCCGGCGGTGCACCTCGAGCGCGCGCGCCAGCGGATCCTCCGGGAGCGGCGGCGCGACGAACGCAGCGCGGTGGCGGGCGCCGCGGGCCCGGTCGATCAGCGGCCGCCACTCGGGGTGGTTCGCGAAGGGCCGCGAGAGCTGCTCGTACACCGCAGCGTCGGGGGCGTCGTCGAGGTCGAGCAGGCGCTCGGCGGTCGCCTTGAGCAGCCGCAACCGCGGAGACGACGCGGTGGGCGGCACCTCGAGCGCAATCCGGTCCCACGCGCCCCGCTGCGCGTGTTCGGCGGCGATCCACTCCTGGCGGACGACGGACAGCGGCTCGGGCTGCGCGTCGAACCACCCCGAGGTCGCGACGAGCGCGCGGCCGTCGACCTCGTCGCCCCGGGCAGCAGCCGTGATCCCGGCCGACAACACGGTCCCGGTGGTGATCGGCCCGAGGACCCGCGGCGCTGCGGGCACGTGCCCGGCGGCCATGGCGGCCCGGGTGGCCATGAGGTCGGCCCCGCCGCGCCGGTCACGCCGCCACACCACCAGCGACAGGCGCGTGGCCCACCACACGAGCCACGCCGGGCCTCGGGGGATCAGGCGCTCGGCGATGGGGGACGGCTCCAGCAGCACCAGCACCGCCGGCACCACCACCAGGAGCCCCAGGGGCCCCCCGACCGCGAGCGACCCCAGGGCTGCGACCAGCACGCCCAGCAGCCACGCGAGCATCACCGAGTCCTGAGGGACGTTCCGTGGCACGGGGGCACCTCCTTGGGGGTCCGTCCGCGAGGACAGCCACCGCGCAGCCCAGACCCCGAGGCGGACGAGCAGAAGCAGCAGGGGCACGAGGTGGAACGGGGTCACGGTTCGAAGCCGAGGGCGCGCCGCGCAGCGCTCCAGGGGCCGAGCGCGGGGTCGGAGAGGGGCTCGGACGGATCTGCGGCGGGTGCCCGGCCCCAGAGCTCGTCGAGCGCTCGGCGCGCGGGGTCGCGGAGCCGGTCGAGCGAGCGGCGCACGAGGTCCTCGTCGCGGGGGAGCGGGCCGAGCGGGGACGGGTAGGTGCGCGCGGCGGCCATCCCCACCCCGAGCATCGCGAGGAGCTTCGCCCCTTGGCGCTCGATCTCCGGGCGCGTGGCGGTGACCGGCACCTCCAGGACGTGGAAGGGGTTGTCGCGGAACCCTGGCGGCAGCGGCGAGGAGCGCGTCACCGGATCCCCGAGCCGTGGCTGCCGCCCTGATCGGACACCTGCGCGGGCAACAGGCCCCAGAGCTGCTGCACGACCTCGCGGAGCGCGTTGCGGTCCTGCCGGGAGGCGCGCCCCTTCGCCACCAGCTGCTCGGCGCGGACGAGGTCGGTCGAGCGAGACGCCTGTGAGGCCAGCGCTTCGAACTCCCAGGCCCAGACCTCGGGGTGCCGGAAGTAGGCGGCGTTCCCGAGCTGGCGCACGATCTCGAGGTGGCGCTCCAGGTCCTGTGCCCGGCGGTCGATCCGCGCGCGCTCTACGGCGGCGGCGGCCTCCTGCAGCATGCGCTGCTCCTGCTCGGTGCCGAGCTCCGCCACCCACCGGCCCGCGGACGCCACGCGGGTGACCGCGCGCAGATCGAGCTCGGGCCACCGCGCCTGCTCCTCGAGGTCCTCCAGGACGCCGTTCGCGTCCAACAGCAGGCGGCGCGCCTTCTGGGCGGCGTCGTCGTCACCGCCGCGCGCGTCGACGATCGCTTGCTCTGCGTCTGCGAGGAACCACTCCACGTCGTACAGCCGGTCCTGGACGGCTGGAGTCGCGGTGCGGCGGGCCTGGCGCAACCGCTCGAGCAGCACGAGGCGCTGCTCACCCATGGCCACCGGGTCTGCGTCGGGCACGACGAGCCGCGCGACCTGCTCGAACACCTGCCCGAGCTTGGGGATCAGGGCCTGCGCCGTGAGCCTCCCGCCGCGGTCGACCTCCACCGTGACCTCGACGTCGGTTCCCGCGGGGAGCAGGTCGCGGAGCTCGCTCGCTGCGATCTCGATGCGCCCCACCAGCCGGCACAGGTGGGCCTCCGGGAGCTCGCCCTGGACGATGGGGATGGTCAGCCGCCCCGTGGGATCGGTGGGGCTGAGGGTCTCGACGGCCTGGTGGACGAAGGTGCGTTTGGCGGGGAGCGGCGTCCCGCGCTCGAGGTACACGCGGACGTGGTCCGACGCGAGCGCAACACCCACCGAGCGCGAGAGGGGTGGGTCGGTGACGGTCAGGCCCTGCACGATCGTCAGCTCGCTCGGGAGCAGCGGCACGGAGCCCTGCGGCGTGCGGCCCTCCAGGGCGAACGGGTTCGGCTTGCGGGGCGCGAGCTCGAGCATCACCAGGAAGGTGGCGTCCGGTCCCACGCGGGTCCATTCGCTCGTGAAGCCGCCGTCTCCGCGGACGAAGCGGACCTCCTGCGGCGGCGTCTCCGGGCCCTCGAGGACGCGACCGGCCACGAACGGCGTGAGGTCCGCGCTCATCGCGGGGTACTGCAGCCAGATGCGGCGACCCTTCGCGGCCGAGGTCGTCGCGGGGCGCGCATCGAGCCCGGCGGTGGCGGCGTACAACGCAGCGCCGCGGGCCACGACCGTCATCGGGTCCACCTGGTCCGCGAACGGGGCCTGCAGGCGGTTCTGGACCCGCTTGCGGAGGAACGGGATCACGGTGGGTCCACCCACCAGGACCACCCGGAGGAGTTGCTCGGGGCGTTGTCCGTGCCGCGCGAGGAGGCGCTCGCACACGTCGAGCGAGCGGTCGACGAGCGGCGTCATCAGCGCGTCGAGGGTGGCGCGGTCCAAGGTGAGCTCGACGTCGACCGGCCCGCCCGGCAGCTCGAACAGCTCCGGCAGGGACAGGGTGGCCTCGGGGCGCCGGGTGAGCTCGATCTTGGCTTCTTCGGCGGCGTTCCGCAGGATGCGCAGCGCCAACGCGTTCGCGGGATCGGCGCGATCCACGCGGTGTCCCTGCTCGGCGAGGCGCGCGAGGACCCAGTGCACCACCACGAGATCGACGTCGCGGCCGCCGAGGAAGTTGTCGCCGTCGTGGCCGACCACCCGCAGCAGGCCGTCGCGGGTCTCGAGCAGCGAGACATCGAACGTGCCGCCGCCGAGGTCGTACACGAGCCAGGAGCCGCCGGCGTCGTCGCTCGACCAGCCCGCCGCGAGCGCGGACGCGACGGGCTCCTGGATGAGCTCCACGCGCTCGAACCCGGCGAGGCGGGCGGCTTCGCTCGTGGCGGAGGCCTGGGGCAGCTCGAACAGCGCCGGCACCGAGATGACCGCGCGCTCCGGCAGGAACCCGGCCTGGGCCTGCACGTCGTGTCGGACGGACCGGAGCACCTCGGCGGCGAGCTCCTCCGGGCGCTTCTGGAGGCCCGACGCGGGGAAGGTGACGCTGCGGTCGGTGCCCATCAGCCGCTTGAACTCGGACCGCGTGTTCTCCGGGTCCTTGTCGAACAGCTTGCGCGCCCGGCTGCCGACCGTGACGCGCCCCTTGGCGTCGATCCGCACGACGGACGGGGTGAGGGTGGCGCCGTCCGAGGTCCGCACGAGGTCGATCGCGTCGCCGTCGAACAGCGCGGCGGCCGTGTTCGTGGTCCCGAGATCGATCCCCAGCGCCGCTGTTCCGACCCGTGTCACGTCCACCCCACGGCCCGAGGGTATCCCAGGCCGCGGGGGGACTGCGCACGCGTCAGTAGCGGTACTGCTCGGCCTTGTACGGGCCCGCGACGGGCACGCCGATGTACTTCGCCTGGGTGTCGGACAACACCGTGAGCTTCGCGCCGAACTTGTCGAGGTGCAGGCGCGCGACGTGCTCGTCGAGGTGCTTGGGCAGGGTCACCACGCTCTTGCCGTACTTCTCGGCGTTCGCGTGGAGCTCGAGCTGCGCGAGCGTCTGGTTGGTGAACGAGGCCGACATCACGAGCGAGGGGTGGCCCGTGGCGCAGCCCAGGTTCACGAGGCGGCCCTCGGCGAGGATCAGGATGCTGTGGCCCTTGCCGCCCGGACCGTGGGTGGTCTTGGTGAACTTCCACTCGTGGACCTGGGGCTTGATCTCGATCTTCTCGACGAGGCCCTTGACGCGCAGCTCCTCGAGCCCCGCCATGTCGATCTCGTTGTCGAAGTGCCCGATGTTGCACACGATGGCGTTGTGCTTCATCTTCGCCATGTGGGCGGCGGTGATGATGCCGTAGTTCCCGGTGGCGGTGACGAACACGTCGGTGTTCGCGACCACGTCCTCGAGGGTCACCACTTCGAGGCCCGCCATACACGCCTGGAGCGCGCAGATCGGGTCGATCTCGGTGATCCAGACGCGGGCCTGCTGGCTCACGAGCGACTGCACGGAGCCCTTGCCCACGTCACCGTAGCCGAGGACGAGGCAGCGCTTGCCGGACAGGAGCACGTCGGTGGCGCGCATGATGGCGTCCACGAGCGAGTGGCGGCAGCCGTAGATGTTGTCGAACTTCGACTTGGTGACCGAGTCGTTGACGTTGATCGCCGGGAACCGGAGGGTGCCCTTCTGCACGCGCTCGTACAGGCGGTGGACGCCCGTGGTGGTCTCCTCGGAGACGCCGCGGATGCCCTTGGCCATCGTCTGCCAGTACTTGTCGCCCTTCTCCTTGCGGACCTGGGCGAGCAGGGCGTAGACGATCTTCTCTTCTTCGGAGGAGCCCATGGAGGGGTCGGGCATCAGGCCCTTCTCCTCGAGCTCGGCGCCGAGGTGCACGGCGAGCGTGGCGTCGCCGCCGTCGTCGAGGATGAGGTTGGGGCCGCCGCCGTCGGGCCACTGGAGGATCTGCATCGTGCACCACCAGTACTCGGCGAGGGTCTCGCCCTTCCACGCGTAGATCGGCGAGCCGGCGGGGGCCTCGGGCGTGCCGTTCGGGCCGACGAGGGCGGCGGAGGCAGCGTGATCCTGGGTGGAGAAGATGTTGCAGGACGCCCAGCGGACCTCGGCGCCGAGCTCCGTGAGGGTCTCGATCAACACCGCGGTCTGCACGGTCATGTGGAGCGAACCGGTGATGCGCGCGCCCTTCAGGGGCTTCTGGGCGCCGTACTGCTCGCGGAGCGAGGCGAGGCCCGGCATCTCGTAGAGCGCGAGCTCGAGCTCCTTGCGGCCGAACCGGACGGTGTCGGCCGAGAGATCGCGGACGCGGTGGGGAAGCCCACCGAACAGGGCGAGCCCGGTGTCGAGGAAGGGGGCGGAGCCCGGGGCGTGCGGAGCGGACATGTTTCCTCCGGCGTCGAGTCCGGCCGTGGGGTGGACGGGGTGCAGGTGAAACCTGCTACATCCGTGTATGCGGATGGACGGATTGTTCGACCCCGCTTCTATAACGTCTCCGTCTTCGATTGTCGCGTCCACCGCGGTGATCGCGGACCTCGGATACCATGACCGGGGAGGCGTTCATGCGGGCTCTGGGCTTGGTGGCGACGGCCGCGCTGGTGGGCTGCGCACAGGAGTACGGACTGCAGTCGGTGGACCCGCAGGTCGCGGTGGGTCCCCAGGAGATCGTCGCGCAGGGCCAGCGAGGCCCCGTCGAGGTCGCCACGCCCTCCACCCCGGCCGCCACGCCGTCCGAGCGTCCGCAGAAACACCGCCCCCGGGTGCCCCGTCGCCCCCGCGAGGGCCTCGTCGCGCAGGAGGTCCCCCTCGGGGGAGGCGCCCGCACCGATGTCGTCGACTTCCTGTTCGTGGTCGACGGCTCCGCCTCGATGAAGTCCGTGGTCGCGGGGGTGTTCGACGGCTTCGACGCCCTCGTCGACGAAGACGCCTTCCCGAAGGACGCCCGCATCGCGGTCACGAGCACGCTCCCCGCGGACCCCACGCGGCGCAGCCATCCGCACCCGGCGGTCCACCACCGGGGCCTCGTCCGGTTCGATCCTGGGTTCCAGCGCCTGGTCGACGCCGAGGGCATCGCCGCGGTGCGCACCACGTTCCCCGAGGCCACCGAGCTGTTCGCGCTCGACGGCTGCGACGCCTGGTTCGCCCCGGGCGACGAGAACGCGCGCGGCATCCCCTGTTTCCAGGCCCACACGCAGCTCTCGCTGCTCGGCGTCGGGGTCGAGGCCGGCCTCACCGCCGTGAACCAGCTCCTCGAGCGCGGTCCCGTGTTCCGCACGGGGGCGGCCGCGAACATCGTGTTCGTGTCCGACACCCAGGACCCGGGTATCAAGGCCGATCACCCCGGCTTCGACGAGCTCGTGTCGCTGCGCCCCACCGGGGACGAGGTCGTGGCCACCGCCTCCGCGCGCCAGGTCACGTCCTCGCTGCGCCTGCACGCCATCGCGCCCGTCACGCGCTGCGGCAACGAGCCCTACGAGCACATCGGCGATGTCTACGGCGACGCGGCCCGCGCCACCGGCGGCCACGCGATGGACCTCTGCGAGGCGACGCCCGACGACTACGTCGCGATGGTGCGGGGCATCGTCGACGACGGCTCCGTCCCGACGACCCCGGTCGTCCCGCTCGCCCACCAGGATCGGGTCCGGGCCGTGTTCGTCGACGGCGTCGAGGTGCCCTACCACCTGTCGCGCGACCACCGCGCGGTCGTGCTCGACACGCCGATGCCCTCGGAGCGCTCGAACGTGCGCATCGAGTACAAGGCGGTGCCCACCCCCGCCGCGGGCGTCGCACCCGCGGCGGCCCGGGCTTCCTCGGCCGCGAAGCGCTGATCAGAGGAGCCTGATCACGGGCTCCTTGCTCATCAGGGTCTTGCCCGTCTTCAGGTCGACGACGGTGGCGATGAGCCAGCGGTCCTCGTCCACGCCGAACCGGACGTCGAGGCGCGGGGTGCGGTCTCCGGGCTGGTGGGGCGGGTCGAGGAAGCCGAGCGCGGGGTTCGCCTCGTTCAACGGGACCACGAGCCCGTCCTTCTCGGTGAGCTTGTGCAGCTGGCCGCTGTCGTCCCAGCCGAAGCTGCGCTCCTGCTCCGGGGCCCGGCCGATCTCGCAGATCACGAGCTTGAAGATGCGCTCGGGCTCGCCGAGGGCGCAGGTGGGGACGAGGTGGCGACGCCAGAGGTCGGGCTTGGTCGGGAAGCGCGTGCCCGCCGGGATGATCGCGGTCGTCTTCCGCTGCCCGCTCTCCTGGTCGTACACCACGATCGCGTACTCGTGGACGATGTAGTCGGAGGGCGCGAAGCCCCGCGCGGCCAGCGTGCAGGCGCCCGAGACCACGGCCTGGAACGGCTGCCAGGCGCGCACCCGGTCGCGGCCGAAGCGCTGCTCGTAGTACGGGAACACGCCGGGCAGCAGCGTGGAGCCGCCGACCATCAACACGTCGTCGGGGCCGGCGGCGGAGAGGCCCTCTCGGCGCCCGAGGTCGATGACCTCGTCGGTGCAGGCGCGCAGCGCGGCGTAGAAGCCCTTGGCCTCGAGGAGCGCGTGGAGATCCTTGCGGGTGACCACGAGCTCGCGGAGCGCGCCCACCCGCGCAGCCTCCGCGGCGCCGAGCTCCCCCGGGGGACGCAGGTGGAACGGCTCGGACTCCTTGAGGAACAGCTGCTCCTTGACCCAGCGCGCCTCGTCCAGCAGGAGCCGCTGCCAGAACGGGTCGTCGGGGACGCGGACGCCGAGCTGCTCGCAGACGTGCTGCAAGACGAAGCGGTCCACGAGATCGCCGGCGATGGGGCGCCCGGCTTTCGCGAGGACCCGCCCCGTGCCGGACTCGACGGAGCGCGCGTCGATCTCGATGAGGGCGAGGTCGGTGGTGCCGCCGCCCATGTCGACGACGAGCACGGTGCGGCGCCCCCGCACGGAGAGGCCGTACCCGGCGGCGGCGGCGACGGGTTCGTCGACGAAGCGTTCGACCTTGACCCCGAGGTCGCGGAACAGGTTGCGGACCTCGGCGCGGTAGCCCTCGTAGGCGTCGACCGGGGCGGTGACGGTGATGGTCTTGATGCGTTCGTTCGTGACCTTCCAGGTCTCCGCCAGGAGCTCGCGGAGGAAGGCGCGGGTAACGTCGCGCGCGGAGAACGACTGGCGTCCGACGCGGGCGATGGGGCGGGTGGCCTGGTGCTGCAGGTGCCCCTTGAACCCGGGGACGAACGCCGGATGGATCCGCGACACGTTGCGCTCGAGCGCCTCGCGGCCGATGTACGCGTGGCGGCCCCAGAACACGCGGCTCTGGACGAACGGGAGGCGGCCGAGCCGGGTCCACACGTCCGGCTCGTCGACCATGTGGGTGGCGGAGGGCACCACACCCGGCGCCTGCAGCGGATCCTCGTTCTTGGGGTCGCGGCAGACGTCCGGCAGAATCAAGAGCGCGGCGCGCTCCTGTTCCGAATCCCACCGACAGATTCCCGTGTTCGTGGTGCCGAGGTCGATCGAGTACGTCGCCACGGGACCCTTGTACCAAGAGTGGCGCTCGGGATCACGGCCCGTGTTCGACGCCGGTTACCCCGGTGAGCGGAGACGACGTGCACCTGCCGGTCCTGCCCTTCCCCACGCTGGTCGCCGCGCTGGCGCGTCGCGCCGCCGCGACACCCCAGGAGGTGGCGTTCGTGTTCCTGCCCACCGGGGACGAGGTGGGTGGGCAACACACCTGGGCGGAGCTGCACGCGCGTGCGTGCGCCGTGGCGGAGACCCTGCGTCGGACCGGATCGCCGGGGGATCGGGTCCTGCTGGCGTTCGGGGAGGGGTTGCCGTTCCTGGAGGCCTTCTTCGGGTGCCTCTACGCGCGGCGGGTGGCGGTGCCGGTCCACGCACCCGAGGCCGGGGGTGGGCGCGCAGCAACGCGGGTGCTCGCGGTCGCCGCCGACGCTGGCGTGGCCCTGGTGGCGACGACGCCGGATCTCGCGGCGACGCTGTCGGCTGCGCTCCCGTCGATCCCCGTCCACGCGGTCGGCGCCGAGCCCGCCACGTCCGCTCCGCCCGACGAGGTCGACCCGGGCGCGCTCGCCTACCTGCAGTACACCAGCGGGTCGACGGGGGTCCCGCGGGGCGTGCGGATCACCCACCACCACCTGGCGCACCAGCTCTCGGACTTCGACGCCGGCTACGGCCACCAGCGCGGAGCGGCGCTGGTCTCCTGGCTCCCCGCCACCCACGACCTGGGCCTGGTCTACGGGCGCCTGATGGCGGTGTGGACCGGCATGCGGTGCGTGTTCTTCCCGCCGGCCGCCTTCGTCCAGCGGCCCGCGCGCTGGGTACGCGCGCTGTCCCGCCACCGCGCCACCCACTCGGCCTCACCCAACTTCGGGTTCGAGCTCACCGCCCGCCGCGCGACCGACGACGAGCTCGCGGGGGTGGACCTCTCCGCGGTGCAGGTGCTGGTGAACGGCGCAGAGCCCATCCGACCCGAGTCCGAGGCCGCGTTCACCGAGCGGTTCCGGCGCTTCGGGCTCCGCGACGGCGTCCTCACCCACGCCCTCGGGATGTCCGAGACCACAGCGAAGGTCACGACGGAGCCCCCGGGCCGGTCCCCGCCGCGGTTCGTGTGGCTCGACCGCGCGGCGTACGAGCGCGACGAGGTGGTGGTGGTGCCAGCCGGGACCCCTGGGGCGCGACCGGTGGCCTCGAACGGGTCCCCGCAGTTCGACACCCGCGTGTTCGCCGTCGAGCCGGCGCGGCGCGAGAAGCTCGGCGAGGACCGCGTCGGCGAGCTGTGGGTGAGCGGGACGACGGTGGCGGACGGCTACTGGAACCGCCCCGCGGAGACGGAGGAGACCTTCCGCGCGTTCACCACGGACGGGGACGGCCCGTTCCTCCGCACGGGCGACCTCGGGTTCCTGCGCCAAGGCGAGCTGTACCTGTCGGGCCGGCGCAAGGACGTGATCATCGTCCGGGGGCAGAACCACCACCCACCGGACCTGGAGCGGGTGCTGGAGGCCGCGCACCCGGCGTTGCGACCCGGGGGTGTGGTGGTCATCGGGGTGTCGGCGGACGGCGCAGAAGGGGTGGGTGTGGTCGCCGAGGTGCACGACGGCGCGGTCACCACCGACGTCGTGCGGGCGGTGCGCGAAGCGCTCGCCGACCAGGGCCTCGCGCCCCAGACGGTGGCGCTGGTGCCGCCCCGGACCCTCCCCAAGACGACGTCGGGCAAACACCGGCGGTCGGAGGTGTCGCGCCTGCTGCTGGCGGGCGCGTTGCCGCTGCTGGCGCGGGTGGATGCCGCCCCGGAGACCCAGGCCCCGAAGCTCGCGGTGTCTCCGCTGCGGGCGGCCGTGCTGGCAGCCCCACCACGGCGGCGGGTCGAGGTCCTGGAGCGGCACCTCCTGCAGCTCGTCGCAGCGCGCCTGGGGGTGGAGGCGGCGGACCTCGATCCGGACCGGCCGTTCAAGGAGCACGGCCTGGACAGCGTCGCCGCGGTGGAGCTGGTGGAGGCGGCGTCGCGGTCGCTCGGGGTGGAGCTGCCCGGCACCGCGTTGTTCGACCACCCGACGGCGGCGGCGATGGCGGCGCACCTGCTGGGCCGGCTGTCGTGAACCCGACCCGGCGCGACGTGGTGGTGGGCGCGGCGGCGCTGGGCTGCGTGGGCGCGGGCGGTGAGGCAGCGACCGTGGTGACCCCGATGGTGTTCGACGGTGGCACGGCGTTCGTCGTCGCGCCCGCCGGCGCCGCGACCGAGCGCTACCCGCTGGTGGTGGCGCTGCACGGCCGCGGCGAGGCGCGGAAGGGCCCGGCGCGCGGCGGGCTCGGCTGGCCCGAGGACTACGCGCTCACCCGGTGGTTCGCGCGGCTGCAGGCACCGCCCGTCGTCCCGGAGGACCTCGGCGGGTTCGTGGATCCCGAGCGGCTGCGCGCCCAGAACGCGGCGCTCGCCACCCAGCCGTTCCGGGGCCTGGTGGTGGCGTGCCCGTACGTCCCGGACCTCGAGATGTACGACGACGCAGCGCTCGACGCGTACGGCGACTTCGTGACGGACACGCTCCTGCCGCGCCTGTACCGCGAGGCGCCGGTGGTGGGGACCCCGGCGACCACGGGCCTCGACGGCGTCTCGCTGGGTGGGCGGGTGGCGTTGCACGTGGGCCTTCGGGCGCCGGAGCGGTTCGGCGCGGTGGGCGGGATCCAGCCAGCGCTGCGCGCCGAGGAGGCCGCGCGGTGGACGCTCCGGGCGGTTGCGGCGCGGGAACGGTGCCCTTCGCTGCGTCTCCGCCTCCTGACGAGCAGCGACGACTACTTCCGGCCGGCGGTGGCGGCGACGAGCGCGGCGTGGTCGGCGGGCAACGTGGCGCACGAGCTCGTGACGGTGCCCGGCCCCCACGACTACGCGTTCAACCGCGGGCCCGGGGGGCTGGAGCTGTTGTGGTTCCACGATCACGCGCTGCGGTGACGTGTAAGGCCCCCGGCCACGGTGACGTTGGGCTGGCAACGGAGGCCCGATGCGCCGCGAAGACCTGCCGATCGCCAACCCCTGCCACCAGGACTGGAGCGCCATGTCGGGGGACGCGCAGCGCCGCCACTGCTCCGCCTGCAACAAACACGTCCACGACCTCTCCGCGATGACCGAGGGCCACGCGCGTCGGCTCCTGCGGAGCAGCCCCGGCGTCTGCGTCCGCTACACCTGCAAGAGCGACGGCACCGTGGTGCACCGCGAGCACCGCGCCGGCGCGACGCAGCTCCCGCGGTTCCTGGCGCTCGTGGGCGCTGCGGTCGTGGCCGCTCCGGCGTGGGCGGGTCCGTCGCCGGTGACGACCCCGTCGAACGAGCCCACCCTCCTGGAGGTGTTCCGCGAGCGCGTCGCGTCGTTCTTCGGCCTGGCCGCCGAGCCCGTGGTGATGGGCGAGATGCCGATGCTGGTCGAGCCGCCGGTGGTGATGATGGGGGCCCCGCCCCCACCGCCCGTGGTCGAGACGGTGATCCTCGGGAAGGTGGCCCCGAAGCAGACCATCCCGGAGCTCGACGCGCCCTGACCGGTCAGGTCCCCGGGCGGCGCAGGAGCAAGATCTCGTTGTTCAGGAGGTGCACGGCCACCCGGCCGTCGTCCAGCTTCGCCAGCGAGCGCACCAGGTGGTCCTGGTACTCGGTGGTGCCCACCGCCGCCGTCGTGAGCGGGATCACCTGCACGGAGCGGTTGGCGTCGTCGTCCACGTCCTCCACGAAGATGACCTCGGGGCTGCCGTTGGAGCCGATCCACACGTTGCCCGCGTCGTCCACGACAGCGTCGAGGCCGCGCGGGATGCCGCCGATGGCGCGGAGGGTGCCCGTGGTGTTGATCACGAGCTCGGTGTTCGTCGTGTGGGGGAACGCCATGATCGAGTCCCCTGCCGCCGTCCGACCCAGCCCCGGGCGGCCGTTCGCGCGCCCCGTCGGGAACGGGTTGCTGAAGTTCAGGGTCGTGTTGCCCGGGTTCGGGTTGAGCTCGTCCACGGTGCTCAGGAACTGGTAGGTGAGGACGACCGTCCGGAAGTTGAAGTCCGGATCGGAGGCCGCCAGGTTGATCTCCTCGATCTGCCGCTGGCCCATGTTCGTGGGGATGGCCCGGGGCTCGAAGTTGGCGGACCCGTCGAACCGGGTGGAGAACCCCGCGCGGCTCAGCCGGAGCATCCCGTCGCGGAACACCGCGGCGCCGAAGCCCTCGGAGTCGGTGTCGAACGCGGTCGGCGCTGCGCCTCCGAACACGAACCGCACGTTCCCGCCGATCCCGATGCCGAGCCACATCTCCGAGGGGTTGTCGACCACCGCCAGGTTCCTGCGCGTCGTGGAGGGGGTGGTGAAGGCCGGGGTCGTCGAGGAGGAGCCGGTGAGCGTCCTGCGCACCACCGCGACCTGGTTCGTGGCGGGGCGGGTGGTGTAGAACAGGTTGGTGCCGTCGGTGACCATGCGCACCCCGGACTCGGGGACCGGGCCGGGGCTCAGGACCGTGGTGCAGAACGCGGGACCGGCGCAGGCGGGACCGGGCGTGGGGGTGGTCGTGCCGCACCCGAGCGTGGTGCTGGGAACGCAGATGGGGAACGTGAGCCGCCGCACGCCGGCCGCTGCCGCCGTGAACCGGTCGACCTCGAAGGTGACGGAGCCCTCGTCGGTGCCCAGGGGGTCGAGGCTCTCCCACTCCTCGCCGTCCAGCGCCCACACCCGCACGTCGTCGGCGACCTGTCCGTACAGGTCGACGATCGTGGGGTCCACGGGCAGCGTGATCTCGATCGGCGCCGACAGGCTCGCGCCGCCGCCGTCGACCTCGAAGCTCTGGCCACACTGCTCGCCGAGCACGGGCAGCGCGGTCGGCACGGACACCGGACGCACCACGATCAACGTGTCCTCCGCCAGGGCGCCCGGTGGGATCACCACCTGGACGCCTTCGAAGCCGGGGACGTCGGCGCCGTCGAGCGTGCCACCGTCGGGCCCACGACGAGCTCGAGCCCCTCGCCGCTGAGCTGCGGGCCGTCCCCCGGGTCCCTGGGCCCGCCCGGGTCGTCCGCGCAGGCGGTGAGCGCGGCCAGGAGGAGGAGGAGGTTCGGGCGAGACATGGTTGCTCCGGGGTCGGTGGTCGAGTGCTCCCTGTGTAGCACCACAATCCACGACCCCAGCCATCGGATTCAGCGGCGCTGGCCATTGGCGAATCCAATGGGCGCACACGACCCCCTACGGGCCCAGGAGCTCGTCGCGCAGGCCGGCGTTGTAGCCGCGCACCGTGGCGGTGGCCTCGTCGCGGGTCCAGGCGGCAGCCGGGTGCCGGAGGCGGACCACGGAGCCGAGCACCAGCCCGCCCGCGGTCAGGCTCACGGCTCCCGTCGACAGGCCGATCCACCGCGTCGACTCGGGCAGGTCGAGCGGGGCGAGCGGCGCGAACGTGGCGGCCAGGCCCACCACCAGGAGCGCCGTCCCGCCCCACACCCGGGTGGCCTGCCGACGGCGGAGGTCTGCCAGGCGGGTGGTGTCCCCCGCGCGCTCCGCGAGCTCGAGGGCGCTGAGCGTGTCGCCGGCGCCGTCCACCACGAACCAGAACCGGCCGCTGCCGTCGTAGTCGCGGGCGTAGACCGTGGTCACCGGGGCGTCGATCACGTCGAGGCGCGCGGCCTGGTACGCCTCGATGCCGCCCACCGGCTCCGCCCACGCCGGAAGCGCCGACCACATCAGGCGAGGACCGGCGCCAGCCACCGCTCGGCCGTCTCGGCGTCCCACCCCTTGCGGGCGGCGTAGTCGACGAGCTGATCGCGGCCGATCGTCCCGAGGCCGAAGTACTGAGCCTCCGGGCGCGCGAAGTAGAGCCCGGACACGCTCGCCGCCGGCCACATCGCGCAGCTCTCGGTGAGGCGGATGCCGGTGCGGTGCTCGGCGTCCAAGAGGGTCCACAACGTCTGCTTCTCGGTGTGGTCGGGCTGCGCCGGGTACCCGGGCGCGGGGCGGATGCCCTCGTAGCGCTCCTTCACGAGGTCCTCGAGCGACAGGTCCTCGGTGGGCGCGTAGCCCCAGTGGTCGCGGCGGACCTCGCGGTGCAGCCACTCGGCGAAGGCCTCGGCCAGGCGGTCGGCCACCGCCTTGAGCAGGATCGCCTCGTAGTCGTCGTGGGCGCGCTCGAACGCGGCCACGGGCGCGTCGATGCCGAGGCCCGCGGTCACCGCGAAGCCGCCGACCCAGTCCACGCCCTGGTCTTCGGGCACCAGGAAGTCGGCGAGGGCCCGGCAGGTGGTCAGGTGCGCGGCCTGCTGGCGCAGCGTGTGGAACGTGGTCTTCACGGCGGTGCGCTCGGGATCGGTCCACACCACCACGTCGTCGCCGCGGCGGTTGGCGGGGAACAGACCCACCACGCCGCGGTACGTGAGCCAGCCCTCGCGCTCCACGCGGTCGAGCATGCGCAAGGCGTCCGCGTGCAGCTTGCGGGCCTCCGTGCCCTGCTTCTCGTCGTCGAGGATCTTCGGGTACGTCCCCCGGAGCTCCCACGCGTGGAAGAACGGCGTCCAGTCGATGAGCGGTCGGAGCTCGGCGATCGAGGCGGTGATGTCGTGCAGGCCGGGCTTCCGCGGCGGCCGGGGGCTCGCGGCGGCGGTGATGCCGCGGGTGCGGGCCACGTCGAGGGACAGGAGCTTCGCGGCGCGTTCTCCGCGCGACCGCCGCAGCTCCTCCTGGTCGGCGCGGGTCTTGGCGACGAAGTCGGTGGCCTGCGTGGTGGACAGGAGCTGCGTCGCCACGCCCACGGCGCGGCTCGCGTCGAGCACGTGGACGACGATGCCCGTGGTCTTCGGGGCGATGCGGAGCGCGGTGTGCGCCTTGCTGGTGGTCGCGCCGCCGATGAGCAGCGGGATGCGGATCTGGCGGCGCTCCATCTCGGCGGCCACGTTCACCATCTCGTCGAGGCTCGGCGTGATGAGTCCGGACAGGCCGACGAGGTCGAACTTCCCTTCCACGGCGGTGTCGAGGATCTTGTTCGCGTGCACCATGACGCCGAGGTCGAGCACCTCGTAGCCGTTGCACTGGAGCACCACGCCGACGATGTTCTTGCCGATGTCGTGGACGTCGCCCTTCACGGTGGCCATCAGCACGCGGCCCTTCTGCTGGCCCGTGGTCTTCTCGGCCTCGAGGTAGGGCTGGAGCCACGCCACGGCCTTCTTCATCACGCGGGCGGACTTCACGACCTGGGGCAGGAACATCTTGCCGGCCCCGAACAGGTCGCCGACCACGTTCATGCCGTCCATCAGCGGGCCCTCGATCACGTCGATCGGCTTGCCCAGCTGCTGGAGCGCCTCGGCGGTGTCGACCTCGACGAAGTCCGCCATGCCCTGCACGAGCGCGTGCCGCAGGCGTTCGGCGACGGGGAGCCTGCGCCAGGCGTCTTCGTCCTTCTTCTCGGCGACCTTGCCCTTCGTGCGGTTGGCGAGCTCGATCAGGCGCTCGGTGGCGTCGGGGCGGCGGAACAGGACGGCGTCTTCCACGCGCTCGCGCAGCTCGGGGTCCAGCTCCTCGTACACGGGCAGGGCGCCCGCGTTCACGATGCCCATGTCCAGGCCCGCGCGGATGGCGTGGTACAGGAACACGGCGTGGATGGCCTCGCGGACGACGTTGTTCCCGCGGAAGCTGAAGCTGACGTTGCTGATGCCGCCCGAGATGCGGACCTTCGGCCAGCGCACCTTGAGCTGCCCGCAGGTCTCGATGAAATCGACGGCGTACCGGTCGTGTTCGGACAGCCCGGTGGCGATGGCGAACACGTTGGGATCGACGATCAGGTCCTCCATCGGGAACCCGACCACCTCGGTGAGGAGCGTGATGCTGCGCCCGAGCGTCTCCATCCGGCGCGCGACGGTGTCGGCCTGGCCCTGCTCGTCGAAGGCCATCACGATCACGGCGTGCCCGTAGCGCCGCACGAGGCGCGCCTGCCGCAGGAACTCGGCGTCGCCTTCCTTGAGGGAGATGGAGTTGACGATGCCCTTGCCCTGCAGGCAGCGGAGCCCGGCCTCGATCACGGTCCACTTGGAGCTGTCGACGACGATGGGGACCTTGGCGACGTCGGGCTCGCTGGCGAGCAGATCGAGGAAGCGGGTCATGGCCGCCTCGCCGTCGAGCATGCCCTCGTCCATGTTCACGTCGAGGAGCTGGGCGCCGCTCTCGACCTGCTGGCGCGCGACCTTGAGGCCGGTCTCGTAGTCACCTTTGCGGATGAGGTCGGCGAACCGGCTCGACCCGGTCACGTTGGTGCGCTCGCCGATGTTCACGAACAACGCGCCCGGCTGCAGCGTGACCGCCTCGAGGCCGGACAGGCGCAAGGGGGCGACGGGCTCCTCGGGGAGGCGGCGGGGCGCGAGGCCCTTCACGGCGGCGGCGATGGCGACGATGTGCTCGGGGCCGGTGCCGCAGCACCCGCCCACGAGGTTGACGAGCCCGGCGGTGGCGAACTCGCGGATGATCGCAGCGAGCTGCTCGGGGGTCTCGTCGTAGCCCCCCATGTCGTTGGGCAGCCCGGCGTTGGGGTACGCGGACACCGGGAACTGGGCGATCCGCGCGAGATCGGCCAGGAACGGCCGCATCTCGTCGGCGCCGAGCGCGCAGTTGAGGCCCACGAGCAGGGGCTTCGCGTGCATCACGCTGGCGTAGAACGCCTCGGCGGTCTGGCCGGACATGTTGCGGCCGGCCTTGTCGATGATGGTGCCGGACAACACGAGCGGCACGTCTTCGCCGCGCTCCTCGAGCACCTGCATGCACGCGAAGATGGCGGCCCGCGCGTTGAGGGTGTCGAACACGGTCTCGACGAACAACACGTCGCTGCCGCCGTCGAGCAGGCCCCGGGCGGCTTCGGCGTAGGCGGTGACGAGCTCGGGGTACCGCACGTTGCGGGCGCCGGCGTCGTTCACGTCCGGCGACATCGACGCGCTGCGGGGCGTGGGCCCGAGGGCGCCGGCGACCCAGCGCACCCGGCCGTCGACGGCGATGGCGGCGTCGCAGGCTTCGCGGCAGAGGCGCGCGGCGGCGAGGTTGAGCTCGTACGCGAGGGCCTCGAGCCCGAAGTCGGACTGGGCGATGGCGGTGCCGTTGAAGGTGTTGGTCTCGCAGATGTCGGCGCCTGCGTCGTAGTAGGCGGCGTGGATGCTGCGGATGAGCTCGGGCCGCGTGAGGTTGAGGAGCTCGTTGTTGCCCTTGACGTCCTTGGCGGGGTTGGGGAACCGGGTGCCCCGGAAGTCGGCCTCGGTCAGGCCGTACCGTTGGATGGTGCTGCCCATGGCCCCGTCGAGCACGAGGATGCGCTCGGAGAGGGCCTGGCGGAGGGCGGCGCGGGCGGCGGTGCGGCTGGGCATGGGACCTCGAGGTCCCCGAAGTAAGGTCGCGCTCCCTGCCTCGCAAGGCTGTCCTTCTCGCGCCCGTTGGGGCAGTCTGTAGGAAGAGGAGGCCCCATGGGACCGGAGTCCGCCCCGACCGAGATGTTCCGCGACCTGTGGCTGCCCCCGGTGGAGACGCGGGAGCTGCTGCCCGACGTCCCCGGTCCAGAGGCGATGTGCTTCGTGATCTCGGAGCGCCGGGTCTACGTGGTGCAGGATGGCGCGTGGACCCCCGCCACCCCGAAGGTCCCAGAGAAGGACCGGTGAGGCTCCGGCGCTGACGTCGGCGGGATCCCGGCCTGGTTTCTGCGGGACGCAGAGGTCCGCAGAGGACGTCGCAGAGGTACACGGAGTGGGGTCTCCTCGCGAGGAGAAGGGCCCAGCGGAACAACGCCAGCGATTCAACGGCGGCGAGGTCACGGAGCGCCGGGTCTCCGTGGTGCAGACGTCCGCTTCCCCAATGCCGCGCCCCCGAGCGCAGTGCTGTTCGATTCCCTCGGGAGCTTCGCGAGATCGTCACTTGACGAACTCTGCCCTTGGCGCGACCCTGGGCGTCGGGGGGTTGCCATGTCGATCGCTGCGCTGCTGTGCGCGGGGTGGGGGACCACGTCCGCCCGCGCCGACGAGCTCACCGGTGACTATCTGAACCTGTCGTTCGCGGGCGACGGAGAGACCCCGTCCGCCCTGGAGCGCTTCGCGCAGAGCACGAAGTCGGTACCCGCAACGGTGGGCGGGGTGGGGCAATCGGCTGCCGGTGATGCCTCGTTCGGGACGACGCTGGCCTTGCCATCGGCCCGGCTGACCCCGTCGGTCGCGCTGTCGTACGGCTCGTCGGGTGGGTACGGCGTGCTGGGGCGTGGGTTCTCGCTGTCGGCAGGCCCGACGATGCGGCGCGTGTCGGACCGCGAGCAGGCGCTGTACGCCGCTGCTGCCACGGGGCTCGGTGGGGCCAGCGTGGGTTCCGTGTACCGGGTCGAGGGAGACGGCTTCGACGGCATCGTGTGGCAGCAGGGCGCCACCTGGCGGTACAGCTCGTCGTCTCCGGCCGACGTGAAGGTGGTGTCGTACTCCGGACGGAAGTTCACGCTCGCCCGCGACGGCGTCACCTACGTCTTCGCGCCCGACACACCGGCTGGGACCCTGTGGGGCGCTGGACTCGAGCCCACCCGGTGGCACGCCGAGAGCGCGGTCGACTCGTTCGCCACCACCAACCGGATCGACTGGGTCTGGAGCGGAGACCGGCTCGAACGGGTGGAGTACGGCGGCACGTCGTCCACGAACCACTTCCTTCAGGTGCGGTTCGTCTGGGGCAATGCGGCGCGCACCGCCTTCACCGCAGAGGAGGGCGTGTTCTACGACCAGAGCAGGCGGTTGGACCAGGTGCAGGTGTGGTCGAAGCACGGGCTGTCGAACTTCGCGGAGCAGTCGCGGTACGTGCTGACGTACGACGCGCTCGACGAGTACCTGCTCTCGATCGACGAGGTGGGGTTCTCGACGCCCTCGGTGCAGCGGCGGCTCTCGACGTTCGAGTGGGGCAGCTACGACGGCGAGCTCTTCCAGGAGGAGCCCGGGGTAGTTCCGGAGGTGAACTGTCAGGCGTCGGGCTCGGGCGCGTCGAGTCACACGGTGTCCTTGGGGAACCACGGAGCTTCCGAGAGCTCCTCGCGAAGCCTGCAGGACCTGAACGCGGACGGGCTTCCGGACGCACCCAACGGCTGGCTCATGACCCAGGTCTCGTACGGGGCCGAAGAGGTGCTTCGAGGCTGGGACCACGACTCCGGGCTCGGCCTCCACGACGACGTCACCCGCACCGTCAATGTCGCCGAGGTGGTGCCGATGACCGGCCTGGAGTTCATCGAGGATTGGTGGGTGAAGGCCACGTACACGCTCGTGCGGTACGTCGACCTCAACGGCGACGGCTTTCCGGACGAGGTGTCGACGCCGGCGGAGCCCGTGGACTTCGAGACGGACTCGAACGCGCGGGTCTCCAACGCGGCCGCAGTACCCACCACCTGGACCGTCCGGTACGGGAGCGCAGCGGGGTGGGGGACCCCCACGAACGAGCTCGCCCCACAGCAATTCCCACGGATCGCGACCCGTCCGGACATCCCGCTCTTGGAGACGAGCCTGCCCGAGCTCCTCACCTTCGAGGACGCTACGGTCGACCTCGCCGACCTGGATGGTGACGGGTGGGCGGACCTCGTCGTGTACGGCGGCAACCAGATCCGGTACTACCGGAAACAGCCGACCCTGGGCGGCGGCTTCGCGACCACGCTCACGACGAGCCTGTCGGGCGGCCCCTACCTTTCGTCGTCGCAGCGCACCCGTAGCACCTACTACGAGCCCGAGGTGCTCGATTTCGGTGAGCACGGGGTGGTGGTGCCTGAGCTGGACGAGAGCTTCGGCCTGAGCGGCCTCGTCGATCTGAATGGGGACGGGGCGCTCGACTGGATCGACACCGAGTTCGGCCCAGGCACCACCTGGACCGTGTACTACGGGCGCGGAGACGGCACGATCGACCCGGTGGGGTACGCGTGGGCGGCGCCGGTGGACTACCTGAGCCACAGCGAGGAAGGCCAGGTCCAGCGCCTGGTGTGTATGCCGGAGGAGGGTACGGCGGTGGAGATGGAGCCGCCGCGCTCGGACTTTGCATCGGGCGGACTGAGCCCGGACGACGAGCAGCTGTTCGCGAACGCCAACATCCCCCTCGGTGCGGAGGAGTGCCTCACGCCAGTGGGGCGGCCAGCGCGGGTGTTCACGGCCTTGCTGGACCT
>JBIKWC010000067.1:0-29671 GCA_044356535.1 Myxococcota bacterium
TGCAGGGTCTGCCAATCGCTGTAGTGGGTGTCGAGGCTCTCGGTGACCGAGATCGAGACGACGCGGCTGATCTGGTTCTTGAGCGCCGTCGCGGCCATCGCCGCCTGCGCCTCGGGCGAGCCGAGATCGGTGGTGATGCCGTACCGCGCGCGCAGCTCGATCATCTCGGGGGTGTTGGCGAGGAAGTCGAACCTGCGCTCGAGGCCGCGCTCCACGAGCGTGGCAGCGCCAGCCCGGAAGTCGAGGCCGTCGCTCTGCAGCGTCGATTCCTGGGTCGACTCGCAGTCGCGGAACTGCTCCAGCAGCTGGTCGATCCGCTGCCGCTGGACGGGATCGACCACCACGGCGCCCCGCGACAGGGAGCGGACGAGGTCGCTGACGGTGTCGACGCGCAGGGCCGAGGCGGAGGCCGGGAGGTCGGGGTTGTACGCCTCCACCCGCACCGCGAGGTTGGGGATGGGCGCGGTGCCGCCGATCTCGTGGCTCAGGTACGACGCGATCGAGCTGCCGCGGGCCTGCAGCCCGGATGGCGCCCGACCGGTGAGGAAGCGCCGGCGCCCGACCTCGTGGGTGAGCGTCTCCATCGACATGCCCCGCACGACGGCCAGCTTCGACGCCCACGGCACGAGCGGCGACATGAACGCGCCGAGCACCATGCCGTTCACGCCGGTGTCGATCGGGTTCTTGTCCAGCTTGGACGGAACCACGAGCGAGTCGTAGGCGGGCAGGATGCGCGTGTCCTGCACCACGTCCGCCGAGAACACGGTCGGGTCGCGGGGGTCGAGCGACAACAACACGTCCCAGCCGCCCGGGAAGTAGGCGAAGACGAAGTTCCAGTCGCCGCCTGCGGGCAAGGCAGACGCCCGCGCGAGCAGGCCCCCGTACCCACCCGTGAGGGTGAGCAGCGAGGCCGCGCCACCCAGGAGTCCACGCCGGCTGAGGTTCGGTCCCACGGGCATCTCCAGGGTCAGTACGAGTAGAAGTCGGGGTGCGTGAGCAGCGCGGTACAAACGGTGCGCCACGCCACGATGGGATCGCCGTTCGCAGCGAGCTCGGCGCCATCGAACAGGAACAGCCAGGGCTCGAGGGCGGGAGCGTCGGGAGCCACCTGCCTGCCGTGGTAGCGCAGCAACAGGTACGACAGGTTGGCGGCGATGGCCTCGCGGTCGGCCTGCGAGGTGTCGTCGGGTCCGGCCTCCACGAGGAACACGTTGTCGGCTCCGCCGGCCCGCTCCCGCGTCATCAGGCGGTCGCACGCCGAGGCCGCGGCGTCCTCCAGGAACTTCTGGAACAACAGGTTCGGCCCGAGGTCTTCGAACGTGTTCTGGAGGTAGTCCGGCTTGCCGAGCGTGGCCGAGAGCTTCACGAACTGGTTCTCGCCGTTCACGTCCCAGCCGATGCCGTTGGTGACGGCCCGGATGGAAGCGTCGAGCTGGTCCACGTCCATGCGGCGTCGATCGCGCGAGGTGCTCCCGGTGAGCGGGAGCGCGGCCTCACCGTGGGGCACCCAGGCGCCTGCGGCCGGGGGCGTGGGTTCGGGCGGTGGCACGGGGGGTGTGGTTCCGACTTCGCGGGGCTCTGCGGGCCCTCCACACGCGACGAACGAGAAGAGCAGGAGGGCGCGGTTCACTGGCCACCTCCGACCGTGCGGTAGGCATCGGAGAGGACGACCTGCTTGACCAGGGCGCGGTAGCTCCAGTCGGTCGAGACGAGCCCACCGGCCAGCGCCTCCACCCAGGCCTCCTCGTCGACGGACGGGTCGCGACCGAGCAGCCACGACGCCGTGGACCGGGCGACGCAGGTGGGGAGGCGACCGTCGGCCACGGTCTGCTCGACGAGCAGCTCCGGACCGAGGTCGACGTGGGAAGCGTGGCGGTCGTCCAGGAACTCGTAGGCGGACAGCTCGCCGACGTACGGGGCCTGCTCCGAAGACAACACCCGCGTGAGGTAGAACTTCGAGCAGGCGTCCGAGCAGGTCGCGGTGCCGTTGGCGCACGCGACGCACTCCGGCGAATACGCAGGGTACTGGTCTTCCGGCAGGTAGCCCGCTCCGCCCGGCGTCCACCGCCCCCAGTACGCCGCCGTCGGTTCGAGGAGCGCGTGGCAGTACTTGCAGCCGTCCCGCGCGGTGAGGTCGAGCGTCGGGACGCTGGAGGCCGCTTCGGGGATCCCGCCTTCGGGCGGCTGGAACGGCTGGCACAGGAACGAGTTGTAGTAGCGGTTGGCCCGCGCGCGGTTGGTAGAGAAGCGCAGGAGCCACGCCGGAGAGGTCAAGAGGCCCGCGTGGTGGTCGCCGAGGTCGACCTCGACCCAGGTGGAGGCGTCGGTGAAGTCGAGGTCGGGCAGCGCGTCGAGGTCCACGGGGAGCTCGCTGAGCCGCACGCCGCCCGGGAGTTGCGACTGGTTCTTGAGGAAGTAGACCAGCGGTCCGTTCACGAAGCCCGTGTTGCCCGTGAAGAGCTCGAGGTACGAACGGTCTTCGCGGATCATGGTCTCGACACGGCGGTCGACGTCGCCGGCGATCGCCTGGTGGACCGGCAGGTGCTGGCTCGAGATCGCGCACCAGCGGAGGTCCGGGCCGCACCCGCACTCGGGATCCGACTGGCCCATGAGCGTGTCGCAGCCGACCCCGCGCGACGTGACGGCGGTCTCCTGGGCGTCGTAGGCGCACACCTTGATGGGGGTGGACGGGTTCCAGTAGGGCGCGACCCACCGGTACCCCTCGAGCAGGCTGCCGTCGGGCTGGACCTGGGGGACCGGGCGGCCGTGGCCGTCGAGGGTGGCCTCGAACGTGCCGCACTGCTGCTCGGTGACCCCGCGGTAGTCGTCGCCGAGGTTGCGACGCCAGTAGATGTCGTTGTTGAAGCTCAAGTAGCTGTTCGTGGTGAGCAGCGTGAGGTTCGATACGTTGTTCCAGAGCAGCGCGCGGTGGTGGCGCACGGCGCGCGACGCGAACTCGGGGCTGGCGAGCCACTCGTCGACGAGGGCCTCGGGGACCTCGCCGCGCTCGAGGCGGGCGTAGTCCTGGGGCGACGGCACCACCCCGCGCAGGTCGAGCGAGATGGCCCGGAGGTGGGCGTGGCCGTCGAGCCAGCCCCCCGAGGCCGGGCAGGTGGGATCGTCGGCCCACGCGATCGATCCAGCGGCGAGCCATCCGAGCGACGCCAGCACGAGTGCCATGTGATCCCCCGCGACCACCCGAGCGTACCGCAAGTGGACGTCCGTGGACGTCCGCTACGGAAGGAACCCGGTGTTCCGCCACGTGGTGATCAGGTCTTGCTGCGACACCGTGAGCGGCTCCCCGACGAGCGGCATCGCGCCCGAGGTCACGTTCGCGAGGATGTCGTCGATCGCGGACTCCCACGAAGCGGCACCGTCGAGCACGGTGTTCGCGGAGTCCTCGTGGCACCCGGCGCAGCGCGCCGTGTGGATGGGCTCGATGTGCTGCGCCCACGTCACGTCGCCCACGAGCTCCACCGTGAACGGCACCTGCAGCTCCGCGGTCTGGTCCGGGTAGGTCGCCGTCACCACCAGGGTCGCCGGGCCGGGTGTCAGGGCGGCCGGGTCGAGCACCACCACGCCATCGGTCGCCGGAAGCTCGAGCGCCGCACCGCTCTCGGGACGCACCTCCACGCGGAGCGACGAGACCTCGTCGGCTGCGGTGGGCGACACCTCGATCGTGGTCGCCACGTTCAGTTGCTGCCCCGAGGTCAGGCCCTCGAGCCGGAGCGGTCGGTGCAGCGTGTAGCGGTCGAGGCCGGCATCCGACCGCACCAGCAGCCGACCGAGCTCGTCGGCGAACCAGCGGCCGTCGGTCTCGGGGAGCCCGGCCACCGACCACAACGCATCCGCGCGCCACAGGCGGAGGCCGCCATCCGTCCGCAACCACGCGCCCCCGGGGCCGCCGAACACGCCGTACACGCGTTCATCGAGCGGGATCGCGGCCCACCGATCGGCGTCGCGGGTCCACAGCCGGCCACCCTCCACGACCAGCAAGGCGCCGTCCGCCACGAGCACGCCGTCCACGGGGGCCTCGAACGCCCGGGTCTCGAACCCCTGTACGAACGAGGCGTTCACGGCGAAGCCGTGCACCACCGGCCCGACGGCGAGCCACACCACGCGCTCCGGGCCCCACACGCCGCCGGGGGCGACCCGGGCCGCCACGGAGGCGCCCTCCACCTCGAGCTCCGCGGCGAGGCCGGCGCGCCAGCGGAACACGGCGGAGTCCGTCTCGATCCACAGCGACTCGGCGTCGGCGGAGAGCGCCCGCGGGGTACCGGCGAGGAACCCGCCGAAGCCCGCGTCGACCAGCTGGTCCCCGACCCAGACCTCGACCCGACCGTCCACCAGCGCGAACACCTGGCCCGCGACGTCGGCCACGTCCGTGGGGATCGGGCCGTCCCCCACCGGGAACCACGCGCCGTCCACGGTCGCCACGCTCCGCGTCGGACCCACCACCGCCAGCACCCCGGCGCCCGCCGGCAAGGCTGCGTCCACCGGGGGATCCAGCAGATGCTCCACGAGGGGCTCCACCTCGACCACCTGCATCGGCGGTGGTGGAGGCGCAGCGGAGTGCGCCCCCTCGTCGGTCGGGGAGGGATCCGGGGTGCAGGCCAGCAGCAGGCAAGCGATCACGCCCGGGACGCTACCACGACCGGCTGGTAGACTCAGCGCCATGTGGCCTGCAGCACTGGTGATCGTCCTCGCGTGCGACCCCGACCCGACCAGCGGCGACAAGGCCCCGCCCGACACGGGCACGCCCGAGCCCACGGTCCCCACCGTGCCCACCCTCCCCACCACCACCGAGACGCCGTCGGCGTGTGTGCCGGCCCTCGAGGTCACCCCCGAAGGTGCTGCGGTGGACGCGCTCGATCTGCTGCAGCTCACCGCCACCGGCGGCACAGGCGACTACGAGTGGAGCCTCGCCGCCGGCGGGGTTGGCGAGATCTCCCAGTTCGGCACCTACCTCGCGCCCCAGGGTCCGGTGACCGACACCGTGGTCCTGCGCGATCGTGGGTGCGAAGGCGAGGCGCAGGCCACGATCACCGTGGGCGACCCGTTCTCCGTGTTGCCCGCCACCGCGACCGTGTTGCCCGGCACCGCGTTCACGTTCGAGGCCGTGGGCGGTACGGGCGCTCTCCGGTGTGCGCTTCGCACCGACGGCACCGGCGCCGACCTGCGGGGCTGCGACTACGAGGCCGGCACCGTCCCGGGCGTCGACGTGGTGGTCGCCACCGACGAGGGCACCGGCGAGCGCGTCGAGGCCAGCATCACCGTCGATCCCGACGCCACGTGGCGCGTGTGGGGCGAACAGGGGGTCGCGCTGCCCGTCGACCACCCCTTCGTGCCTCGGAGCGCCGGCGGGTCCGGCGTGCTCGACCTCACCGTGCTCGACGGCCCCTTCACCGTCGTCGGGGGCGCGCTGGTCGCCGACCGCGACGGGGTGGGCAGCGTCCACGTACGCGACCGCTTCGCCGGCTTCGAGGCCACCGTCCCGGTGACGGGCCTCGCGCCGTACGTCCCGCCGTCCACCTGGTTCGGCACCCAGAGCCTGCAGGGCCGGGCCCTGGCCCTCGGCGATGTCGACGGCGACGGGTTCGCCGACGCGGCGCTCGGCTTCCCCGAGGTGAACGGCGGGGCCTCCGGCTCCGGCGCGGCGGTGGTGTGGCGCGGTGGTCCCAGCGGCCTGCGCGAGACCCCGGCGTGGACGTGGAGCGGCGGCTCGATCGACCAGGGCGCGGGGCGCGCGCTCGCCCACGCCGACCTCGACGGCGACGGCATCCGCGACCTGATCGTGGGCAGCGACGCCGACGACTACGGTATCGCGAACGTGGGCACCCTCCAGCTGTTCCGGGGCCTCGCGGGCGGCACCTTCGAGACCGAACCCTGGCGGCTCTTGCGGGGCGTGTACTCCTCCGACCGCTTCGGGTCGTCGGTCGTGGTGTGCGACGTCGACGGCGACGGCGTGGACGACGTGGCCGCGGGCGCCTGGGCCCACGAGAACCGCAGCGGCGTGGTGTACCCGAACGACACCGGCGCGGTGATGGTGTTCCGCGGCACGCGCGTCGGCGCCGCCGTGGAGTATCCGGACGCCCCGACGACCATCCGGTACGGCACCGCGTGGACGGGCGACGCCTGGACGGGCATCGCGAGCAGCCAGCTCGGGTTCCTGGGCCTCGCCGGGGGCGACGTGGACGGCGACGGCGATTGCGACCTCGCGGTGGCCGCCCCGAACGACGGCGTGTTCGGCGCCCCCGAGTCCTACGGCTTCGTGCAGCTGTTCGAGGGCCGGCCGAGCGCGGAGGGCACGTTGTCCGAAACGCCCACCCGCCAGTTCGCCAACACCACCGACACGAACGCGAACTTCGGCAGGGACCTCGCGATGGGAGACGTCGACCAGGACGGCCTCGCGGATCTGCTCGTGGGCGCCTGGGCCTGGGACGGTCCACGCGGCGGGTCGTCCGGCGGGGCGTTCCTGTTCCTCGGCGCCTCCTGGGGCGGCCGCGCGCCCGAGTCCCCGGCCGGCCCCGGCGACGCCGACTGGTGGGTCACCGGGCGGCAGGGCTCGGACTACCTCGCCAACGACGTGTCCCTCGTGGACGTCGACGGAGACGCCGCTCCGGACGTGGTCCTGGGCGCGCCGCGTGGTGAGACGGCGACGGGCGTGGCGAACGCGGGGGCCGTGCTGGTGTACGCCGCCGCAGACATCGCGACGGGCACCCCCCACGACGCCATCGACGACCCCACCCTCGTCGAGGTCGGTGGCCTCGTGGCCGAGGAGTTCTTCGGCCAGGCCGTGGACGCGCTGGGGGACGTCGACGGCGACGGCGAGGTCGACTTCCTCGTGCTCGCCGGCCGCTCCGACGTGGACGGCTACGACGTGGGCATCGCGTACGCCACCTCTGCGTCCGTGGCCCCGCGCCGCCTCGAGCTCCCCGGGGAGCCCGCAGGCCACGACCACGGCCGCGCCTCCATCCTCGTCGACGTGGACGGCGACGGCGACCGCGACCTGCTCGTCGGCTCGCCGCAAGACGTGGACCCCGCCCGCGGCACGTTCACCGGACGCCTCGACACCTTCGCGGGCAGCGGCGACCTCTCGTTCGACGCCACCTCCACCCCGTACGCTGCAGCGTGGTCCGACCTCGGCGGGAGCGACCGCCTCGGCTTCGCGTTCGCTGCCCTCGACTTCGACGGCGACGGCCTCGAGGACGTGGCGGTGGCGGCGCGCAACGACAGCCGGCCCACCACCTTCGGCACCTCCTACGTCAACCCCACCGCCTGCCCGGGCTCCGTGGGCGGGGCCGGCTCCGTGCAGATCTGGCGCGGCACCCCGTCGGGCCTCGCGACCACCCCGTCGTTCGTGTTCTACGGCCCCGACGGGAGCGCGAACATCCGGCTCCTCGCCGGACCCTTCGATCACGACGGCGACGGCGTGGACGACCTCCTGGTCGCCGGACGCGACTGGCGCATCGAGGGCGGGTTCTCGATCCTCCACGGGCGCCCCGCAGACCCCGCGGGCATCACCGTGATCTGCGCGGACGACACCTGGTTCGGTCGGCTCTCCGGCGATCAGCTGGGACAGAGCATCGCGGCGATGCCGGACGTGGACGGTGACGGCTGCGACGAGGCTGCGGTGGGCGCCCCCCGCGACGACCTCGGCCTGACCGACCAGGGCGTGCTCCGCGTGTTCTGGGGCTACGGGCCGTCGTGCGCCACCCCTGCGCCACGCGTCACGAGCCTCGCGATCGACCTCGCGAGCACCGTGGTCGGCGAGGCGATGGCGGCCGGCGACGTGGACGGTGACGGGCTCACCGACCTCGGCCTCACCTCGATCGAGTGGCGGGTGTCGAACACGAGGCTCGGCGGGGTGTTCCTGGTGCCCGGGAGCTGGCTGCGCGTCCAGCCGTGGCAGGCCACGTCCGTGGGCGTGTTGCCGGACCCCACCACGTTGTCCCCCCTGCTCCCGCCCGATGGGCAGTACGGCGCGTACGGCCCCACGCGCACGGCACGGTTCGGCGCGTCGATCGCAGCGGTGCGCGATCCGGCGTCCGGGCGGGACCTGCTGGCCGTGGGCATGCCGGACGGAGACGAAGGTGGCGTCGCCTTCGCCGGCGGGGTCGTGATGTACCGGTGGGTGCCCGACACGGGCGACGGCCGACCGGGCCTGGACGGGGTGCCGATCCGCGTCGTGGGCGGCGAGACCGCTCGACCGGGCGGCGCGCTCGGCGACACGGTGTCGGCCACCCGCTTCGGCGCGCGCGGCGTGCTCCTGGTGGGCGCGCCCCTGTCCTCCGCCGGCGGCCTGCAGCGCGGCGCCGCCTACGTCGTGCCGGTGGAGCGCCCATGAGCTGGTACCCCCTCGCTGCCCTCGCGCTCCTGGCTGCCTGCAACGGTCCGGACGACGGCGGTCCCGTCGACAAGGACGAGCCCAGCGACACCCACACGGGGACCACCACCACGACCCCGCCGCCCACGGGCACGACGCCGCCGTGGGACCCGTGTGACGATCGCCTGACCCTCGCGCCCGAGGTCGCCGGCGTCGCGCCCCTGCGCGGCACCCGGTTCGTCGCCACCGGCGGTTCCGGCGACTTCGTCTTCACCTTCGCAGAGAACCAGTCCGGTGGTCGGCTCGCCCCGCAGTCGGGGGAGTACCTCGCCGGTCCCACCACCGGCGTGGACACCGTCCGCGTCGACGACGCCACCTGCGGCACCTCCGAGACGGCGTCGGTCGAGGTGCTCGGCGCGCTGGCGGCCCTCCCGTCGACCGCGGTGGTGCCTCCGTCCGTGTCGTTCACGATCGAGGTGACCGGCGGCAGCGGCCAGCACCACTGCGAGGCGGTGACGCTGTTCACGGGCTCGCTCGCCGGGTGTACGTGGACAGCGGGCGCGGGGACGGGCACCGATACGCTCCGCGTCGTGGACGACCAGACCACCGAGTCCGTCGTGGTCACGTACACGGTGGATCCCGCCGCCGAGGTGGGGTTGTGGGGGAACCGGCTGGTGGTGCCCACGGACGTCGCCCTCCGCCCCACCCTGCGCGGCGGGAGCGGCGTCTACGACCTCGTCCCCGACGACCCCGCCGTGACGGTGGCGGCCGGGGCGCTCACCGCCACCTCCGCCGGCCGGTACACGGTCGCCGTCACCGACCACTTCGTCCCGTCGCTGACCACGTCGTTCGATCTCGAGGGCGTGGACTTCGTGACCGCCCCGGCCGCGCGCGACGGCGAACGCATGGCGTGGGGCCAGCTCGCGCCGGCCGACCTCGACGAAGACGGTGACGACGAGGTCGTGTTCGGCACGCCGGACCTGTCGGAGGGCGCCCACGACTCGGGCGGGGTGTTCGTGTGGGACCCCTCCGTCGGCCCCGACCCGGTGTGGTCGTGGTCGGCGCCGCAGCAGTTCGCGGGCACCGGCCGCAGCGTCGCCACCGGCGACATGAACGGCGACGGGCACGTGGACCTCGCGGTGGGAACGGACGGCTGGGACGAGGCGTTCGTGTCCGACTACGGGCGCGTCGACGTGTTCTACGGGGACGGCCGTGGCGCGTTCGGCACCGACCCCGACGTGACCTTCCGCGGCGACGGAGGCGACCGCCTGGGTCACGCGGTGGCGGTGTGCGACATCGACGGCGACGGCGTGGACGACCTCGTCGCTTCGTCGCTGCAGGACGACGACCCCGCCGCGGTGGGCCTGTACAACCAGGGCTCGGTCACGGTGTGGGCCGGGACCACGTTCGGCGTGGACCGGGTGGCTGCGGGCAAGGTCCACGCCTGGTCTCCGGCCGCCGGGGTCCTCGTGTCGGACGCAGACGCATTCCTGGGGCGGCGGGTTGCGGTGGGCGACCACGACGGTGACGGCCGCTGCGACGTGTTCGCCACCGCCCACACGACCAACCTGGACGGCGCGGGCAACGACGGCGTGACCTGGCTGTTCCTCGCGGATTCGCTGCTCTCCTCGGGCCAGCCTGACCGCCTGTGGTCGTGGGACGAGCCCGACGACAACGTGCAGAGCGGGCGCAACCTCGCCGTGGGCGACCTCGACGGCGACGGCCGCGACGACCTCGTGCTCGGCGGACACGGGGCCGACCGCGCCGGGAACACACGCGGGGCAGCGTTCGTGTTCCTCGCAGCGGACGACGACGGCCGTGACCCCGAGGACCCGGTGTGGCTGCGGGAGGCCTCGTACACCGTGGAAGGCGACGACGACTACGACAGCTTCGGCCTCGCGATGGCCGTCGCGGACGCCACCGGAGACGGCGCAGCGGACCTCGTCGTGGGCAGCCAGTTCGACGAGCTCGACGGCGGCTCGGCGAGCGTCGGCACCGTGCGGGTCTTCGACGGGCCCACCCTCCTGGCGGGCGCAACGGTGACCACGAGCGACGCCGCGTGGTTCGCAGCGGCGGGGCTCGACGTGAACGACAGCTTCGGCACCGAGCTCGCGGCGCTGCAGGCAGACGGCGACGCCGATCCCGAGCTCGTCACGTACGCGTCGCGCGACGATGGTGACGGCATCGAGGCTGGCGGTGTGTACGTCGTCGAACTCGACGGCACCCTCACCCGGCTGAGCCTGCCCGGGGCGCCCGCGGGGCAGCACCTGGGCGACGACAACACCGTGGCCTGGTTCGACGCCGACGGGGACGGCGACCGGGACCTCGTGGGCGGCACGTGGGGCGCTCCGCGCGGGGTCGACGGCTTCGACGCTGGCGCGGTGGTGGGCTTCGGCGGCGGCGCCACCCCCACGTTCACCCTCGGCGGCATGCCCAACCACGGCGCCGGTGACCGGTTCGGGTTCGCGGTCGACCGCGCCGGGGACTTCGACGGCGACGGCCGCGAGGACCTCGTGGCGCTGATGCCGTTCGAGTCCCGACCGAGCACGTTCGGCGCGGAGTTCGCCAACCCGACGGACTGCCCCGGCTCGCTCTCCTCCACCGGCGCGGCGTGGGTGTTCCCGGGCACTGCGTCCGGGCCCGGCGCCACCCCGAGCTTCGTGTTCTACGGCCTCACTGCGGGGGACCGGCTCGAGGTGGTGGCCGGCGGCCTCGATCACGATGGCGACGGGTACGACGACCTCGTGTTGGGCAGCACCCTCGACGGTGCCGCCAACGAGGGTGGCTTCACGGTGGTCCGCGGGCGTCCCCGGACCCCGGGCGGCATCACGGTCGTGTGCACCGCCGACGAACACGTCCTGGGCGTCACCGGCAGCTCGCGGCTCGGGGTCGCGGTGGCCGGCGTCGGGGACCTGGACGGCGACGGCTGCGACGAGTTCGCCGTGGGCGCCGATGCCGACGACCTCGGGTTCTCCAACCAGGGTTCGGTGCGCATCCTGTGGGGGCACGGCGCCGCCTGCGACACCGGGGTGGCCGAGGTCACCACGCTCGCGCCCCAGGTCGCCAACACCCGGGTCGGGACCGGTGTGGACGGCGGCCTCGACGCCGACGGGGACGGCACCCCCGACGTGGCGGTCGGCGGATACGACTACGAGGTCGTCGCCGGGGTCGACGTGGGCGCCGCGTGGCTGTTGTCGGGCTCGTGGCTCGCATCCCAGGTGCGCCAGCCCGCGGCCCCGTTGCCCGGAGACAGCGCCACGACGGTGATCCTGCTGCCCGCCGACCGCCGCGTGGTGGGCGACCAGCGCGACGCGGAGTTCGGCGCGGAGGTGGCGTTGGTCGCTGCGCCGGGTGGGGACGCGTGGCTCGCCACCAGCTGGCGTTGGGCGTCTCTCGGAGCGACCCAGAACGGCGCAGTGGCGTTGTGGAACTGGTCCGGTGGGAGCTTCGGGGCGGGACCGGTCACGCTCGCGTTGGGGGAGCCTGGGAGCCAGCTCGGCGACGCGCTGCGCAAGCAGCCCGGGGAGCGCGTGTTGGCGGTGGGTGCGCCCCTGGCGGATGCGGGCGCGCTCGACGCCGGGGCGATTCTGCCGGTGCCGGTGCGGTAGGTCCGCGTCAGCTGCGGGGGAGGTCGAGCCAGTGGCGCTCGACAGCCTCCACGAGCGGCGAGACCTGGCGGATGAACGCGCCCTGGATCGCCTTCGAGCCGATGGCCTCGAGGACGGCGTTGAGCGCAGGGTCCTCGGGCTTGTAGCCCGCATACATCCGCCCGGTGGCGGTGATGCGGTTGCTGCCGTCGGTCACGGGCTCGAGGCACGCGACGATCTCGATCCGGTCGATGCGGCGCTCGATGTTGTACGTGGAGGCCTCGAAGTCGAGCGTGATCTTGCGACCGTCGCCCGTGGGGCAGGTGGTGAGCTCGGTCGTGGCCGTGACCCGGGCGCGCTCCACGATGGCCTTGCCTGCAGCGTTCCCGTTCACCGGGAGCTCGAGGATGGTGGGCGAGGCCGCCGAGACGACCTCCTTCTCGAGGTCGAGCGTGACGCCGGGGACCCAGGGAATCGCGGGCTCGTACAGCTCGAAGATGCGGGGCACGTCCTGGATGGAGGCCAGCGCCGCGAGGGGATCGATTCCCGCAGGGATCACCACGGTCTCCGAGACGACCTTGATGGGTGCCTCGGCGCGGGCTTCGGCCGCGAGGGACGTGAACAAGAGCGGGACTGAGACGAGGACCATGCTGCTCACCCTGGTGCGCCCCCAGGACGCCGCCCGGTCACCCGGAATTCGACGCCCACCACTGCCTATCGCCACCCTCTGCGTTCGACACCACGCGCGTCATCCGCCGTCACTGCGGAGAGTGGTAGGCTCGCCGCATGTGGTGGACCACCCCAGCGTCGGCGGCCGACCTGCCCGTGCCGTCGGTGTATGCCACGGTGGATGCCGCGTTGTTGTCCGCAGCCGCCGGCGACCGGATCCTCGTGTCTGGGCCGCAGGCGGCGCCTTCGCTGCCAGTGACCGTGGCGGTGACGTTCCTCGGCGCGACGGCAGATGCTGCTCTGGTCAACGCGGGTCTCGTTGGCCCGGACCTGGTGACGGCCTCGGAGGACCTCACGTTCTCGGACCTTCGGCTCGACGGGGGAGCGGCGCAGCGGGGGCTCGCGATCGAGTCGGGTCGCACGGTCACCCTCGAACACGTGGTCATCGAGCGCGGGTTCTCCCCGACCGACGGCGGGTGCGTGTCCGTCGCCAGCGGCGGCACCCTGCGAGCCTCCAGGGACTCCACGATCCGGCTGTGTGTCGCGGGCGCCAACGGCGGCGCGATCGTCGCGGCGAGCGGGGCGGCGCTCGACCTCCAGGACACGGTCCTTCAAGACAACACCGCGGGCGCCGACGGCGGCGCGATCTCCACGGGGTCGGGCGTCGCGGTCACCGGGCGGACCGCCACGTTCCGCGCGAACCGCTCCACCGGGGCAGGCGGTGCGTTGGCGCTCGGTGACGGCACCGCCATGACCTTGTCCGGGCTCACCGCGGACGCCAACGACGCAGGCACCGTGGGCGGCGCGCTCGCCTGCGTGGAGTCGTGCGCGGTCGCATTGACCGGAGGCGCGCTGTCCACGAACGGGACAGCCACCGAAGGGGGCCACCTGTACCTGGCGGCAGGCACCGTTTCGCTGACGGGCCTGCAGCTCGACGGCGGCAACGCGACGTTCGGGGGCGCGCTCCGGAGCCTCGCTGCCACCGTCACCCTCACCGACGTGGTCTTCGACACGAACGTCGCCACCGACGATGGCGGAGCGGTGAGCCTGGAGACCGGCGGGCTCTCGATCACCCGCGGCGTCTTCTGCGACAACGACGCCGGAGACTCCGGGGGGGCGGTCCACGTTCGCATTGCTGGCAACGCGGTCGAGGTCACGAACGCCACCTTCCTGACCAACGCGAGCGACGACAAGGGCGCGTTGCGGGTCCTGGGCCGCGCGCTCACCGTGCGCCACGGCACCTTCGTCGGGAACACGGCGCTCGGGGGCGCGGGCATCGATCACGACGCGACCGACGCCCTGGTGATCGAGAACAGCGTGTTCGTCCAGCAGGTGGGGATTGCGGCGATCAACGTGACGACGGGCACCGCGACCCTCGAGCACGACGGCTTCTTCGGGAACCTGGCAGCCGACACGAACGGCGCCGTGAACCTCTTCAACCCCGTGTCTCTGGTAACGGACCCCCTCCCCACCCGGTCGCGGTGCAGCGTCCTCGTGCCGCCGCTCGGCGGCGACCTCGTGGACGTCGCCAACGACGTGGATGGTGACGGCTCCACCGGAGACCTCGGCGCGACCGGCGGCCCGGACGCCGACCCCGTGCTCGGGCTCGACGCCGACGGTGACGGCGTCGCTGGGTGGTGGGACTGCGACGACACCGACGACCAGCGCTTCCCCGGGAATCCGGAGGACCCGCTCACCCCCCTCGACGAGGACTGCGACCCAGCCACGCTCCCAGGGGGCGACTCGGGGGAGACGGCCCACACGGGCGCACCCCACTCCGCGGGCGAGCACACCGCACACACGGGCGGTCACACTGCACACACCGGGCACACCGGTGGCGCGGACACGGACACGGACACCGACACCGATTCGGACACCGACACCGATTCGGACACCGACACCGATTCGGACACCGACACCGATTCGGACACCGACACCGACGGGAGCCCGCTCGTGCCGGCCGATCCGGGTTGCAGCTGCGCCACCGGCGGCACCGGTCCCGTCTGGCTGCTCGCGTTCGTCGGGCTCGTCAGAAGGGGACGAGGCCGAAGCTGAGCGCGAACGTGGTCTGCACCACCGGGATCGACCCGGGCTGGCTGTCCTCGTCGAAGTCCGTGAGCTTCACGACGCCGTAGTACCCGATGCCGGCCTCGAGACCGACGAACGTGTACTTGTTGTCTGTGCGGAGGCCCACTCCACCACGCCAGCCCGAGCGGTCGAACTCGCGGCCCTCCTTCAGGTAGCCGCCCGACGCAGTGACCTGGTCGATGCCTGCGAATCCGTACAGGCCCCGAGCCCGCGGGTTGGGGTACAGCCGGGCCGTGAACCCGAGGTAGCGGTAGTCGGCCCCGGAGGGGGGCGTGCCAGGGTCCGGATCCTCCACCCCCTTCAGCAGCGGCAGGACCGTCCCGACGTAGGGGAGCCACGAGTACCCGGCCGCGATGGACAAGGCGGGGATCGGGATCGGCAGCACCACCTCGAGCTCACCACCACCCGCCGAGGGCAACCCGCCCTGGACCCCGATGCGGAGGTACCGACGGGGCGCGTTCCGGCGGAACCGGTCGAGGAGCTCCCGCGCCTTCTGCCGGTCCCGCTCGACCCCGCGGCCGCGCGCGAACATCAGGCCGAGGTCCTTGCAGGACAGGAAGTCGCTGTTCGCGCACGCCGTCTCCAGGTGCTGTGCGGCGATCTCCTCGTCGAACGAGGTGTTGCGGTCGAGGTGGACGTCCGCGAGGCGCGCGCACCCTTCGCCGTACTCGCCGGCGCAGGACCGCGAGAGCAGGACGTAGGCGCTCTCCGGCGGCTCCCCCTTGGAGGGGAGCGCGGGCTCGGCCAGCCGGAAACAACCCTCGGGGTCCCCCTCTTCACATCCCCGCGTCAGGTACTGCTCCGGCGGGTGCTCGTTCGGGAACAGCGGGTCGTGCGGCTTCACCACGAACTTCCCGAGCTCGGTACAGGCGTGTGGATCCCCGAGGTCGCAGGCCTTCACCCACGCGTCGAACGCGCCGGGCTCCGTCGCGGTCTTCTTGACCAGCCGGTCCGCCAGGAGCGAGCACCCCTCCGCGCTCGCCAGGTTGCACGCGGAGGTGAGCATCGTGGGCTGATCGGGGGCCTCGATGGCGCGGGCGGCTCCCATGCGGCGCTGCTCCGCGCCCGCGACGCACGCCTCCCCCAGGCCCTGGTCGCACGCCTTGGCGAACAACACCAGCGCGGTGCCGTACTCGTCGGACCGCGGCTCGTGGCGCACGAGCAGGTCCCCGGCGCCGAGGCAGGCGCGGGTCTCGCCGGCGCTGCAGCTCGCCGAGAGCTCCTGCTCGGCCTTCACCACGCGTGGATCGGAGATGCCCCAGCGATCGACGTAGTCTCCGAGCAGCAGGCAGCCTTCGGTCGACCCGAGGGAGCAGCCGCGGAGGAACGCGCCGAACTCGCCGAGCTGGGTGGCGGCCACGGGGCCTGCCTGCAACAGGCGCCCGAGGTCCACACACGCTGGCGCGACCGGGTGCTCGGGGTCCTCGCACTCGCGCACGGTCTTGGCGGCGAAGGCGGCGTCGCGCCGGGCGCCGGCGAGCTCGCAGGACTCGGCGCGCCCGAGCACGCACGCCCGATCGAGCGCCAGCAGCGCGAGGTCCGGCATCTGGCGGCCCTCGTACGCCGTCGCGAGGCGGGCACACCCCGCGCCCACCTCGTCCACGCGGTGGAGCCGCTCGGCGAGGGACCCCGACCCCTCGAGGTCACAGGTGAACTCCAGCATCCCGAGCGTCACGGGGGAGGTGGCGGCTCCGTCGCGCTCGAAGAACATCGTCGACACGCGCGAGCAGGCATCCAGCGCGCCCTCCGTACAGGCGCGGGCGTCGCTCGCGAGCGAGGCTTCGTCGAGCGCGACCACCTCGAAGCAGCCGCGGTGCACGCCGCCCTCGCAGGCGACCGCGAACTGGCGGCGGGCCTCGGTGAGCGCACCCTGGCGGTCCGAGAGCTGGGCCACGAGGTCGCGCGCCGACGCGAGGCAGGTCTCGGGGACCGCCGGAGAGCACGTGGGGAGCGGCGGCGTGCCCCGGGGGAAGCGCACCTGGAACACGTCGACGCCCTGGCTCCCGGCGACCAACAGCACGTCGTCGGCGCTGTCCCCGAACCCAGGCAACCACGCGGCCTCGGCGAACTCCTTGCGGGCGGTGGCCATGCTGCCCACCTCCAGCGTGGCGCCCCGATCCACGACCCAGGGGTCGTTCGACAGGTACCAGAACACCTCGGGAACGTCGTGTTCGGCGGACGCGCCGCTGGTCGCGGCCCACGTCCCGGCGACGGGTTCGAGCGCGAACGCCGCACCCGCGGCGTCGACCCTCGAGAGCCGCCCGAGGTCGTCGACACGCCACCCACCCGTCGGCGCGAACCCCGGAGGCCACGCGATGGACGTGGTCTTCTCTGCCACCACCAGGCGCCCGCGTCGCACGATGACCACGGTGGTCTCGCCGGGCCGCTCCGTCTCGAACCGCAGCCGCAGATCACGGGCGGGCCCCTCCGCGACGATCCGCCGGGCGCCGAGCCCGTCCTGGACGGCGAAGTCGTCGACCGCGATCAACACCCACCCAGGCAGTACGCCGGCTTTCGCCATGGCCTCGGGCAGGTCCTTGCCGATCCGCCAGCGGCCGTCGGCCTCGACATCGAACGGGAGGTTGACGCCGGGCAACGTCGCGGCGCTCGCGAGAGACAGGGCCAACCACCACATCACGCACCTCGAACGGACCCCCTATGTACAGAGCCCGGACACGACGCGCAACGCGCGGGGCCCTCAGCGGACGAAGGTGACCACGGCCCCGTCGGGGCGCAGCTGAAGCCGCGCCGTGCCGCTCTTGCCGGACGGGACCACGAGCACCACCACCCCGCCGAGCAGGCTCGCAGAGCCGAGCCCGAACGCCAGGTCCGCCACGAGCGCACGCGACCGCTCCTTGCCGAGCTCGTCGTCTGCGTCGGCGGGGCAGAGCAGGCCCGCTGCCCCCTCCACGCACTGCTCCTGGGCAGCCGAGCCGGCTGCGGAAGACCCGAGCCCGGTGATCACGCCCGTCACGAGCCCGATGCCACCCACCCCGAACAGCGACCCGACGACGACGGGCTCGAGCGATCGACGGCTGGAGGTGGTGGGAGCCGGCTCGGGCACGGGTCCCGGCGCCACGGGCTGCGGAGCGGGCGCGGGGGCGGGCTTGACCGGGCCCTCCTCGGCGAGCCGCTCCTCGAGGTTGCGGATGCGGCGGGCCAGCGTCTCGCGCTCGTCGGTCGACGCGAACGCCCGGTACTTCGACAGGGTGTCGAGGGCCGACTTCCAGTCCCCGATCCGCTCCTGGGCCCCGGCGATGTTGAACAGGAAGTCGGGGAGCTGCGACATGGCATACCCCTCCTTCCACGCCAGGATGGCCCCTTCGTAGAGGCCCTCGGCGTACAGCTCGGCGCCGTTCTCGTAGAGCTCTTTCGCCCGGGTCGAGTCGGAGGGCGACGGCGGCGGGGCCTCCTGAGCGGAGGCGACGGGGAGAGCGAGCAGCATCCAGCAGAGCAAGGGACTTCCTGTCAGTCGAAGGGATTGCGCAGGTCCGACGGCTTCGGTGTGGGGACGGGCGCGGGCGGCGGGGGCGCAGGGGTGGGCACGGGCGCCGGGGCGGGAGCGGGTTCCACGCGCGGAGTGGGCCGGGGCACCGGACGCTCGGTGGGCGCGGGCCGCGGCGCCGCGACCTCGGGGGCGGGGGGCGTGACGGCAGGCTGTTCCGGTGGTGCAGGAGGCGGGGGCGCGACGACGGGGGAGGGCGGGCGGCCTGCGCTGGCGGGCTCCGACGGGGTCGCGGTCGGTGGCGCAGGTGGGTTCCCGGAGCCTGGGTTCGTGGACCCCGGGTTCGTGGACCCCGGGTTCGTGGACCCCAGGTTCGCGGACCACAGGATCCCCGCGAACACGAGCAGCGCGAGCAGCGCGGCGACGACGGCGGTGAAGCCCACGATGGGCACCATGCCGCCCACGACCAGCACCGCGGGGTGGCGCAACCGCGTGGACAGGGACTGCGAAGGCTCCACGGGCGCCATGTCTCCCCCGCTCAGGGGCGGGCGGGGCACCGCGCCGCTCTGGGTTCCGTCGAAGCGCGCGAGCTGCGACTCGACCTCCGCCGGGATCACGAGCCGACCGGCGCGCACCGACAGCTCGACCGGCGACATCATCCCCCGCAGCTCGTGCTCGACGATGCGCAGGGCCCGGGAGAGCTCCTGGACGGTCACGAACCGGTCGTCCGCCTTCTTGGACAGGCACGTCCGGATGATCCACTCGAGCGACGACGGGAGCTTGAGATCGGGCCGCGCCTTCGAGAAGGGCACGACGTCGGCGAACACGTGGCGCGCCATCGCGGCGATCGCGTTCGCCTCGCCGTGCGGCTGCCGCAGGGTGAGACCGCGGTACATCACGGCGCCGACCGAGTAGATGTCGGCGCGCGGGGTGAGCTCCTGCTCGAGGATCTGCTCGGGCGCCATGTATGCCGGCGAGCCCAGCACCGTCCCGGTCTGGGTGGGGAGGTCGGTGGCGGTCGTGTCCTTCGCGATGCCGAAGTCGAGGACCTTGAGGAAGTCCTTTCCGTCCGCCGTGCGCGTCACGAACAGGTTGTCGGGCTTGAGATCGCGGTGGACCACGCCGAGCTCGTGGGCCTCGGAGAGGGAGCCACACAGCTGGGACGCGAGCATGACGCAGCGCAGCGGATCGAGCACGCCCTCGCGCCGGAGCAGGGCGCCGAGCGTGTAGCCCTCGAGGAGCTCCATGACGAGGTAGAACACGCCGTCGTCGGTCTGCCCGTAGTCGAACACCCGCACCGTGTTCGGGTGCTTGAGGCGGGACGACAGCTTCGCCTCGCGGAAGAAGCGCTCGCGGAAGCGATCGGGGTCGTCCTGGGTGGTGTTGAGCACCTTCACGGCGACCTGGCGGTCGAGGCCCCGCTGCTCGGCCACGTACACCTTGCCCATGCCGCCGGCGCCGAGCCGCGACAGGATCCGGAACCTCCCGTCGAGCTCGCGGCCGACGAGGGGATCCACCTCGTTCGAGGTTGGCTCCGGCTGTGTGCTCATCGCGTGGTGCTCACCCCAGCCGGAAACCCCGCCCCGGCGGATCGAACCATAGCACAACGCCCCAGTCGGGTTGTCACGGGCGCTTGCCCCGTTTCGTGGACGGGGGCACGGTCGCGTTCTCCGCTGGCGCTGCGAGCTCCGTGGTCCGGGCCGGGTCGGTGAGCTCCACCAGCCACATGCCGCCCCTGCTGGTGACGTAGACGGCGGGTGCATCCACCGTCGCCCGGAGCCACAGCTCCGCGGTCTCGCGCCGGGCCGGATCGGACAGGCCGTCGAGCAGCGGCCGGGGCAGTCCACCGGGGAACACGACCGCGAGCGGCCCGCCGACGGTGAGCCACCCGGACCGGATGGTCCCCGCCTCGGTGTACTGGAACAGGTGAGGCCCGGTGACCACCGATGCTCCGGCAGCTGGTACGACCCGGCCGTCGAGCCACGGTCCGCTCGACCCGCCGCCGACCGACCGCACGAAGGCCCCAGACTCGACTGGCGCGCCGGAGAACGCGGCTGCCGTGGCATCTTCGTCGCCTGCGCCGCCAGCGTCCCCGCGCGCCCGGCGCACCTCGGCACGCAGCGTGAACACGCGGGCCGCCGTCGGGGCGGACACGACCTCGGACAGGCAAGCCAGCTCCACCACCACCCGGTCGAGCTGGGTCCAGGCGGCGACGTGGTCCCCGGAGGCCGCTGCTGCCTCGGCCCGGGCGAGGTCGGCGTCGACCACGCTGCCCGGGTTCGTTGCGCCGGGACAGCGCCGGAGCGCTCCCTCCCCGACCACCTCCACGGCCCCGCGCACGGCGAGCTCCCCGAACGACCGCGCCTCGAGCTGATCGAGCGGCAGGCCGGTCCGCGCTGCGACGCGCGCCACCTCCTCGGTGGTGACGCCGTCCTCGGCGACCACGGGCGTAGCTCCGAACGCCGCACCCACCCACATGGCTCACTGCCCCGAACACCCGGAATCGGTGTCGAAGTTGTAGCACATGGTCACCGCCTGCTCTTCCCGGATCTCGACCACGGTGGTGTACCGCTCTCCCGTCCGGCTCTGGATCTCGACGGTCTGCCGTCCGAGCGGGAGGAGCCAGACGTTGTTCGCGCCAGGGACCACCTCGCCGTGGAGCCTCACCGTTGGGCTCGAGGGGACGGTGGTCAACAACAACCGGCCCCGGCGCAGATCGATCGGCGGGCGGGGACCGGTGGGTGCCGGAGCCGGCGCAGGCTCGGCCGCTCCCGCTCCACCCGCGCCCCCGGTCGTGTCGATCACCCGCTCCACGGGCCGCGGCGCGCCGGGGGTGGGTCGCGGCCGCTCGCCCGGGACCGGCGGCGGGGCAGGCTCCCCGGGCACCGGAACGACGACCTCGGGGGCCGGCACGGGCACTGGCTTCTCGACGGTGACCTGCCTGATCTCGGGTGGGGGCGCGGGGCGGAACGCGACCCAGACGCCCACGCCCAGGGCGAGCACCAGCGCTCCGAGCGCGGCCACCAGCACGAGCCCCGAGACGCCGAACACGGCGGCGGCCCCAGCCAGCGTGCGGCGGGAGCTCGGGTCCTCGAGCGCGCGGGCGGCCACCGGCGCGGGGGTGGCGACCTCGGCGCGGGGGACCTGGGTGGGCCCGCCTTCGTCCTCGGCGAGGAAGGTCTGTCCCACGCGATCGTCGGGGGGGAGGTCCACCCGCTGGAACACGTTGCGCTCGGCCCACTCGCGCAGCCACTCGCCGGGGAGCTTCTGGCGGAGCGAGCGACAGAGCTCCTCCACCTGGCGCGCGGTCGGCCGCTCCTGGTACTCGTACGCTCGCATCCAGGCCGCGAGCTCGAGGACCGTGCGCACGTGGGGGTCGAGCGCGTCCGGGTCGTCGACCTCCAGGTCCTCGCGCGACACCTTGGGGATCGCGTCCTCGAGGAACACGGTGGCCGGCATCTTCGGGCGCGTGCCCTGCACCACCTCGTGGAGGAGCACCCCGAGGCTGTACACGTCGCCGACCGCGACCTCGGTGCCCTGCGTGCGCTCCGGGGCGATGTACCCGGGCGTGCCTGCGAACGCCTGCTTCGTCTTGGTCTCGCGCTCGGCGAAGTTGGCCTTGGCGATCCCGAAGTCGAGGAGCTTGACTTCGCCGCCGGGCGTGACCTGGATGTTGTCGGGCTTGATGTCGCGGTGGATGAGCTCGAGCGGCTTTCCGTCGGAGCCGAGCTGGTGGAAGGCGTTGTGCAGGGCGCGCGCCACTTCGCCCACCACCTCGAGCGCCACGCCCGGAGGCACCGGCCCCCTCGCGCACAAGGCCCCCATCGACTGGCCGTCGACGAAGTCCATGACGACCGACCAGTGCCCACCCAGGCGCACCGGAGGCTGGACCCCGACGATGGCGCGATCGCGGAGCTGCCCGAGGATCCGTGCTTCGTCGCGGAACCGGGCCAGGAGCTGTCGGGGCGGGTGGTCGTCCGTCAGGATCTTGACGGCGACGTCCTTCTCGAACGCGTCGTCGCCGCGCATGCGGGCCCGGTAGACCTTCCCGAAGCCGCCCTCCCCGACGAGCGACAACATCGTGAACTGGACGGCGCCCTTGGCCACGGCGGGTCAGCCGGCCAGCGGAGGGACGGACAGCTCCACGTCGATGGTCGGCTGGATCCGCAGCGCGCCGAGCATGGCCCGGAACGGCGCGATGCCGAAGTCCGGCTGGTGCAGCCGCACCCTCGCCACGGTCGCGCCGCCGGTCGAGGTCACCGCGAGCGTGATGGACCGCGTCCGCCCGCGCAGGGTGAGGTCGCCCTCGATCTCGCCTTCTCCGCCGGACAGCTCGACGCGCGTGGAGGTGAACCGCACCTCGGCGTGGCGCCGGCTCTCGAGGATGTCGTTCTGGAGGTACCCGTCGATGGTGGCGCGGTCCTTCGCGGACAAGGCGTTCGGGTCGTCGCGCCCGTCGCGCACCGCGCACACCGAGGCGGCGGACCGGGCGTCGAACGTGCCGGTGACGCGGTCACCGTCGAACTCGATCCGGAACTTCCGGAGCTCGACCTTCACGTTGTGCCCGACGGCGGAGAGCAGGCCCTCCTTCCAGGCGATGACGTGGCAATGCGCGTTGGTTTGATCCCAGCTCGGCACGGAGCCCGCATATCACTCGATCGCGCGGAACGCCGACTCGATCGATTGCGCCACCTGGCGGTCCGTGGCGGGGCTGTTCACCAACACCACCTGGACCGCGTGTGGTCCGCGAGCCACCCAGACCTTGCCCAGGTGCTCGACCAGGTCGTCGAACAGCGACACGGTCACCGCTTCCCGCGCGCTCGTGTCCCCTCGGACCCGGTCGAAGTTCGTGGCGGTGGCGGTGATGAACGGGTCGCGGCCCACCCGTTCGGCCTGGTCTTCGGCCTGCCGCCGCATGCCCTGGACGTAGGCGCGGGCCCCTGCGGCGTCGTCGAACTGCAGCACCTGGACCTCGACGCCCGCCATCGCCCCGCCGACGACCCGGGTGTTGAAGCCGGCGCGCAGCGCGTCGGCGAGGCCCTGATCAGCGCCCACCCGCACCAGCTGGTCGCGGAGCTCGAAGTCACCGAGCGGCGCTGCGTCCGCAGACCACCCGCGCCCGGCCAGGCGCTCCCCCGCGCGCACCAGGGCGTGGCGCTCCTTTGCGGTGAAGGCGAGGGGCCGCCCGGCATCGTCCCAGGGCGCCACGATGCCGGCGGTGGAGGGCGGTGGGGACGCGAGCACGGCCCACACCGCCGTGGTGCCTCCGTGGTCGGCGTGCCACGCGACCGAGTCCCGGCCGAGACCGTATACGTACCGCTGCTGGAACTCGCGGGGGTCCATCCGCCGCCGGAACGGCGTGTCGGTCCCGAGGAGCTCGTCGATGGCGGTCACGGCTTCGTCGAGCCCGAGGCGCGCCCCCACCTGCTCGTGGACCCACACGGCGTGGCCCTCGACGAGGCAGTTCAGCGCCATCACGGCGTCGCCCGAGGGAGCGGCGAGCACGGACCGGCCGAGGTCGACCTGCTGATCCTGCAGCGCGTGCACGAGCTCGTGGGCGATCACCACCCGGAGCGCGGGCCGCAGCAGCCACGCCGGGTACCCCTGGATGGCGAGGGCGTCCTCGAGGCCCTCGACCGACACGTACAGCCGGTGGTCGAGGAACCCGTACTTGCCGGCGAACGCCGGAGCCATCGCTGTGGCGGTCTCCTCGGCGTCGCGCTGCGCTTCGACCGACGCCCCCTGCCCGGAAGCCGTGAGCAGGTGGCGCTGCTCCGCCAGCACCACCCGCGCCAGCATCGCGGGGTCGGCGAGCACGATGGGAGGAAGCTCGCCGAAGGCCACCCCCGCGACCTCGGCGACCACCGGGGCCACCTCGTCGCGCATCACGCGGAGCTCCGCCTCGGTCACGGTGGAAGCGCCCGCCGCAGTCGCCCACAGGAAGCCGGACACGGGACCTCCTTCCCCACAGTGTACCCGGACGCCCGGGTGTGAAGCACGGACATCCCTTCGGCCGAGCGGTTCCGCGCTTCAGCGCCGCCGGCGACGCAGGACCAGGAGCGCCAGTCCCGCGGGAACCAGCGGAGGCAGCGTCCCACCCGTGGCGCACCCGCAGCCGTCGGGCTCTTTCGGGGGGTCGACGTCGGTGTCGTCCGGCGCTCCGGTGTGTGCGAGCGCGCTGTGGGGCAGCGACCCGGTGTCCTCCGGCAGGCCCGTGTGACCCGTGTGCTGTTCCGGCGGCTCCTGCGGCGGGCCCGACACGCGCAAGCGGAACGCGCCGAACGGCGCCTCGTCCACGAGCTCGGTCCACACCAGCACCCGCTCGCCGTTCACGCCGCCCACCGCTGCGTTCCCCTCCGGGACCGGCTCGACCCCGACCGGGATTCCGGCAGGATCACCGACGACGCCGCTCGGGTCGACGGGAGTGGTGTACACGTCGCCTTCCCCGGGCTCGAGCCCCGGGTGGATCCGCCAGTCGGTCCAGGCCACGTGGTACGTGGCCCCGTCCCAGGCCACGTCCGGGTCGAACTGCGTGTTCGCTGCGTCGCTCACGACGAACCCCGCGCCGTCGCCGAGCAGCTGCCCCGCAGCGTCCAGGAACCGACCGCGAACGTCCCCGGCGTCGCTCCAGACGAGGAGCGCCCCCGTGCCGTCCGTGGCCACGTCCACCCCGGACTCCAGCGCGACCGAGCCGGAGGTCCGGATCCCCGTCTGCCCGCGCACCGCGCCGCGGTCCGAGACCACCGTGTACATCGCGTCGCGCAGCCCGCTGTCGTGGCTGAAGCGGTGGACCCAGGACACGACGAAGCCGTCGCCGAGCGCGCTCACGTCGGGCTCTTCGGCGTAGTTGGTCCCGAGCGCGAGCGGCGTGGCGTCGAGCCACAGGCCGGACTCGTCGACCCGCCGCGCGAGCAGCTGGTTGGTGTCGAACGTGACGGGCACCACGCCCGCGACGAGGAAGGTGTCCCCCGAGGCGCCGACGGCGGGCGCCGTGCCGCTCAGGAACGGGACGGGCTCGGGATCGAGCAGGAAGCCCGACGGATCGACCCGCACCCCCACGACCCCGTCGAACCGGTCGGCCCACACCACCAGCCACACCGAGCCGTTCCAGGCGACCGCAGGCTCGCTGAGGCCCTCGCCTCGCGCGAGCTCGATCGGCCCGGCGTCGAGGGCGTACCCCCCGCCGTCGGTGCGCCAGGCCAGGATCGCGGAGTCGCCCGAGGTCTCGCTCTGCGTGACGATGAGCCAGCCGTCTTCGCCACCAGCGAGGGCTGGGCGGGTCTGGGCGGGCGCCGACAGCGCGAGGTCGCGGATCGACCCGGCTGTGCCGTCGGAGGACACCGCCAGGCCCCGCAGGTCGAACGTGCCCCCATCGGCGAGGTCTGCCCAGCCGAGGAGCATCCGATCGGCTCCGCCGGCCGCAGCGGGCCGGACCGTGGTCCCGAGCGGACCGGAGACGATGGCGCGCTGCACGAGGTCGCCGGCCGGGTCCACCAGGGAGGCGGAGATGGCGGCGCCGGCACCGAACTCCCAGCCCACGCCCCAGGTGCCCTCCATCCAGGCCACGTCCGGGCGCACGTCGAGGGGCCACGCGTCTTCGGACACGCTCGTCCCCCCCGCTACGCCGACGACCCCGTCGCCGGTGACGGGGGTCCCGCGCACGGTGCCCCACACGGCGCCGAACGTGTCGTCGTACCATCCGACGTAGAACCCGTCGTCACTGGCTGCGATCGCGGGATTCACCGAGCTCGACGCATCGCCGACCACGTCGAACACCGGTCCGAGCGGGGCCAGGGCGGCGTCGAGCGGGAGCGCCTCCACGTCGTTGTCGTCCCCCCAGGCGTCCCACACCGCGAGGTAGCGGTCGGTCGACCACGCGAGGCGCGCGTTCCAGGGCGCAGACACCGACGAGCCCGGCGTGTAGACCCGCTGGCCCGCGCTCGGGACTCCGCCGGCGTCCACCGTTGCGCCGTCGAGGACGAAGGAGCCGACGGTACGGTCGACGCCCTGCCACAGGACCGCCCACGCGGTCCCGTCGCTGGCCACGTCCCACAGGGCCTCGTCCTCGAACTCGGCGTCGACCAGCGGGATGGGCGCCACGTCGATCAGCACCCCGTCGCTGCCGACGCGGCGGGCCCAGACCCCCTGCGACCAGTACGCGGGGGTGGCGGCGTCGGCGTTGTACGCGACGAGCCAATCCGCGCCGTTCCAGGCCACCCGCGGCGCCGACTCGGACCACGGACCGCTGGCGACGGGGCTGGACACGGGCTCCAGCGGTGCGCCGTCGGCGTCGAGCCGCGTGCTCCACACGTCGGTGGCGTCGCTCCCGAGCGTGCCAGCGAGCGAAGCGCGGGTGTCGCGCCACACCAGCAACCAGGTCGAGCCGTCGCCCTCCGCGAGCGCGGGTTGATCCTGGGTGCCGGCGGCGGGCCCCACGGCGTCGTCGCCGGGCAGCGCGTGCGGGTCCAGCCCCCAGGCGATCGGGGTGAGGAGAGCGAGCCAGGACATGCGACCTCCGGCCACCGTCCTCGCAAGCTCCGTGCCCGCGAAAGCGCCCTGCCGTCGTTCCCGCCTGTGCGGAGACACACAGCGCCCGCTCCCCGACGGGTCACCTCACCCGGCGCTGGGGGAAGCGCTACAGGGCCCGCGAGGTGCCCGTGCTCCACGACCAGACCGTCGTCCAGTTCGCCAAGATGCTCCAGAACCTGAGCGCCTTCTTCGAGAAGGCGACCGCCAACGCCACCACCCGGAAGTTCGACCCGAACCTCCTCGCCACGATGCGGCTGGCCCCCGATCAGTTCCCGCTGGCCCGGCAGGTCCAGATCGCCTGCGACACGGCGCGCCTCGGGGTCTGTCGGCTGACCGGACGGGAGGCGACGCCCGCCCCGGACACCGAGACCACCCTGGCCGAGCTCCGCGAGCGCGTCGAGAGCACCGTGGCCTTCCTCCGGACCGTGCGACCCGACGAGTTCGCGGGCGCCGAGGAGCGGCAGATCTCGCAGCCGCGCTGGGCCGGGAAGTGGCTGACCGGCGCGGAGTTCGCGCACCGGCACGTCATCCCGAACTTCTACTTCCACGTGACCACGGCGTACGCGATCCTGCGGCACAACGGCGTGGACCTGGGCAAGAAGGACTACCTGGGCACCATGCCGCTCCGCGACCCTGCGGCCTGAGCGGTCGATCCGCTGCCAGGCGGGCTCCGCGGGGGATCACTCCCAGGGCGTCCCACACGCCGGCTCGTGTCCTCGGCTGCAGGCGTCGGCCCACAGCGCCTTCGCGCCGTCCGGGTCAGCGGGGAGCCCCTCCCCGCGCCAGATCGCGGACGCGAGGTTCGCGCAGGCCGTGAGCGAGCCACCGTCGCAGGCCTGCCGGTAGAGCCCCGCCGCTCTCCCGAGGTCGGCAGGCACACCGCCGTCGCCGTTCGCGAAGATGAACGCCAGGTTGTTGCAGGCGGAGCTCTTACCCTTGTTGCAGGAGTCCTCGTAGGGTGCGAGCGCGCCCTTCACGTTCGCCGTCACCCCGCGACCCTCGGTGAGCGCATACCCGTAGTTGAAGCAGGCGTCGGGGCTGCCGCCCTGGCAGCCGCGCTCGTAGTAGCGGGCCGACATCGTGAAGTCCTTGGTCACGCCCTCGCCGCTGTCGTACAGATCGCCGAGCCGGTTGCAGGACGCGTAGTTCCCGTCTTCGCAGGCCTGGCTCCAAGCCTTCGCGGCGGCGGCCGGATCTTTCGCACGGCCCCAACCCGAGGCGAGCATCTCGCCGTGCGCGAAGCAGCCAGAGGCGCTCCCGAGCGAACACGAGGACTCGTAGGCCTTCGCTGCCGCCGCGAGGTCGTCGGCGTCCTCTCGCACCTCGCCGAACCGAAGGCACCCGAGCCCGCTGCCTCCGTCACAGGCCTGCTTCCAGGACTTCTCGGCGGCCACCGGGTCCTTGCTCACGCCGCTGCCGCTGGCGTACATGCTGCCGAGGTTCGAGCAAGCGCCGGCATTGCCCCCCTCGCAGCCTCGCTGGTAGAGGCCAGCCGCCTTGGCAGGATCTTCGGAGACGCCCCGACCGTTGTCGAAGGCGTAGCCGAGGTTGAAGCATCCCGCAGCGCTCCCGGCGTCACATGCCTTCTCGTAGAGGGCTGCGGACTTCGCGAAGTCCTTGGATACCCCCTCCCCCGCGTCGTAAGCGTCACCGGCGCTGTTGCACGCTTTCTCGCTGCCCGCGTCGCATCCCTTGAGCCAGACCTTCACGGCGCTGGCCAGATCCTGGGGTACGAGGTCGCCGCGGCGGTACACGGTGCCGAGGAAGTAGCAGCCCTGGCTGTCGCCCTTGTCGCACGACTGCTGGAACCGCTGGAGCGCGCCCGGCCCGTCCTCCGCGACCCCTTCGCCCTTGTAGAGCGCGTAGCCCGAGGCGAAGCAGCCCCCCGGCGAGCCCGCAGCACAGGCCTTCTCGTAGAGCGCAGCGGCCTTCGCGAGGTCCTTCGTGGCGCCGTGGTCGCCGTAGTAGGCGTCGTCGCCGAGCGCGAGGCAGGCGGCCGCGTCTCCGGCGTCGCAGGCCGAACCCCCACCCGCCGCCGGGACCGCTGCCGGGGCGCCGCCGGCGAGCTGCTTGAGCATGGCCTGGGCCTGGCGAACCTGCGGAACCTCGATCGGCTCCTCGGTGCCGTCCACGACCTCGGAGTAGCTCTCGTAGCGAGCGATGAACGATTTCAGGTGCCGGTCCCCACCGGACCTGGTCGCCAGCCCCTTCACGATCGTCCACGCCTGCTCGGCCTCCGCCGCCACGCGGGTCTGGACCTCGTCGATGTGCTGCAGGTGCGCCAGGAAGCTCGCGGAGCTCGGCGCAGGAGCGGGGGCCGGCGCCGCCGGCAGGATGGGCTCGGTGACGCCCATGTACTGCTTGATGATCTGCTGGGCGGTTGCCTGATCGAGCATGCCGGTGTCTTGCAGCACGCACGTCTGGTAGATGAACCACGCCTTGGCGAGCGCGTCCTGCGACAGCGTCTGGAACGTGGTGCTCGCAGCCTTGTCGACCCCGACCGACGTGCTGATGCTGCCGAACCCCACCATGCCACCCTTGAGCGCGGCGTCGATCTGGCTCTGCTGCGCGTCGCTCAGGCGCTGCTCCGGCTTGAGGACAGCGCACCGGGCGCCGGGCGCCTCGGCCTCCTTCCCGCGGGCGGCGTGGGCGGACAGGGGCAGCGTGAACAGGAGCGTGGAGATGAGCATGGGACGCATGCTACCTCCGGTACCACTCAGCCACCGTTACCAGCGGTTTCAGGAACGCCCGCCGAAGATGGCGACGGCGCCGAAGTGAAGTCGCAACCGGGAGCTCCTGGAGGGATCGCTTCCGAGGGTCAGCGGACCAGGGCCACCACCAGGTCCGCGACGTTCGTCCCGGTGGGCCCGGTCCGCACCAGGTCTCCGACCGCCGACAACGCGCCGTGGCTGTCGTTGTCGTCGAGCCGCGCCACAGCGTCCACCCGCCCCGCCCGCATCCGCCCCGCCGTCGTCCCGTCCACCATCGCGCCCGCCACGTCCGTGGGCCCGTCGCGGCCGTCCGTGG
>JBIKWC010000068.1:0-29602 GCA_044356535.1 Myxococcota bacterium
GATCGACCTCGGTGTCCTCCCCCTCGAGCTCGAGCCGGACCCGCTTTCGGCAGGTCGCCGCGACGTCCCGGCACAGGCGCGGGAGCTTGCTCCACGCCGTACCCACCGGCTGCATGCGGGTCTTCATCATCCCCTCCTGCAGCTCGGAGGTGATGAGGTTCACGCGCTGGTGAATCTGGTGCAGGCCGCTGTCCTGGGCCGAGCCGGTGTGCCGCTGGAGCTGGTTGCGGGCGAGCACGAGCTCCCCCACGAGGTTCATGAGCTTCTCGAGGAGGGCGACGTCGACGCGCACGGAGTGGTCGGCCACTGCGGGGTTGTTCGTCGCGGACTGGAGGGCTGGCTCCGCCACCTGTGGGGTCGCCGCCCGGTTCTCGAGCGCAGGGGCCTCGTCGACGGCAGGGGGTTCGGCGGGGACCTGCTCGGTATCGGGCTCGGCTTCGTCGCTCCCGTCCGAGACCTCACGCTGGCCCTCCGCGAGGGCGAGGAGGCGCGCCACGAGGAAGGCGTGGTCGTCGGTGCCGTCCTGCCCGGTGCGCTGGACGTGCCCGAGGATGGTGCGCACCGCGTCGACCGTCGCGAGGAGCGCGTCGGCGCAGGGCCGGTCGAAGGCGAACATGCCGTCGCGGAGCCGGGCGAGGAGCGTCTCTCCGGCGTGGGCGACCCGCTCCAGCTTGCCGAAGCCCAGGAACCCGCAGGTGCCCTTGATCGTGTGGATCGTGCGGAAGATCGCCGCGATCAGGTCGACGCGCGAAGGGTCCTTCTCGAGCGCCACGAACTCCTGATCGAGGCGATCGAGGTTCTCGGCGCTCTCGGTCAGGAACTCCTGAACCACTTCGTCCATCTCGTCCACGTCAGCTCCCGCTCCCTCCCCTTCGGCGACCCTGGGCCAGCCTTGAGATCCACCGCGCTCCCGACCCGGGTTCTCACGGCGACGCGTTATCGGTCGGCGTGCGCGAGTCCGTCCCGGCGCCAGCGCGGTGAGCGCCTTCCGAGCAGCGCTCCCGCTCCTGTCCGTGACCCTGGTCAACAAGGTCATGAGCCTCTCCATGTCCCTGCTGCCCGCGATCGTGGTCGCCCGCGCGTTGCCGCCGGGACAGGCCGCAGCGGTCGTCGGGCTCGCCCGAGGCGCAGCCGTGGTCGGCACGTTGGCGTCCGGCGCCCTCGCCGACCGCTTCGGCGCGAAGTGGGTCCTGGTGGGCTCGATCGCGTTGTCCGGTGCGGGCGCGCTCGGGATGGCGCGGTCCGTGGGAGCCGTGGACCTCGCGATCGCCGCCGCCGCCACGCAGATCGGGCTCGCCTGTTTTCCGGTCCTCAACCGGGTGTTGTTGGCCGGCGCGGTGCCGCTCGACCAGCAGCGCGAGGCCCTGGCGTGGCTCCGCACGACCGCGAACCTGGGCCTCGTCATGAGCTTCGCCCTGGGCGGAGCGTTCGGCACGCACGTCACCGCGCTCCTCGTCGCCGACGCGGTGGGCTCCTGGCTCGCCGCGGCCCTGGGCGCGGCGTTGCTCACCGACGCGCGCCGGCCCGCGACCCCCTCCAGCGCCGGCGCCTCGACCTGGCGGCCGTTCCTGTACCTGACCGCGGTGATGTGCGCGTGGGGCTGCGCCTACGAGGGGTTCCTCACGGCCTGCGCGGCGCAGCTCCGGGCCACGTGGGGGCCCGAGGGCGTGTCGGTGTTCGCGTGGGTCATGGTCCTGAACACCGTCGGGTGCGCCCTCCTCGGCGTGGTGGTGGCCAGGCGCATCGAGGCGCCGGACCTCGCGGTGCCCGTCGGGTTCGCGCTGCTGCTGGCGGGCGCGGCGCTGGGGGTCACCGGCTCCCCGGCGGCGGCCTTCGTGGGGATGGCGCTGGCGACAGCCGGGGAGCTGGCGTTCTCGGCGACGGCGCAGTTCGCGTGGATGGCGCTCACGCCGGAGGGTCCCCGCAAGGCGACGGTGTTCTCGGTCGCGATGACCGCGTCGTTCCTGGCGCGTGCTGCGGGAGCGGCGCTGGTGTTCCCGCTGGTGGTGCACGCCCCCTTCCCGGCCCTGGGGATGGCGGGGCTCGTGGTCCCCGGGGTGTTGCTGTCGCTCGCAGGCGCGCCGGCGTGGGCGGCGTTCCGAACCACGCGCGGCGTGCGCTGAGCGCCCCCGGGGGGCACCCCTCCCGAATCGATCCGGACCGATCACTCTTCCTTGATCTTGCCCGGCGCCTTCATGATCTCGAGCAGCTCCACGTCGAACACGAGCGTGCCCGCCGGCGCGCCCGGGCGCTTCGGCGTCTCGCCGTACGCGAGGTCGGCGGGGATCCAGAACCGGTTCTTCTGGCCTTCGGTCATGAGCTGCAGGCCCTCGGTCCAGCCCTTGATGACGCCGTTGAGCGGGAACATCGCGGGCTCACCGCGCTGGACGGAGCTGTCGAACATCTTGCCGTCGGTGGTCCAGCCCGTGTAGTGCACCTTGACGCGCGCCGTGGCGGAGGGCTTCTCGGTGCCCTTCCCCGGAGTCAGGACCTTGTAGGACAGGCCCGACTCGGTCTTGGTGGCGTCGCTGGGGGACGAGGCCACGTCCGGCGGGGCCGGGATCGGCGGCGGGGGGTTCTTGTAGGACAGGAGCTCCACGTCGAACACGAGCATCCCGGCAGGCTTCCCGGGCTGGCCCTTGTAGGCGAGCTCCTCGGGGATCCAGAGCCGCGCCTTGTCGCCGGGGGAGAGGAGCTGCAGGCCCTCGGTCCAGCCGGGCACCACGCGGTTGAGCGGGAACTCGGCCGCCTTGCCGCGCTTGGTGGAGGTGTCGAACATCGCGCCGTCGGTGGTCCAGCCCGTGTAGTTCACGCTGACCGTGGACTCCGGGATCGGGTGGTCGGACGCGCCGCCCTTCGCGAGGATCTTGTACGCGAGGCCCGACGCCGTCTTCTTCGCGTCCTTCGGGGGCGCGGCGACGTCCGGCGGCGGCGGCACCGGGTTGTCGAACGACAGCAGGTGCAGGTCGTACACGAGCATGCCTTCGGGCTTGCCCGCTTCGCCCTTGTACGCGAGCTCGGCGGGGATCCAGAACATGCCCTTGCCCCCGCGCTTGAGGAGCTTCACGGCCTCGACGAAGCCGGGCAACGACTTGTCGTTGAGCTGCAGGTTCATCGGGCGGCCCTTGGTGACCGTCGTCTCGACCAGGGTGCCGTCCGTCTTCCACGAGGTGTAGTTCACCATCACGCGGGCCTGGTCCGACGGGTCGTCGTCGCCGGTGCCGGGATCGGTGATGCGGTACGCGAGGCCCGACGGGGTCTTCTTCGCGTCGGCCGGCGCGGCGGCGACGTCCGGCGGGGCGGGGGGCGGGTTGATGGCCTGGACGAGCTCGATGTCGAACACGAGCATGCCGGCTGGCTTGCCGGCGGCGCCCTTGTAAGCGAGCTCCTCGGGGATCCAGAACCGGTTCTTCTGGCCCGTGGTCATGAGCTGCAGCCCCTCGGTCCACCCAGCCACGACCGCGTCGAGGTTGAAGGTGGCCGGCCGGCCGCGGGTCTCGGACGAGTCGAACATCTTGCCGTCGGTCGTCCAGCCCGTGTAGTTCACGACCACGCGGGACGTGGCGGTGGGCTTCTCGGCCGGGGTGCCCGTTCCCTCGCCGAGCACCTTGTACGCGAGGCCCGAGGCCGTCTTCGTGGCATCCGCGGGGGGCGCGGCGACGTCCGGCGGCGCCGGGATCTCCTTGCGCTTGGCCTTGCCCTTCTCGTCCTTCTCGTCGACCTGGTCGGTCTTCACCGCGTCTGCGGGGGGTGTCGAGGAATCTCCGCCACTGCAGCCGAGCACCAGGAGGGTCAACAGACTCACGGCACACTCCGAACTTCGAGCCCGCGACCACGTCGCGGAGGGAAACGCCAAACCCGTCGACCGAACCGGCATCGACGGTCGAGCGGGTCCGTAACGCGACGACCGGGACGTGCGCACGTCGCGACGATTCGATACGGGTCGCTCCCCTGGAGGACCCATGTCTACGATCATCCTTTCCGCCCTGCTCGCGTGCAGCGGCGAGACCCCGAAGCCCCCGGCTCCCGCCCCGGCGCCCGCGCCCCCGCCAGAGCCCGCGTTCGAGCCCAAGCACGCTGCCCTGTTCGGCCCGGTGCCCGAAGACTTCGCGCCCGACAAGAAGGAGCAGAGCCCGGAGCGCGTGGACCTCGGCCGCATGTTGTACTGGGACCAGCGCCTGTCCGCGAACGACGAGCTCTCCTGCAACTCCTGCCACAAGCTCATGGAGTACGGCGTGGACGGCCTCGCAACGAGCCCCGGCGTTGGCGGCGTCAACGGCGCCCGCAACTCGCCCACCGTGTACCTCGCGGGCGGGCACATCGCGCAGTTCTGGGACGGCCGCGCCGCCGACCTCGCGGAGCAGGCCAAGGGCCCGATCCTCAACACCGTCGAGATGGGCATGCCGGACGGCAAGTCCCTGATGGCCAAGCTCGAGAAGATCCCCGGGTACCCCGAGGCCTTCAAGGCCGCGTTCCCGAACGACCCGACCCCGATGAGCTACGACAACCTCGGCAGGGCCATCGCCGCGTTCGAGAAGGGCCTCGTCACCAAGGACAGCCCGTACGACAAGTACCTCGGCGGCCAGGCCGACGCGCTCAACGAACGCCAGCTCGCGGGCTACGACCTGTTCGTGTCGACGGGCTGCAACTCCTGCCACGGCGGTCCGCTGTTCGGCGGCCAGATGTACCAGAAGCTCGGCGTGGTCGAGCCCTGGGAGACGAAGGACCTCGGCCGCTACGAGGCCACCAAGAAGGACGAGGACAAGTACTTCTTCAAGGTCCCGTCGCTCCGCAACGTCGAGAAGACGGGCCCCTACCTGCACGACGGCTCGATCGATCAGCTGCCGGTGATGGTCCGCAAGATGGCCAAGCACCAGCTCGGCAAGGAGCTGGCGGACGAGGACGTCGGCAAGATCGTGGCCTTCCTCGGCACGCTGACCGGCGAGATCCCGAAGGACTACGTCAAGAAGCCGAACCTCCCCGGCATGGACGAGAAGGGTGAGAAGGGCAAGGCCGACGGCGGCGGCGGCAAGGCCGACGGCAAGGCCAAGGGCAAGAAGGGCGGCTGATCCGACCCCGCGTCACGCCGGCGCGACGACCTCCAGCGAGAGGCGTCGCGCCAGTGCCGTGTCGGCCGGAGAGGCTGCGAGGACGCGGACCCGGGACGGATCCACACCCGCGCGCCTGGCCAGCGCCAGGAGCAACCCAGGGAGCGGCTTGCGGCACCAACAGTCCGGGGGACCACCCGGGTGCGGGCACACGGCCGCAAACGCCTCGAGACCCAACGCCGCGGCAGCCGCTTCGAGCGCGGCGACCATCGCGTCCACGTCCCCGCCGGGCGCCCAGGCCGCCACCAGGATCGCCTCTCCAGCGGCGGCTGCTGCACGCACGGCCGGGTGGAGAGGCTCCAGGTGCTCGGGGGCGCAGCACAACGCGGCGCGACCGGGCGCGGCAACGCGGACGAACGGAACCTCCACCACCTCGTCGAAGCCTTCGGTGTCGTCGGGGACCTCCACCTCCCGTCGGAACCGGTGCAGCGCCCGCGGCGGGAGGACCTCGGCGTGGTCGCGGTTCCAGCGGGCGAGGTCCGGGCCACCGACCAGGTGCCCCACGGTGTCGAGCAGCCGCGTCACGACGTTGCGCTCGGCCTCTCCGTCGGGGATGGTGAGCCACTCGCAGCGGACGCGCGCCCCGTGGCGCACCGCCACTTCCACCACACCGTTGCGCTGGGCGCGGGCGGCGTACGTGTTGTCGAGGACGACGTCGCGACCGTCCGCGAGGGCGGTGGCGAGCCGGGGCAGCAGGCCGTCGAGGGTGCCGCCGAGCGTGTCGCGGTTCAGGCGCAGGTGGTCCGGATACGCCGCCACCCGCCGCGTCTTCCCTGCGCCCGGTGTGCCCCCGATCAACACCACCTCCCGGCCCGTGGGGGGTGCCCTCCGTTCGCTCCTGGGCCTGCGCAGCTGGGTACCCGCCTCGGTGCCGGCGTCGAGCCGCGCGTGGTCCTCGTCGTCGAGCACCACGTCGACCGCGTGCTCCAGCAGGTGCGCGGGCGAGGTGGTCCCCGGGATCGGGACGACGCCGAGGCCCCGGAGCCACGCCAGCACCACCGCTGCCGCGGGGACCCCGTGTTTCGCGGCCACCCCGGCCACCGCCGGGTCTGCGAGGGTGAGGCGCGCCCGTTCGTTGCCGCCGAACGGGCGGGAGGCGAGGACCAGCAGGTCGCGGCGCCGCGCCTCCTCCACCACGCCGGAGCGGACGGTGGCGCGCTCGGAGCGGGAGAGCTCGACCTGCACCGCCGCCACGGGCATCACCTCCGCGATCGCGCGGAGCTCCGTCACGCGCACGTTGCACACCCCGAGCGCCGGCACGCGCCCGTCGTCGAGCGCCCTCCGCAGCGCCCGCGCGGTCGAGCGGACGTCGGTGCGGGGGTCGGGCGCGTGTAGCCAGAGCAGGTCGACGGGGCCCAGGCGCGCGAGGACGTCGTCGATGGCGCGATCCACGGCGCCCGGTCGACCGTCCGGGAGCCACCGGGACCCCGTCCGGACCAGGCCCACCTTGGTGGCGACCCGGAAGCCCTCCCGGTTCGTCGCCAGGAACCGCTCCACGTCACCGGGGGCAGGGCCGTAGACGTCGGCGGTGTCGAGCCAGGAAATCCCGGCTCTCCGGGCCGTCGCGAGGACCTCGGCCGCAGCCGGAGCCCCGGCCGAGAGCAGGTGCAGGGTCCCGAGCCACGTTCTCCGCACGCTGCCTCCGCGACACCCCGCCGACACGACACGCGGCGGGCGACTGCAGTAGGGTAGCGCCATGCGCGTGCCCGGTGACAAGTTCGGCGACCTCGTCCTGGTGGACATCGTGGCGTCCGACCCGGCGGGAACCTGGTGGATCGCCCGGGAGGAGGGGACCACCCGCGGGTTGTGGGTGCCCGCGGAGCCCCAGGTGCTCGTGGATGTCGTGCACCCCTCGGTCCTGCCCATCCTGCGGAGGATCGAAGACGGCGGGGTGGAGGGCGCCGTCTACGGGGTGGGCGCCGGGACCTCCCTGCAGGACGTGTTGCGGCAGGGACGGGTGGACCGGGCGTCGGCGCAGCGTTGGTCGGTGACGCTGGCGCGGGTGCTTCGCGCGGCCCACGAGGCTGGGGCCGTCCATGGCGCGCTCTCGCCCCGGCGCGTCCGCGTGGTGGGCTCGGAGGTGGTGGTGTGGGGCTTCGGCACCGGCCCGGACCCGCTGGTGCCCGCACCCGGTGGCGAGGGCGCCTCTGTAGCCGCCGACACCTGGGCCTGGGGTGCTGTCGTCTACGAGCTCCTCACCGGCGCGCCGCCCTTCCCGGGCACGGCGAAGGAGCGCGCCGCCCGGGCTGCGACGGGCGCGCACCAGCCGCTCGGCGTGGTGTGCCCGGAGCTCCCGGATCACGTCGCGGCGCTGCTGTATGCGGTGTTGTCGCCAGCTCCCGCCTCGCGCCCGCCCCTCCCGACCTCGTTCCCGGAGCCCTGGCCCGACACCGCGGACACGCTCGGTCGGCCGTCTCCCCCCACCATCGTGGCGTTCGACCGGTCGCTGTCGGAGTCCCAGAGCATGGGGCTGCCCCGGGAGGTCCCGCCTGTTCCCCCAGCCCCGGTCGCGCCCCAGCGGCCCCCCGCCAGCGAGGTCCGCACCGTGGAGCTGCGGCTCCCCGACGAGCTCCCCGACCCGTTCCCGCCGCCCTGGCTTCCGCCGCTCGCCATCGCCGCCACCGTGGCCGCCATCGTCCTGGTGGTGCTGGTGCTCCTGGCGTTGGCCGTGGGCGTCTGAGCGACCTTCCGCGATCCGTCACAGCTCGTCGAGCAGGCCCTCGAGCTGGTCGCGGGTGAGGGTGAAGTCCGCGGGCTGCCGGCCGCCGTCGTCCACCCGGTGGCGGCGCACGGTCGTGTTGCTCGGCGTGACCTCCACCTCGAAGAACTCGCGGCGGCGCAGGTCCTCGGGCCGCGTGCGCAGCACGGCACCCCCGAGTGTGGGCGCCACCTCCACCGGCGTGAGGCGCTCCGGGAGCGAACGCACCCCCGCGCCCAGGCGCTCGGCCTCGGCGGCGACGTCGGCGGGGGCTTCGCGGGTGACGGACACCTCACGGACCCGGACGCCGAGCCGGTCCGCCTCCACCACGTCCACGCGGGCGCGCCCGTTCGCGCGGTCGAGCTCCACGATGCCGCCGTCCGCCGCGCCGTCGAGCCCCCGATCCAGCGCCTTGCGCGCTTCGTTCGCGTCGATCAAGTCACCACCTCGCCGGGCCGGGGTTCGCGCCTCGTCCGCTTGGGCTCGCTGCCGTCGTGGGAGAGGCGCCAGGGCTTGCCTTCGACCAACGTGTCCACGTGGACCGGGCGGCCCCACAACGCCGCAACGTTCTTCAGCGTCACCGACGCCCAGTCGAGCTGGAGGTCCTGGCCCTCGTGTTCGTGCCAGAGCAACAGCTCCGATCGGTTTCCGAAGTTCGCGTCGATCACGTACACCCTGGGGTTCCCGCGGGTCGCGATCATGTTCAGGAGCTGGCGCTTCACGTCCTCGAACTCGCGGCTGTCGAGCACCCACTCGTTCGCCTTCGGGTCGAACTTCGTGGTGAAGAAGCCCATCTCCCTGCAAAAGTCGGCGGTGAGGAACGTGTCGAGGAACGTGACGTCGTTGTGGGTCCGACGCACCTCGAACACCTTCTCGCGGCCCAGTCCCGCTCCCGTGTCCCACCGCGCGCGCTCGCGGGGATCGTCGCACGCCATCCAGTCCTTGCCGAACCGACCCTTGTTCCACCGCTCCTCGATGTGGCGGAACAACTCCACGCCCATCTTGTAGGGGTTGAGGCGCCCGGGCTGCTGGTACACGGTCCCCGAGTGGTGGTCGGCGTAGTCCACGACCTCGCTGTCGCTCAGGATGTGGCGGGTCATCAGGCGCGTGTGCCAGAACGTGGCCCAGCCCTCGTTCATGATCTTCGTCTGGCCCTGCGGCGCGAAGTACATCGCCTCCTGGTGCAGGATCTCCAGCACCTCCTGCTTCCACCGCGGGAGCGTCGCGTTGCGCAGCAGGAACTCCATCACGTCGCGGACGGGGCTCTCGGGGAACGACCGCATCCGGTCGAGCTCTGCCTGCTTCTTGTCGCGCTGCGCCTTCATGTACTCGGGCGGGTTCACGAACTTGTCCATGTAGGGCGCCGAGCGGAGCCGCCCCACGGGGCCGTCTTCGGCCGTGGCGAGCTCCTCTTCGGAGACGTCGCGGGTGCGCCGGATGTGGGGCGCGTACGGGTCCACCAGGTTGTCGATGGAGAGGCAGATGTCGATGAACGCCTCCACCTCGGTCTGGCCCTGCCGATCCATGATGGCGCGCAGCCGGGTGGCGTGGTTCGCCATCACGTCGAGCATCTTGCGGTTCGTGTGCGAGAACCAGAGGTTGTTCTTGAAGAAGTCCACGTGGCCGAACACGTGGGCCATCACGAGCTTCTGGTCGACCACGAGGTTGTTGTCGAGCAGGTAGGCGTACGAGGGGTCGGTGTTGATGACCATCTCGTAGATCTTGCTGAGGCCGTACTCGTACGACTTCTGCATCTCGAGGTAGTCCATGCCGAACCGCCAGTGCGGGTACCGCGTGGGGAACCCCCCGTAGGCGGCGAGCATGTTCATCTCCTCGTAGGTCACCATCTCGAAGATGACCTCGTAGAAGTCGAGCCCGTAGCTCTTCGCGAGCGCCGAGATCTCGTCGCGGGCGGTGACGAGCTCGCTCGTGAGCTGACGACCTTCACGGAGCATGCGGGTGCTGGTGTGGCTCATGCAGCTCCATCATGCCCGACGCCGGCGCCGCTCGCGTCACGAGTGGTGTCCGATCGTCGCGAGCGGGTTCTGCGCTGGGTCGCCGGCCGGCGCGATAGACCGGGTCTCCGGGGGACGAATGGGGTGGTGGCGCTTCCGCTTGTCGCAGTGGACGTGGGACCTTCGGGCTTCGATGCTCGTGGTCCCCGCGTTCATCACCGGGGTCCTGGGCGTCGCCGCCGTGGCGCTGGAGCAGGCCGAGGTCGCGTACGGCTTGCGGGTGGCCTGGCTCGACGTGGAGCCCGGCACCGCGCAGGTGGTACTGGCCACGCTCGCCGGGGCGATGATGACGGTGATCTCCGTCGTGTACTCCGTGCTGCTCGTGGCGCTGTCGCTCGCGTCGGTGCAGTTCTCGACGCGCATCGTGTCCAGCATGGTGCGCGACCCGGTGAGCCAGGGCGTGTTGGGCCTGTTCCTGGGCACGTTCGTGTGGCTCCTCGTGGCGCTGCGGTCGATCGACCTCGACCCGGCGTTCGTCCCGCCCCTGACGGTGTCCGTGGCACTGGCCCTGGCGATCGGCTCGCTCGGCGCGCTGGTGTTGTTCATCGACCGCGTGGTCAACGGCATCCAGGCGAACCACCTCGTGGACCGGATCGCGCGCGAGACCGAGGCCGTGATCGACGAGTGTTTCCCGCTGCCCTCGGGGTCCCCGCCCCGCGACGCGACGTGGCCCGCGCCGCCCGAGGACGCCGTCTTCGTGCGCTCCAGGCGCAGCGGCTACGTGCAGCTGGTGTCCCGCGAGCTGGCGGCCGAGGTCGCGGGTGCCGGGTGCACCGTCCACCTGCTGCGCCCGATGGGGGCGTTCGTGCCCGCGGGGGTGCCGGTGTGGGCGGTGTCTCCGCCGGGTTCCCTCACCGAAGCGCGGGCGGCGGCCCTGCAGGACGCGCTCGACCTGGGCTCGAGCCGGACCATGCAGGAGGACGCCGAGTGGGGGCTGCGGCAGATCGTGGACATCGGCCTGAAGGCCATCTCGCCGGCCGTGAACGACCCGTCGACCGGCGCGTTGTGTATCGACCACCTGTCGCGCCTGCTGATCCGGGCCGGGCAGCGCGGTACCCCGACCTCGGTGCAGGCGGTGGGCGCCGGGACGGTGGTGATCCCCGCGCCGGTGTTCTCGGATCTCGTGGACCTGGCGTTCGACCAGCTCCGCCAGTACGGGCGCGCCGACCTCGCGATCTGCCTGCGCCTGCTGCGCGCGATGGCGGACGTGGCCGAAGCGATCGACCACCCCGACGGGCGCGACCGGTTGCGCGAACACGCCGGGGCGGTGGTCGCGGCGGCGCGGGCGTCGTTCCCGACGGAGGACCTGCGGGAGCTCGACCGGCGTTGGGCGCGGTTGCAGAGCTGTCTGACGGGGTGATCCGGGGTACAGTGCGCGGCCGGAGGAGCCATGGCGCTGCCGCGCTTGCCCGACCCCGACGAGGAGGTCCTGCACGTCCACACGGCCGCCGGTCAACACGGCCCGCTGTCGCGGCGCGCCCTCACCGCGAAGCTCGCTGCCGGCGAGCTCTCCGACGAGGGCCACCTGTGGATGAAGGGCATGGACGCCTGGGACGCCATCGGGGACCACCGCGAAGCGTTGGCTGCGGGCCTCGACGCCGCACCTGTCGCGCGTGCACCCGCTGCACCCGCGGCCGAACGAGTGGCGCCGCCGTCCTCGCAGCGTGCGGTGGTGCTCGGGGACGACGAGCTCGACGCCGTGTTCGTGGGCCTCGTGAAGGACTCGTGGAGCTGGCTCTCGCAGCAGCGGTTCGCGAGCCACGTCGACGAGGTGTTCCTGGGGGCCGTCATCACCAGCACCCTCGACACCGGGTACGTGTTGATCGACCTCACCTCCGACGGGTCGCACCACTTCCTGCGCTTCGAGAACCTCGAGGACCGGTCGCGCATCCTGTTCCGCCTCACCCACCTCACCCCGTCGCTCGCGGTGTCGAAGGTGCTGGGGCAGCGCGCCTCGGCCGTTGTCGGCTACGGCGAGCGCGTGGGGAACATCGCCAAGATCTGGTCGGCGATGCAGGCAGAGATGAAGTCGTCGTTCCTGCGCGAGGCGGACCCCGGCACCATCACCGTCGATGGCGACGTGAGCAGCGGGTACGTCTACTGCAACGTGGACCTCATCCTCGACATCGACCGGTACGTCGCCTCGACCTATCAGGTCGACCACGCCCGGCTCGCCCAGCACATCGCCGGCACCACCCACGCGCTGCGGAAGTACCTCCGCGGCCGGTTCAAATGAGGGGCGGTTCCCCCTGGCCCCACCGCGTACCGATGTCGATCGACCCTGGATGAAATGGGAGCCCGCGTGTTCGACCTCCTCCAGAACTTCACGCACAAGTCCGAGATCCGAGAGTCGAAGGACGAGATCCTCGTCGGCGAGGTCGTCCGGGCCATGGCGCGCCAGGGCTTCGCCACGATCCAGTTCACGGCCAACGACGACTTCCAGCGCGTCCGCTTCCGGGCCGTCGGCGACCCGCTGCTCTACAGCATCTTCGTGACCCTCAACCGGATGAGCGGCACGGGGATGATCTCGGCCGCCATCGTCGGCTCGAAGGCCACGCTCACGCTCACGGCCGAGGTCAAGAACCGGATGGCCGACCCGGACGACCTGCTGGCGATGTACAAGACCGACCTCGCGAACCTGTTCAAGATGCCGATGCTCGGAGGCATCAAGCTCAACCACGAGCTGTCCAGCGTGCTGGCGACCTCGTCGGAGCTCATCGACATCGACGACTTCGTGATGAAGGGCCAGGCCGGCACCACCCGGCTCGTGAACCACCTGCGGTCCCGCACGGACAAGCTGCGCGAGAAGCTCACCCCCTACAAGAAGCCCGAGCGGTGACGCCGCTCTGGCTGCTGGCGTGCACCGGAGAGCCGGATGCCCGTCCGAAGGCTCCGGTGGAGCACACCGGGGAACCTGCGGGGCGACACACGGCCGCGCCGGAACACAGCGGCGAGCCCGCACACTCCGCTGCGCCCCTGCTTCCGCTGGTCGACGAGGCCCTGGCCGAGCGCTGCCCCGACCCCACGCCGGCACCAGAGCGCGCGGGCGACGACCTGCACCGCGTCACGTTGACCGGGAGCGCGGCGGTGTGCAACGACGGCACGCCGCCCGTGTTGTACGTGGCCGCAGCCGCGGACCCCGCCTCCGCCGACGACTGGGTGCTCTCGCTCGAGTCGGGGCTGTTCTGCGGGTCGAACGAGGACTGCGCGGTGCGCTGGTGTGGGGAGGACCAGTACGACGCCTCCAAGATGAGCACGCGGTGGGCGCCCCTCGCGATGGGGGTGGGTGGGGTCCTCGACCCTGCAGCACGCAACGTGTTCGCGCCCTGGAACCGCGTGTCGTTCAAGTACTGCAGCTCGGACCTGTGGACGGGCACCCACCACGACCAGCCGCTCGCCGACGGCGACCCACCGTTCCGGCTGCACTTCGAGGGCCACGAGATCCTGATGGCCGGCCTCGACGCGCTGGCCGCCGGCGTGACGAGCGACGACGGGCTGGTCACGTTGCCGCCGCTGTCCGCTCCGCACGCGTTGGTGTTCGCGGGCTCCTCCTCGTCGGGGTTCGGGGTGCTGCAGCACCAGGACGTTGTCGCCGCCAGGTTCTCCGCGCGGCGGTTCACGGCGGTGGTGGACGGCTGGTCGAGCCACCCAGCGCCCGGGGTGGCGGACGCAACCGTGGCGGCCCAGGTGGACGTGGTGAACGAGTCGCTGTGGCGCACCACCTACGAGCCGCTGTTCGGCATGGTGGTGGACGAGAGCTGCGGTGCGGCGGAGGCGGAGCCCTGGCGGTGCACCGACACCGATCACCTGCTGCGCACCCACCTCTCCGCGCCCCGCGTGCTGCGGTCCGACCTCCGCGACGGGCCCCTCTACGGGTTCTGGACTGCGTTCGGGGTGGCGCTCCCGGACTACCCCGCGCTCGTCGCCGCCACGCTCCGGAGCCAGGCGGATCTCCCGGACACCGCAGCGCTGGGCCCTTCGTGTGGAGCCCACGTCGTCAGCACCGGGTCGCCGTTCTTCGACCTCACCGTCGACGACGCGAGCGGGCGCGCCTGGAGCCTCCACGACGCGGTGGTCGCGCAGCTGTTCGTCAGCGACGTGACGGCGATCGACGATGGGACGGGAGCCGCGTCGGTGTGTCCCTGACGGGCCGCACCGATTGTCATATCGATCGGAGGAGCGCTGCGCGCCACGCTCCTCTCGATCCACACGGTCGAGTTGGATGCTGCTGCTTGTGTGCGGGTCTTCAGCCCGTTCCCGGTCCCGGTCCGGACATTGGACGCGCTCCACCTCGCCGCCGCCGACCACCTCCGTGCCCAGGGCATCGACGTGGAAATCGCGAGCTACGACGAGCGGCTTCGTGCGGCGGCCCGCGCGCTCGGGTTCCAGGTCACCGGGGGGTGATAACAGGCGCCCTCCGCCCCGGACCCACCGTGTTCTCCCTGCTCGTCCTCCCTGGCTGCGCCACGCCCCCACCCGCCCCCGTCGTCCCGGTCGCTGTCGCTCCACCGGAGCCGCCGGCGCCGCCACCCCCACCCCCTCCGCCGCCTCCTCCCCCGCTCCCCCGCTCGCCGGAAGGCGTGGAGATCGCGCCGTGTCCGGAGCAGGTCCCGGCTGGGATGGTGTGTGTCCCCGGCGGTCCGTTCGTGCGTGGGACCGAGGCCGAACACGTCTGCTACCAGGGCGAGAACGTGCGGGCGCACACGAAGTGGGGCCCCCCCGCCACCGTCTGGATGTCCTCGTACTTCGTGGACACCACCGAGGTCACCCACGGCGCGTACCAGGCCTGCGTCCAGGCGGGGAAGTGCACCAAGGGCGGGCCGGCGTACAACGACTACGATCGGTCCACCCAGCCGATCACCGGCATCTCCTGGTTCCAGGCCGCCGCGTTCTGCGCTGCCGCGGGCAAACACCTGCCGACCGAGGCCGAGTACGAGAAGGCCGCACGCGGACCGGACGGCGACGACACCCCGTTCGGGAAGGGCATGCCCACCTGCGAGCAGGCGATCGTGCGGATCGAGGCCGGCCGCTCCTGCGGGACCCCCAAGCTCCCGCCGAACCCCGAGAAGGGGCGGACGCTGGAGGTGGGGTCGCGCCCAGCCGGCCGGTACGGCGCGTTCGATCTGGTCGGCAACGCCGAGGAGTGGGTGTCGGACTGGTTCGTGGTCGACCTCGCCACGTGCGGCGCCGACTGCGTGGGCACCGATCCGAAGGGCCCGTGTGCGGGCATGGACACCTGCGAGGGGCACCCGCTCAAGATGGTGAAGGGCGGCAGCTGGTACTGGGACGCGAGCCACGCGATGGGCTGGCACCGGCGCCCCCACGTGCCGTCCAACTCTCCCTACCACCACTTCGGCTTCCGCTGCGCCGCGTCCCTCGCCGAAGGCGCGGCCCTGGTGTCCCCATGATCACCATGCTCCTCGCCTGCAACGGAAAACACACAGCGCCCGCCGGCCCGGACCTCGCCGAGCTCACCGCGCCCACCTCCGTCGACGCGCTGCGGGCTGCGCTGCCCGCGCCGGACGTGCTCGACGCCGCCTGGACCTGCGGCGCCGTCCCCGACCCGCTGTCGGTGACCGCCGCGGGCGAGCTGTGGGACCGGTGTGCGCTCGCGGGCCTCACCAGCCGCGCCCGGTTCGCGGCGGCCCCCGGTGACCGCCTCGCCGCAGCGAAGCTACACACCTGGCTCGGCGCCCAGGGCGCGGGGGACGTCGTCTCCGGGCCCCGGTTGTTGCTCGGGGAGGCCCCGTTCGCGGGTGACCTCACGCTCCCCGTGGTGCCCACCGCCACGACCCCGCCGAGCGGCGCGTTCGTCACCGTGTCCGCGCCGCTCTCGGGCCCGGGCGCATGGGGCCGGTTCCCGTGGTGGCACCTGCCCGGCGTGAGCGGCGCGACGGGGCTCGCGCTCGATGCAGCGCTGCCCGTGGGCACGCTCCGGTACCTGCTGGCCAGCCACGCGCCGGACGGGCACGCGCTCCCGGTGCTGGTGGGCGGAGACCGCGGCGTGGCCGTGGTCCCCGTCGCGCTGCCGGGTGACGAGTCCGCGGCCACCGTGGCGTTCGTGCCGGGTGCCCCCCTGGTGGTGCCCGCCGAGGGCGCCGTGCGCGTCACCGTCGCCGACGACGTCACCGTGGGCGCGCTGCTCGCCGCGCTCGGGCCGGTCGTGGGCCGGCGGGTGGAGCTCGCCATGGACCACGACCCGTGTGGACCAGCGCCGGGTCCCGGCCTGCGGTGTGTGCCCGGAGACGCAGCGCTCGACACGTTCTGGGTCGACGAGGTGGCCGACGGCGAACTGTCGGCGTGCCGCACCGCCGAACACTGCCGGTCGGCGCCGGGGTCGTGGGCGTCCGCGCGAGAGCTGTGCACGTACCGCGGCAAGCGCCTGCCCACCCGCTGGGAGGCCGCCCGGGCCGGGCTCGCGGCGCAGGCGGAGACGTGGACGGGCACCTGGGCCGGCGACGGTCCCCCTCCCCTCGGCACCTGCGACGAAGGGCCGCGCTGTCGAACCTCGACGACGCGGGTCACCACCCGCGACGCCGCTCGCGCCCCGACCTCCCCGCTCGCCGGCGCGCCGTTCTGCGTCACCTCCGAGCCCTGGCTCACCACCTGGCCCCCGGCCGTACTCACCGCGCCACGGCCGCCGCTGCCGCTGCCGGTCCCCCCGACCGAGGCGGAGCTGGCCATCGCGTGGGGGGTCAAGGGCGACGTGCTCGACGACAAGGGCATCTGCGGCGAGGAAGTGCGCCAGAACTGGCAGGACGACCTCCGCAAGGGCGGGCGCTCCACCACCACCTGCCGCGACCCGTACAGCTACGTGACCACCAACGAGCCCGACCGCTACCTGTTCGAGCGGTTCCTCGCGAACGCCGGCGGCATCTACGTTGGCGTGGGCTCGGACCAGTCGTACGACTTCGTCGCCGAGCAGCGCCCACAGTGGGCGTTCGTGTTCGACTACGACCCCAACGTCGTGCGGTTCCACCAGGTCATGCAGCCGCTGTTGCGGGCCGCCGCGACCCGTCGGGAGCTGGTCGCGTTGTGGGGACCGGACCAGACCGACCGGGTGGAGAAGCTCCTCACCGAGGCGTGGCCCCAGGAGGCGGCGATCCTGGAGTCGTTCTTCTACGGCTACCGCAACCGCGTCCACGACAACCTCGAGGACATGCTCACGCCACCCGCAGCGGCGCCCACCTTCGGGTTCCTCGCGACGGACGACAACTACGCCGTGATCCACACGCTCGCCGTCCAGCGCCGCATCGTCCCGGTGGGCGTCGACATGCTCGATGTGGTGGGCCTGCGCTCGATCGGCTCGGCGGCGCGCCAGCTCGGCGTACCGGTGCGCGTGTACTACACCAGCAACGCCCCGACCGCCTGGGGCGGGCAGGCCACCCCGGACTACAAGCAGAACGTGCGCGCGCTGCCGATGGACGACCGGTCGATGGTGCTCGCCACCTTCAACAAGGGCGCGTGGCACCAGCAGGGCCGGTGGCGGTACGACGTGATGTCGGGGCTGCTCCAGCAACAGCGCCTGGGCCTCGAGGCGTACACCGAGAACAACCAGCCCACGTGGGATCGGATCCCCGGGGATCACGGGAACCTCACGGTGGTGGGGCTGCCGGCCAGCTGGTCTCCGTGATTCGCGCGGAACGCGGCGCCCACCTCGGGTAGGATGCCGCGCATGGTCCGAGCACACGTCTTCGTTCTGGGTCGGGTTCAGGGGGTGAGCTACCGCGCGTACGCGCAGGTGGAGGCCCAGCGCCTCGGGCTGCGCGGGTGGATCCGCAACCTGCGGGACGGCCGCGTGGAGGCCGTGTTCGAGGGCTCGAAGGAGGCCGTCGACAAGATGCTCCAGTGGTGTCATCGCGGCTCCGCGCTGGCGCAGGTGTCGAAGGTGCTGGTGGAGTGGGAGCCCGCCGACGGTGAGGGTCCGTTCCAGGTGCGGCGGTAGGGATGCCGGTGAGCGGTCGTCCGTGAGCCTCACCTTCCGCGCGATCACCGCCGACGAGGTGCCTGCGTTCCGCGACACCGTGATGTCCACCTTCGGCGACGACGCCGACGACGCAGACCCCGACGGTACCCCGCGGTTCCGCGCCCTCGTCCGCTCCGACGCTGCGTGGGCCGCGTTCGACGGCAGCGCGCTCGTCGGGACCGCAGCCACGTTCGATCACGCCATCGGGGTCCCGGGAGGCGGCACGTTGCCCATCGCCGGCCTGACGATGGTCACGGTCCGGCCCACCCACCGGCGGCGCGGCATCCTGCGCGAGCTGATGCAGCTCCACCTGGCGGACGCGAAGGCGCGCGGGTGCGCCGTGAGCGGGCTGTGGGCGTCGGAGGGCGGGATCTACGGTCGGTTCGGGTACGGAATCTCGGCGCAGGCCGAGGCGCTCGGCCTCACCGACGCCCGCTCCATCAGCTTCGCGGACGACCACGAGGTGGACGGCGTCGAGCTGGTGGAGGAGGCGCGCGCCCGCGAGCTGTTGCCCGCGCTCTATGCGCGATGCACCGCGGATCGGCCGGGGGCGTTGCGCCGCACCGAGGCCTGGTGGCGCGAGCGCCGGTTCCTCGAGACCCCGTGGATGCGGAAAGGGGCCAGCCGCCGCCGCCACGTGCTCGCGCGCCGCGGCGCGGACCTCGTCGGCTACGTGCAGTACCGCCAACGCGGCGTGTTCGACGCGGCCCTGCCGGCGGGACGCGTCGAGATCGTCGAGCTCCACGGGGTCGACACCGCCGCAGAGGCGTCACTCTGGCGGTTCGTGCTCTCGATCGACCTGTTCCCGAGCGTCTCCTGGTGGTGCGCCCCGGTCGACTGCCGGCTGCCGTGGCTGCTCGCCGATCCCCGCCGGGTGTCGCGCCACCGCACGGACAACCTGTGGCTCCGCATCGACGACGTCCCGAGCGCGCTCGCCGCCCGTACGTACCCGCGCGACGGACAGCTCCGGTTCTCGGTAGCCGGAGACACCTGGGAGCTCACGGTCGAGGGTGGGGTCGGGCGCTGTGTGCCGACCACCGCGCCCGCGATGCTCACGTTCGACCGCCAGACCCTGGGCGCCCTGTACCTCGGGGGCACGCCGGCCTCGACCCTCGCCCGCGCGTCGAAGCTCCGTGGGGAGGCCGCGGCGATCACGCTGCTGGACGGCATGTTCGCGTCGGCTGTGGCGCCGTGGTGCCCCGAGGTCTTCTGAGCCCGACGCCTCAGCGCACGGGCGCGTACACGGTGGCCATCGAGGCCTCGCCGTAGGCATCGAGCAGGGAGATCAGTCGCCCCACCTGCTCCCGGGTGGCCGGGTCCGCCGCGAAGGGCTCCACCCGCCGCAACACGTCGTGCCACCCCCCGAGCTGCATGCCCAGGGTCCAGGGCTGCCCCGGGAAGAGGGCGTGCGGGCCGCGCGGGCAGGGACGCGCCACCCCCGTGAGGGCCTCCACCTCGTCGCTGAGCGCCTCGATGCGGGCGCGAGCGGGCGCCTCGAGCCGACCTGCGGCGGGCACGATGCCCGCGATCCGCGAGCGGAGCGCGCCGTCGGTGGATCCCCCGGCCTCGACCTCGAGGGACGTGAGGACCTCGACATGGGCAGCCAGCCCGGTCTGGAGGAAGACCCAATCGCTGCGCACCAGCGGGTCGAACCGGTCGTCGGGGATCTGCTGCACCGCTGCGTCGAGCGCGAACGGGAGCTGCAACGCGGCGCCGGTGTAGGGATCGCTCCCGGCCAGCTCGCGCAGGGCGGCGGCCACCCGCGCCCGGTCGACCTCGGCCAGCGCGCCGATCGTGTGGGACACGGCGTCGATGGACTGGGCCGCGCCGCGGGCGTCGACGCGGACGAAGTCGTGTGCAGTGGAGGCGTCGGGGGCGGCCAGGGCGAGGCCGAACAGCGCGGAGATCATGGGGAGGGTCCAGGGTGGCAGGTGAGCGCAGCTTCGGGCGTGGACCAGACGGACCAGCCGCCCAGGGCCGCGGACAGGCACAACGACAGCGCCAGCACGACGGCACCCGCCGGCCAGCGACGCCCGCTCCGCGCGCGCACGTCGAGCACGGCGCGAACACGGTCCCCCACCGCCGAAGACGCGGCCCCGAGCCCGGCGGGTGGGTGGCTCGGGCGGCCGAGCGAGAGCAGGAGCGCCGCATAGTCGCTGGGCCGCACGCCGGAAGCGAGCACGACGTCGTCGGCCGCGTGCTCGGCCTCACGGCTCAACGCGCGCCGGGCCCACCACACCAGGGGGTTGAACCAGAACACGGCGCACACGCCCCAGGTCGCGACGTGAACGAGCCAGTCGTGGCGCGCGATGTGGGCGCGCTCGTGGGCCAGCGCGGCCGCGCGGGCCGTGTTCGACCAGCCGACAGCGACGCTGGGGAGCAGCACCACCGAACGCCGCACGCCCCAGGTGATCGGCGAGCGGATGGCGTCGCTGTGCCACACCCCGGCGAGCGACGGGTCGGGGGCGGCGCCGGCCCGCAACCGCCCCAACCGCCACAGCCCGACGACGAGGGGGACGCTGGCCGCCACGACGCCCAGGGCCCAGGCGCCCACGATCCACGGCGCGTCGAGGGCCCGCTCGGGTCCGGCCGCCCAGGCGGCGAACGGCAGCAGCGGCATCGCCGCGAACACCGCCACCCACACCGCGTGTCGCTGGGCCGCGGACCGGTGGCGCAGGCACATCGTGCCCGCCCATCCGAGGGCGACCAGCCCGGTGGCCTTGAGCCCCGCATCGGCCACGATCCCCGCAGCGATGGCCAGCTCGGCGGGCCCGCTCAACGCTCCTCCTCCCGGGCCTTGGTGATGGCGGCTTCGAGCGCCTCCAGCTCCGCCGGGCTCAGCGCGGCTTCGGACACCAGCGCCAGCGCGGCCTGGAGGGGCGACCCCCCGAAGAAGGTGGCGACCACCCTGCGCAAGGCGGAGCCTCTCGCCTCCTCGGCGGGGACCGCGGGCCGGTAGAGGTAGCGGCGCCCGTCCTGCTCGTGGATCAGGTGCCCTTTGTCGGAGAGGGTGCCCAGGAGCGCGCGCACGGCAGAGTAGCTGGGCGCGTCGGACAGGCCCTCGTGGACGTCCGAGACCGAGACGCGGCCCAGGCGGTACACGAGGTCCATGATCTGGCGCTCGCGACGGGACAGGGGATCGTTCATGCAGTTTTTCTAGCATGTCCGACGCCGCCCGTCTGTCGGAAGGTGTCTGCGGCGCACCCAACGGCGCTGGCGTCACCTCGCGACGAGGTCGAAGCCTACTCTTCCTCGGGCTCCTCGCTGCCGCCCCGCCGGCGCATCGCCATCGCGCCCACCGCGCCGACGCCCAGCACCAGCACGCCGCCGAGGCCCAGGCACCCGAGCACCGGGCACAACACCTGCGGGGAGAAGGTCCGCGCGGTGAGCCAGTAGGTCACCTGCTCGTTCGTCGACACCGGGTGGGGACCCGTGTACGTCGTGCGCTCCATCGCGGCGCGCACCGCGGGACCGAGGTCGCCGCGCCCCAGGGCCCACGTGACCGCGACCCCTTCCGCATCCGGGACGACCCCGAACGCCACGTCGTCTTTGGGGGTGTAGACGAGTCCGGTGCGGTCCGGCAGCGCGACCGGCGCCGCGGGCGGGATCTTCCCGAAGAACTTGCCGCGCACAACGTCGTCGGCCGCCGCGAAGCTGTATTCGTCGACCACGCCGAGCTCGAGCCGGCGGTTGCAGGTGACCATGGCGTCGGGCGTGCCCGCGGGGTGGGGGCGCACCGCGATCCAGCAGTCGGTCACGTCCTCGAGGCCGAGCTTGGCGAGCGACGGGGTGAGCGCGGTCCACTCGGCGTCGAGCGACGGGCGCCAGTCGTCCGGCAGCTTCGTGGTGAGGCCCTTCGCCGCGACCTCGGCGCCAAAGGTGGACACCGGCGGTGGGCTCGTGAACTCGAGCCGCCCCACGAGGTCCTCGCGGGCCCGCTTCCCCGCCGCCGCGACCTTGTCCGGCGTGATGGTGGCGAGGTGGAAGTCCTTGCCGTCGACCTCGATCGAGGCGCCGTACATCGTGCCGCGCCCGCCGTCGCGGTACTGGAACCCCACGTCGACGAACGCGACCTTGCGGCCGGCGACCTCGGCGACGCGCGTGGCGCCGGTCTTGATCTCCTGGCCGGCGAGCTCGGCGACCTTGGCCTCGAACACCGGCGCCCACGGCGGGGCCTCCGTGATGGGCACCTGGAACGGCGTGGCCCACGCGAACACCAGGACCCCGTCGGGGCTCTGCGCCGCGAAGTCCCAGTCGGACCACCGGGTCATCTTGTAGGACCGGGGCACATCCACGCGTACGCCCACATCTCCGAGGAGGAACTCGGGGGCGTCGGCGGCGGCGGCGAGGGACACGAGACAGGTCAGGATCGTCATGGCGCGCGGAGCGTACCCGACGGAGGCCTGCTCCGCGAACGGGGAGGGTGCGCTCCCAGTGGACCGCAGTAGACTGGCGGGGGAGGACGCGTGCTGCACCGGTTCGAGGCGCGGGGCTACCGGAACCTGGACACGGCGGTGTCCCTGGCGCGGTGCACGGTGCTGATCGGGCCGAACAACTGCGGCAAGAGCAACCTGATGCGCGCGATCGGGTTCGCAGCGGACGGCGCGCGGACCTCCGAGCAGAAGACCTGGGCGGAGGTCATCCGCCAACATGGGGGCAATGGGCTCGTTCACCGCGACGCTCCCCGCTTCGGGTTGCAGCAGGTGGTGACACTGCGGTGGATGGCGCGGTTCGAAGGCGGCGAGTGGCGGCAGGAGCTGGGGATCTCTCGGGGCCCGACCGAACCGATGGTGGTGACCGACGACAGCACCACCACCTTTCCGGGCAAGAGGGCGCTTCGATGCAACTTCCGAGACAACTACACGGTCGTCTCGTGGGACGACGTCGTTGGAACGGCGCTGAGCAAGGAGACGTTCCCACTGCTGGGTCAGTTGGCCCCCGAGATGTCGAGCATCGAGGGCCTCCTGCGGCCGTCTCCGCGGAACTACTTGCGCAGTCAACTGCACGTGTCGCTCGCTGGGCTGATGCCCCGACGGATTGGGGGGACGTGGTCCGAGGAGGGCTCGGCGAAGGAGCTGCTCCCCGACGCCTCCAACCTGGCTCCCCACCTGAAGTACCTCGAGAACGAACACGCGGACGGGCTGACCAGCATCACCACCGCGCTGGCCGACCTCCTGCCCGGGTTGTCGCGCACCTGGGTCCGGTCTCCCGAGGGCTCCGGCGCCACCTGGGTGGAGTTCGCGTTCGGGAAGCAGGCGGTCCCCCTCCGCGAGCTGTCCGACGGGACCGTCGTCGGTCTGCTGCTCGCCACGCTGCTCCACGGGCCCCGCCACCGCGAGCTCGTGATGCTCGACGAGCCCGAGCTCAACCTCCACCCCGCCTGGCTCAAGGTCGTCGCCCGCTGGCTTCAGGCCCCCAGCGCGGCGGGCCAGGTCATCCTGTCCACGCACTCCACCGACCTGCTCGACGCGCTCACCGACGGCTTCCGCGCCGGCGACGTCGCCGTCCTCCGCGCCGACGGGAAGTTCGGGTTCGTCAACGTCACCCCCGCCGAGCTCCAGCCGTTCTTCGACCAGGGCTACGCGCTCGGCGACCTGTACCGGGTGGGGGAGCCCGTCCTCGGTGGGTGGCCCTGGTGAAGCTCGCGGTCTACGCATCGGCCGGCGAGACCGAGGTGGGTGGGCTGCAGCGGTTCCTGCAGACCTTCCTGCCGGGCGTCGAGATCTGCCGGGCGCTTCCGGCCGGGCGCCGCCAGAAGGTCGGCGGCCCTCGCCTCGCCGATCCCCACCCGGGGCTCACGGGAGAGCGGCTCGTTCGCGAGGCCGTGCGCCGCATCCAGACCTTCGGGCTCGGCGGCTGCGACGCCGTGCTCCTCGTCGACGACGCAGACTGCCGGTTCGGCTGTGAGCGCGCAGCGGGCCTCTCCACCTTCGTCGAGCGCGTGACCGCGCAGCTCCGCGCCGCCGTTGGCCGCGACGTGCCGGTCTTCGTGCTCGTCGCGTCCCCCGAGATCGAGGCGTGGCTCGTGGCAGACCTCGAGGCGTGGTGCACCGATCCCGCGTTCCGCGGGCTCCACGGTCAACCGGATGCCACGGCGCTCCGCCACGCGCTGAAGGCGCTGGCACCTGCGTCGGGCTGGGCCGCGTACGGGTGCCCACCCACCGCCGACGGTACGGCGTGTACCCACAAGCTGTCCGAAGACCTCGCGTCGGCGATGCAGGTGTTGCCCGGCGCCACCCGTCGGTACCGGAAGGAGCGCGACGGCTCGCTGATGCTCGGGCGAGTGCGGGGGGAGGTCGTGCTCCGCAGCTGTCCCCAGTACGCGGGCCCCGTGCTCACCCGCCTCCGCGCCTGGGCGACACCAGCCCCCTAGGCTAGCGGAGCTGCGCCTCGTCCGCCGCAACGAAGAGCATCACCTCGCCCTCACCCCAGCCCCGTCCCCGTCCCGGGGAGAGAGGGCTTCCGCCCCCACGGTGAGGTCCAGATCACACCCTGGCGCTGCCGCGCGACCCTCTCCGGCCACGAGCGAGGACGAGGAGGCCGGTGAGCACCCCGAGCCACCCCGCGCCCGGCGTCGTGCTGCAGCCCAGCCCGAACCCCGGGTCTGCGGCCGAGGGCGCTAGCGGTGAGGCCCCGTTCGACGCGTCGAGCGGCGCCGGATCTGCGCCATCCAGCGCGCCGTCGCCGTCGGTGTCCTTCCGCGTGGGATCGGTCCCCAGCGCCTGCTCCTGGTCGTCGGTGAGGCCGTCGCCGTCCGTGTCTTCGACCGGGGGCGGCTCCTCCACCTCCGGCGCGAGGGGATCGGTCCCGGCCGCCACCTCGTCACCGTCCGTGAGGCCGTCACCGTCGGTGTCGGGGTTCAGGGGCTCGGTGCCGACCTCGTACAGCTCGTCGCCGTCCGACAGGCCGTCGTCGTCCGAGTCCGGGTCCGCCGGGTCCAGGCCGAGGTCCTGCTCCACCCGGTCCACGATCCCGTCCCCGTCGCTGTCGAAGAGGTCGTCCTCGGGGTAGCGCGGGTTCGTCCCGTCGCGGTGGACCTCGTCGCCATCGGTGCGCCCGCCGCCATCGGTGTCGGCAGTGAACAGGTCCGTACCGAACTCGAGCTCCTCCCCGTCGAGCAGGCCGTCCCCATCGAGGTCCGCCACGGTGGGTCCGGGGTCGATCGCGTCGTCGAGGCCGTCGTCGTCGGCGTCGCGGTCCACGAAGTCGTACGCGCCGTCCCCGTCGGTGTCGAGCGGGGCGTCACAGTCGGGGCCCGCCTCGACGCCGTCCAGGAGGCCGTCGTCATCGGAGTCCGGGTCGACGACGTTGGCGAGGCCGTCGCCGTCCGGGTCCGTGGGGCCCTCCTGCTCGAACGCGCTCACGACGCCGTCGCCGTCGGGATCGTCGAGGCGGATGTCGACGAGGCGGCCCGGTCCCGCAGGCACCTCGATCACGAAGTCGTCGAGGCCCGGCACCATCGGGTGCACCGCGAGCAGGGTCGACGACCAGGGGTCGACGCCGCCCACGTGGAGCCATGGGCTGCCCGTCTGGCCCCGGCCGGTCCCGCCCGACACCTCCAGCAGGCCGGAGACAGGAGCGCCGCCAGCGTCGTACAGGCGCGCCGACCCCCCGATGTCGTTGCGGAACACTGGCGAGCGGCAGGTGCCGACGTTCGCGGACAACGTGAACTGCAGCCACGCCGACGAGCTCAGGTGGTTGCGGAACAGCCGCGACGCTCCGGTGTACGCGGTCTCGAACACGTCGAGGTCCCCGTCGGCGTCGAGGTCGGCGACCGTGGGGGACAGGCCGGATTCGTAGAGGGAACACTCGTACCAGTCGTCGTCGAACACCGACCCGTCGGTGAGGGTGAGCGAGTAGTCGGCGCCGGACGTGAAGACCTCGGGCCACCCGTCGTGTTCGAAGTCGCCGTGGCCCACGGACTGGTACCCGCCGTACACCCGGTACGTGTGGTCGGCCTCGCGGTACTCCCAGCTGGCGCCGTCCCAGTCCCACACCGTGAGATCCGCCGCCCAGCCCGACGTGAGGTACAGGTCGAGGTCGCCGTCGCGGTCACCGTCGTAGAGCGAGAGCCCGCCTTTCACGTCGTTCGAGAAGTCGAGGTCGAACGAGGTGGAGACGAACGAGCTCCCGTCGCCGAGCCAGGCGTCCACCCCAGCGCCGGCGCCGCGCAGGAGCAGGTCGACGTGGCCGTCCCCGTTCCAGTCCGCGACCGCCGCGAAGTCGGAGTTCTCCGAAGACGGCACCACTGCGGCGGACAGGTCGGTGAGCCCGAAGTCGAGCGTGCCGTCCGCGGGGTTCGCGAGGAGCCAGTTCGCCGTGAAGCCTTCGGAGACGAACACGTCGAGCCAGCCGTCGTGGTCGACGTCGAGGATGGCGGCCCCCTCGAAGCCCTTGCCGTAGTACCCGCCCGTGGCGCCGAAGGTGTACGCCAACGTGAACCCGTTGCCGCCGGACGGGCGGTCGTTCAGGAACACGTCCACCTGGTCGATCGACACCTTCACGAGGTCGTCGCCGCCGTCGTTGTTCAGGTCGGCGACCAGCAGGCCGCGCACCTGGCCGGTGTCGGCCTCGAGCCCCGGCGCGAGGTGCGTGACGTCGCTGAACGAGAGGTCGTACCGGCCCTGGTTGCGGAGCAGTCGCGCCCCGCCGTACCCGTCGGCGGCGACGAGATCGAGGAGGCCGTCGCGGTTGTAGTCGAGCACGGACGCGCCGCTGCGCTTCTCACCCCACAGGGCTGCGTCTCCCGCGTACAACACGTCGAACCAGGCGTGGGCGGTGGAGACGGGGAGGAGCCACATCCACCAAGCCTACCAGATCCCCGCTGTCCGACGGGTTCGGGGAACGTGGGTCAGGAACGACTCCGAACGGACTCTCATGCGCCCTGGGGCGCTCGGTCACTCCCGAACGGACCGCCGCGGGTCCCCTGCGCCATCCCGCGGAATCCACCAACGGCCGCACGGCGCTCATTCGCCGTAGGGTGCCCTCTCTGCGCTCTCCCCGTGCTCTGCGCGATCCTGCTCGACGACTCCGCTGGCGGCACCACGGTATTCGGCCAGGTCGTCCAACGGCTCGTCCCAGCCGGCTGGGAGGTCGAACGACCAGCCTCCGAGGCGGCGGGGTTCCGCAGACGCGCGAGCCGAGGGGCCCTCCACGACCTCGCGCGCCCGGGCGACGACCACGTCGGTGACGAATGCCGTGACCGAGCGATTCGACAGCTCGGCGGCGCGCTCGATCAGCTGCTTGCTCTCTGGCGCGATGCGGAGCTCGAGGCGTGCGGTCTGGGTGGACATGCCGCTCCCGGTGTACGTCGGGCAGCGCAGTACATCCGGACATCTATCGCGGATCACCGCCTCGCGACGAGCCTCCCGAGGATCCACCAACGGCCGCGCGGGCGCTCCTTCGCCCTGGGACGCCCTATCTGCGCTCTCCCCGTGCACTGCGCGATCCTGCTCGACGACGCGGCGGGCGGCACCACATCGGCTCGGTGGGTCGCGCAGAGAGCGCCGAGAACGCAGAGAGACTGTCGCGGTGGCTCGCCGAAGAGGATCGGGCTGGAGGCCCGGTCCGAGGACGCGCGCGTCGGGAACGAATTCACCCTGAGGAATCCACCAACAGCCGCGCGGGCGCTCCTTCGCCCTGGGATACCCTCTCTGCGCTCTCCCCGTCTCTGCGCGATCCAGCTCGATCGACTCCGTGGGCATCTCACCCGAGACGACCACCGCGCTGGCGTCGTTGCTACTGCGGACACTGCCGCAGGATCTGGTACGTGTCGAGGCCGTGCAACCGCTCCGGCTCCGCCGCCCGCACCGCCCACACACCCAGCCGCCAGTCGTGCCGGGAGCAGGCCTCCTGGAAGGCCGCCTCCGCCTCCGCTGCCGACCCCGGGGAGGGCGTGGTCCGCACGTCCGGCGTGGTGGGCAGGTCGTCCGCGCTGCGCAGCACCGCCGCCCACCGCAGCCGATCGTCGACATCCGCTGCCTGGGCCAGGGTCCACACCCCAGAGGCGACCGGCGGCGCGCCGTACGCGGGAAGCACCACGTAGTGGAGCTGATCGTTGCGCCAGACGCCCAACCAGCGGCAGTCCCCCACGTCCCCCTCGACCCACCCCTCCCGCGTGGGCAGCACCTGGTTCGCCGTCGAGGAGCCCGCAGTGACACAACGCCACCCGGTCCCCTCCCAGGTGGGCTGGCGCTCCGGTCCTCCCCAGCCCGGCGCCGCCTCTGGGACCAACCCGGGGTACCGCACTTGCGGCGTCCTTGACTCCGCATCGATGGAGGAGACCCGCATCCCCATCGAGAAGCGTTCGTCGTGCGGGAGCGCCAGGATGTCCGGGGCGGGTCCGCCCTGCCACAGCTCGACGAGCGCGTCACCATCGAAGTGCGGCGAGCGCTCGAACCCGAAGCACCGGAACGGGAGGGGCGTCGTGCAGCCATCCGGCGGAGGCAGCGGAGGCTTGGGCCTCGCGGTTGGCCGACGCGGCGCCTTTCCGAACATTCGACGGTAGTCGGCCCTGGGGGACGCGAGAGTATGCTGGGAGATCGAACCATCCTCCCCGACCTTCAGCAGCAGGTCGTACCCACGGATCACACAGTCTGGTCCCACCCAGATCTCCCGCACGGGCGGACCTGGGAGGACGAGCTGCCAGGTGAAAGCGACCGTTCCCGGCCCCCCGCCTGGAGTCCGCTGGGCGCACCGAATCGGCTCGCCGGCTTGGACTTCGAAGAGGATCGCTGCCGGTGCTACGGAGGAGCTCATGGGCATGCGACTCGCTGGGGGTTCCCATCATTACACCTCATGCATGTGGACTCGGCGTCGGGGGGCTCCACCGGAGTGATGACCCAGACCGGATTTCCGTTGTCACGGAACGCGATCGCCCAGTGGTGCCCCTCGAGGATTCCAGCGTAGTACCCGTTCCGCCCCATTGCGATGCCCTGCCAAGCCGCGTAAAAGTTTTGCGTGTAGTTCTGCTTCTTTGAGGCGTTCTCAGCCGGGCGATAAGTGCACCCCGTTCGGACGAGTCCCAGGTTCTTGGCCATCTCGTCGTCGCAATCGGTGAGCTTGCATTCGTCGGCGCTGTCGTCGCCAACGGGCGTGTCGAACATCGGCACCGGAACCGACGGTTCGACTGGCAGTACCGGCTTGAATCCGATGTCGACAGGTCCATCGGGCCGGAGCGGACGAGTGCCATCGACCAGAACCGCTGGCTCGCACACACAGTCGTTTGCCTGCATGTAGCAGAAGCACTGCTGCCCCGCCGGCAGGCTGGCCTCGCACTCGGCGCGAGCCGGTGGGGACGTGCACTCCACCAGGGCTGGGAACTCTCCGCCGTCGTCGTCGCCGTCCTCACCGGGAGCGGGTTGGTCCGAGCCCGGGTCCTCCGGTAGTGCCCCGCCGAACCAGGAGGGGGCATGCACCCCGACCGGAGGGACCGAGGGGAAGTCCTCGGCTGGGTTGGGGTCGATGGGCCGCCCGGCCCGACCACAACATCCGCCGCACCCGTCAGGGCCAGCGTCGGCGTTGAGGCGCGGCGCCCAGCCCTTGTTCCGGGTGTCGGGGTTGAACTCGCCGAACAGCCCGTTGTCCTCGTCGTCGCAGCCGCAATCCATCGTGACCTCCTCCGTCGGCTGCGCTCAGTAGACGCCGCACACGATGATGCGCATCGTACCGCGGGCTGCGCCCTGGTACTTGATGCCGAGCTGGCCCAGGAGGTAGCCGCTCGTAGGGGTCACCGCGAGGAGTCCGCTGTTGAGGTCGCCGTCGGTGGTGCGGGTGCTGTCTCCGGTCCCGAGATCGGTCCATGCCTCCGGGATCT
>JBIKWC010000069.1:0-29188 GCA_044356535.1 Myxococcota bacterium
GGCCTCACCACCACGTTCACCACCGTGGCCGGCGCCCTCTGATCGACCCGGCGGCTCCGGCCGCCACCGTCGCGCGAATGCCGGGCACCTGCCCGGCATTTTGCGTTCTGGCCGCGCGCCCGATCTGCGCCGTGTTCACCGAGACCGAACGTCGCGGTCCGCCGTTCTTTCAGCTTGTTCGCCGATCCTTCTGATCCATATCCCAGGCCTTCCCTCGCGGAGCTTCCTGGGCTACCATGCGCCGAGGCCCCACTCAGACCCGGCCGAGAGAGGACCCAGATGTCCCGTGCTCGCAGCACCGGTGGGCGCATTCGCGCCCTCATCTTCCTGATCCTGTCGTTCGGCGCCGCCATCGTCGCCGCGATCGTGATCTACGTCGTGATCATCTCGTACCAGAGCGAGCTCAATAAAGCCGAAGCTCCGGTCGAGCTCGACCAGGTGATGGTCGCAGCCAAGGACATGTGGCAGGGCAAGACGATCGAGGACACCGACCTCGCCATGACGGAGCTCCCCCCGGAGTACGTCCCCGAGGAGGTCCTGAAGACGCCCGAGCAGGCGGTCGGCCGCGTGCCCCGCGAACGGATCCTCGAGCACGAGTTCATCCGAAACGAGCGGCTCGCGGACCCCGCCGCGGGGATCGGGCTCAATGCGATCATCCCGCGCGGGATGCGCGCCATGTCCATCAACATCACCGACGGGTCGGCGGTGTCCGGCTTCTTGAACCCGGGCAACTACGTGGACGTGCTCGTGACCATCGAGGGCGAAGACGACAAGCCCGCCGAGACGGTCACGCTGCTGCAAGCCGTCACGGTCCTCGCCGTGAACAATCGCCTGGGCGACGTGGACGGCGAGGTGCTCGAGCAGAACAGCAAGCCCTCCGTGACCCTCGCGGTGACGCCGGACCTCGCCGAGAAGCTCACCCACGCGGTCGCCCAGGGCAGCGTGACCCTCACCCTCCGCAACGACATCGACGTGACGCAGGTGGAGACCCACGGCGCGCTCGTGTCCAACCTCCTCGGAAGCGACGACGCTGGCGCGCGCATCACCGTGCGCGAGTGGGCGCAGCGCAACGCCGACCAGTCTTCCTCGAACCACACCCTGATGCTCATCCAGGGGAACGACACGAAGACGGAGAACTTCAAGCGCTGAGCGAGCCCGATCGGCTCCGCCTCTCCCAAGTTTGTTCCATCTCTGATAGCCTCCGCGCGCCCGGGCTCCGGAACTCGACGATCCCGACCGCTTCTCATCCCGAGGACTTTCGACCGATGACCGCCCTCCTCTTCCGCATTGCCTCCGTCATCTGCGCCGTGTCCCTGTTCTCCGTCTCCGAAGCACAGGCGCAGGAGGAACGCTCCGACTGGCTCGACATCGAGCTCGGGAAGTCCGTCGTCCTCACCACGCCGCGCGTGCCCCAGGCGATCGCCATCACCGACCCCGAGGTGGCCACCGCAGTCACCCTCGGCGTCGCCAACAAGATCCAGATCCAGGGCACCAACCTCGGCACGACGGACCTCATCGTGCAGTTCGGGCCTGGCATCGCGCCGGTCTCGTACGAGATCACGGTGCACAGAGACCTCTCCGACCTCATCCGCCGCGTGGACTCCATCGTCGAGGGCGAGCCCCCTCGCGTATACCCCCTCGGTGAGCGGATCGTGATGGAGGGCTCGGTCGACGACCTCGACACCCTGGAGCGGCTGGCCCTCGTGGCCCGCATCTACGACAACGAGTTCGTCAACCTCATGTTCGTCCGCGGCGACCACCAGGTGCAGCTCGAGGTGGTGTTCGCGGAGGTGTCCCGCACCGCAGCCCGCCAGCTCGGGCTCAACGTGTTGTACGGCAGCCGCGCCCAGGGCATCGTCGCCGGCATGATGTCGCAGGGCAACAACCGGCCCTTCTACTCCAACACCGAAGTCCTCGACGTGGTCACCTCCACCGCCGGCGACGGCGCCATCGGCTCGCCGCTCGCCAGCGGAATCAGCCTGGGCGCGTACGTTCAGCAGATCAACCTCACTGCGGTGCTCGGGACGCTCGACGACTACAAGATCGGGAAGATCCTGGCCCAGCCGACGATGGTCAGCCTCTCCGGTCAGAAGGCCCAGTTCCTGTCCGGCGGCGAGATCCCGATCCCGACGCCTCAGGGCGGTGCGGGCCAGACGCTGATCACGATCAACTTCAAGGAGTACGGGGTCAAGTTGTGGTTCGTACCCACCGTCCTCGCCGGTGACGTGATCGACATCCAGGTGTACCTCGAGATCTCGGAGCCGGACTTCGCGAACGCCGTCTCCGTCTCCGGCATCGCTGTGCCGGGCTTCGTGACGCGGAAGAGCGAAACGCACCTCCGGATGGAGAACGGCATGACCTTCGCGGTCGCCGGCCTCCTCTCCGAGAACGTCACCTACAACCGTGTCGGCGTGCCGGGTCTCGGCCGGATCCCGCTCATCGGGACCCTGTTCCGCACCGTGCAGCACGTCCGCGACGAGCGCGAGGTGGTCATGTACGTGACGCCCCGTCTCGTCCGCCCCCTGGCGCCCGGAGAGGCCCCGACGCCCCCCGGCACCGCCGAGAACAACAACCCGAGCGACTTCGAGTTGTACCTCATGGGGAGCGACCACCGCATCAACTCCCGAACCGAGTCGGCCACCGGCGCCGTCGGTCTCAAGCGCTGAGTCGGAGGGCATCTCGTGAGAAACATCGGTCGTAGCTCCGGCGCAGCCCAGGTAGTCCTCATCGGACTCGACAACGAGGGCATGGGCCTCGTGCGGGAGGCGTTGGCTGCCGAGGCCGCGCTGCCTCCAGCGTCGGTCTCATTCGGCGACGCGCTGGTCGTGATCGAGCGCGCCCGGCCGGATGTCGTGATCGTGGGCTACAACCGCGCGGTCGACGCCGCGCTCCAGCTCGCGGACGAGCTCCGGCGCAACATGCCGGGCGTCGTCCTCATTGCTCTCGCCGACGCTCCGGACTCTGGGGCGATCCTCGGCGCGATGCGCGCTGGCTACAAGGAGTTCGTCGTCCTCCCGGCGGACTCGAACCGCCTCCGCCAGACCGTCCGGGGCGCCGCCTCGAGCCAGGCGGACGAAGAGGAGCGCGGCCGCGTCGTCGCCGTCGTCGGATCGAAGGGTGGCGTCGGGGTGACCACCCTCGCGGTGCACCTCGCAGCCGAGCTCGCAGCCATCCACCGGGTGTTGCTGGTGGACCTCGACCTCGGGATGGGTGACGCCGCACCGATGATGGACCTGCAGACGCGGGACTCCATCGGCGAGCTCCTGTCGCGGGCCGATCGCATGGACGAGCGTGTGCTGACCTCGGCCGTCGTCGTACACAAGTCGAAGGTCAACGTGCTGACCACGCCGGACGACATGCAGTCGATCGGCGAGGTGCGCGCCGACGACCTCTACAGCATCCTCTCGATCGCCGCGAAGGCCTACCAGTGGGTGATCATCGACTGCGGCACGTTCCACAACGACCCGGTCGTGCTCGCCATGCAGGTCTCGGACACCATCATGCTGGTGACGACGCCCGACGTGATGTCGGTTCGAGACGCCTTCCGCCGGCTCCGCTCGCTGACGGCGCTCGGGGTCGAGAAGGAGCGGGTGCGCCTGGTGGTCAACCGCTGGCACAAGGCGGCGTACGTCTCCCGCAAGGACATCCAGACGAACCTCGGCATTCCGGTGGCTGCGACGGTCGCGGACGACCCGCGGCACGTAGAGCAGGCCGTCAACGAGGGCAAGCTCATCCGCGACGTGAACCGCCGCTGCGACGCAGCACGCGACATTGCGAACCTGGTGGCGCTGCTCACCGAAGACGGGCCCGCCCAGATGGATGCGAAAGAGGGTGAAGGTAGTGGTGGCTGGCTCTCGGGCCTGTTCGGACGGAGGTAGTCGATGGCCGGCGGACGACTGATCGATCGGGTGCGCGGTGCACAGGGACGCGGGGGGCCTCCGACGGCTCCGGGTGCCGGGGGTACGGGTGTGCCGGCGCGAGCGGGCCTGTCCGGTGGTCTGGGTCTCCCCGCTCAAGGCGACTTCGCGCAGATCAAGCGCGACCTCCACAACGAGCTCATCGAGTCGCTCGATTTCGAGCAGGTCGGCAACACGCCGCGTGAGGAGCTCCAGGCCCGGCTCCGCCAGACGCTGACGGAGCGCGTCGAGGCGAGGCAGCTTCCGCTCAACCGGATGGAGCGCGAGCGTCTGGTCGAGGAGATCCTCGACAACATCCTCGGCCTCGGGCCCCTCGAGCCGCTGCTTCGCGATCCGGAAGTCTCCGACATCATGATCAACGGCCCGAAGACGGTGTTCGTCGAGCGGAAGGGGCGCCTCGTCAAGACGAACGTCCACTTCAACGACGACAAGCACCTGCTGCAGATCATCGAGCGCATCGTCGCCGCCGTCGGTCGACGGGTCGACGAGCAGAACCCGATGGTCGACGCCCGAATGGTGGACGGTTCCCGGTTCAACGCCATCATCCCGCCGCTGGCGCTCGATGGCCCGACCGTCTCCATCCGGCGGTTCGGTACGATCCCCATCACCGCCGAGGATCTCGTCGCGCTCGGTTCCTGCCCCCGCCCGATCCTCGAGGTCCTCCGCGGCTGCGTCCGGTCCCGGCTGAACACGATCATCTCGGGCGGCACGGGCTCCGGCAAGACGACCCTCCTCAACGTGTGCTCGTCGTTCATTCCCGACCACGAGCGCATCATCACCATCGAGGACTCCGCGGAGCTGCAGCTCCAACAGAACCACGTGGTCCGGCTCGAGACGCGGCCGTCGAACCTCGAAGGCAAGGGCGAGATCAACCAGCGCGACCTCGTCAAGAACTGCCTGCGGATGCGCCCTGACCGCATCATCCTGGGCGAGATCCGTGGCGGCGAAGCCATCGACATGCTCACCGCGATGAACACCGGCCACGACGGCTCCCTCGCGACCGTGCACGCCAACAACACCCGTGACGCGCTCGCGCGGTTCGAGACGATGGTCGGCATCGGCATGCCGAACATGGGTGACAAGGCGATCCGCGAAACGATCGCGCGCGCGCTCGACCTCATCGTGCAGCAGGAGCGCCTGTCGGACGGCTCCCGCCGCATCATGGCCCTCACCGAGGTGACGGGGATGGAGGGTCCGGTCATCACGAGCCAGGACATCTTCGTGTTCGAGCAACGGACGATCGACGAGCACGGCAAGGTGCGCGGCGCGTTCCGCGCGAGCGGGATCCGGCCCCGCTTCGCGAGCCGGCTGGCCTCCAACGGCATCCGGCTCGCGCCGGAGCTGTTCCGCTTCGAAATGGAGGTCTGACATGGCACCAGGCGTTCTCGTCTTCCTCCTCGGCATCGTCTTCACGGCCGTGCTCGCGACCGGCCAGGGCATCTACTGGGCGTGGGTGTCTCGGAAGGAGCGGGAACAAGAGGAGCTGTTGCGGCGCCTGGGGAGCGGCGGCGGCGCCCTGACCGACGAAGAAGCCGAGACGGCCCTGTTCAAGGATCAGGCGACCGACACGGTCGCTGGCGCGCTCGGTGCCATCGGTGAACGTCTGCAGTCCACCATCCGCGCGGCCGACGCGGGGATCAGCGTGAGCCAGCTGCTCACGCAGTCCGTGGTGGTCGCTGGGGTCGGCTTCGTGTTGGGCGCCATCTTCGTCGGGCCGCTGGGTACGATCCCTGGGGTCATGCTCGGGTACATCCCGATCTTCCTGATGCAACGTCAGGCGAACGCGCGGCTCGCCAAGCTCGTGGAGCAGCTGCCCGACGCGCTAGAGCTGATGGCTCGCGCCCTGTCGGCAGGTGTCGGCTTGTCGGACGCGTTCCGCCTCGTGTCGGAAGAAATGGGGATGCCCATCGCTGCGGAGTTCGGGCGCATCCAGGAGGAGGTCCGCTTCGGCCGCGACTACCGCGAGGCGTTCGACCGCATGCTCGATCGCAACCCCGGCGTGTTCGACCTCCGCATCTTCGTCAGCTCCGTCATGCTGCAGCGCGACACCGGTGGTAATCTCATCGAGATCCTCGAGAACATCGCGGACACCATCCGCGCCCGGTTCCTGTTCGACGCGAAGGTGGCCGCCATGACTTCGGAGGCCAAGTTCTCTGCGCTGATCCTAGGTTTCCTTCCGTTCGGCGTCCTCCTGACGCTGATCTTCATGAACCCGACCTACCTCGCCCCGTTGATGACGACGTTCGCAGGCAAGGTGATCATCACGTTCTGCGTATGCATGTACTCGACGGGCGCATTTCTCATGAACGAAATGGCCAAGGTGGATGTCTGACATGAGCGCAATGTTTGTCGTCCTGGGTCTCGCCGTATTCTCGATCGTCGGATCGTTCTTCTACGGTGCGTTCATCCTCCTCAACCCAACACGGACCGCGCAGGACCGCCTGCGAGAGATGCAGTCGGGCAAAGCGGAGCCCGAGGTCTACGACATCATCACGGTCGAGGGGACCGAGAGCAAGTCGAGCTCGGTCGCCTCCCGCCTGGGCGCGCTCGCAGCGCCCGCGACGGAAGAGGACCGCAACAAGCAGCGCCAGATCCTCGTGCAGGCCGGCTTCAAGTCCCGCCACTCGCTCGAGATCTTCAACGGGATGCGGGTGTCCCTGGCGCTCGTCCTGCCCATGCTCGGCGTACCCATCGCGGCGTCGGGCGGTCTGCTCAAGACGGCGATCGCGGTCCTTTTCTTGGCGGTCATGGGCTACTACGGGCCCTCCATCTACGTCCGCAACGTGAGCGACAAGCGGAAGAAGATGCTCCTCAAGTCCTTCCCCGACGCGCTCGACCTGCTGGTGAGCTGCGTCGAGGCCGGCCTCGGGTTGGACGCCGCCTTCCGCCGCGTGGCGCTCGAGCTCGAGACCGCCGCCCCAGACCTCTCGCGCGAGTTCCAGCTGGTCACCCACGAGATCTCGGCTGGCGTTCCCCGCGCCGAGGCGCTGCGTCACCTGGAGCGCCGCACCGGCCTCGACGAGCTGCGGTCGCTGGTCAACATGTTGACCCAGGCCGAGCGGTTCGGCACCTCGATCGCCAAGGGCCTCCGCGTCCACTCGAGGATGACGCGCCAGAAGCGGATGTCGAAGGCGGAGGAGGAGGCCGCGAAGGTCTCCCCCAAGCTCACCGTCGTCATGATCCTGTTCCTGATGCCCGTGCTCGGCATCATCCTCGTCGGCCCTGCTGGGATCCGCGTCTACGAAGTCATGGCGAAGTGAGCTCGTGATTCTCCTGTTGGGCATGACGGCGCTCGCAGCGCGACCGCCGAGGACGGAAGAGGTCCAGGACGGCCTTCCCCCGTGGATGACCCACGGCGAGGAGGTGCGTCTCGAGATCGTCGCCGACCTGCTCGAGAGCGGGAACACCACGAGCGCGCTCGACATCCTGCGGGCGATGCGGTCCGATGGGTACGACGGCCCGATCGTCGACCTCTACCAGGGCATGGCGCTCCGGATGGACGGCGTCACGAGCGAAGCCGAGCGGCTCCTGCTCCAGGCGCAGAAGCGGCTGCGGGACGATCCCCGGCCGTCGTCCGAGCTGTGCCTGCTGTTCGCCGACGACCGGCGGCTGGAGGAGGCGATCGCTGCCTGCGACCGGGCGGCGCACACCTCGGGTGGCTCCACCGAGCCCGATGCGGCCGTGTTCAACAACCTCGCGTTCCTGCTGTTGTCCGCGGGTCGACCCGACGAAGCGGTACACCCGGCGGAGCGCGCGGTCGAGCTCGATGGTGGCGACCCCACCTTCCGGAACAACCTCGGGCTCGTGCAGGCGGCGCTCGGCCGGGAAGACGCAGCGTTTCGTACGCTGCAGTCGACCATGAGCAAAGCGGACGCTGCGTACATGGTGGGCGTGGCCGTCGAAGGTGTTCGCGGTCGGGAGGCCGCGATGCCCTGGTTCGACCGGGCGCTCGGCTACGACGCCCGCCACCCCCTCACGCAGCAGCACCTTTCCGGCGTATTCTCCGCGCCCGAGTCGAATCCCGATCTCGCACCTCTCGGCACCCCGAAGGAGTCTCCGTGAAGCACCTCTCCTGGCTGTCCCCGCTCGCGCTCGCTGCGCTCGCCGGCTGCGGCTCCCCACTGCACCTGACCTACGACTTCGGCCGTGCCTACGACAAGGCGTTCACGATGCAGGCCGACCTGTCCCGGCCGTCCGTCGCGAACTCGCAGTACTTCCTGTACGGCCCGGAGGCGGAGGCCATCCGGTTGCAGGTCCGCGAGGACACGACCGACAAGGAAGAGAAGAAGATCACGATCGACGGGGACATTTAGTCCTCGTGCCGACCGTGGCCGAGCCGGCCCCGGTCGACGCAGCTCCGGAACCTCCACGCGCGGGACCGTCGGCGGCGTTCGTTCTGGGCACGCTCGCCGGGGCGTTCGCAGCGGTGACCTTCCTGCCGGCCGCCGTGCCGTTGGTGTGGCAGGTGTTGCGCGCGGAGGAAGCCTATGGACTCGAGCGCTGCTCGGCTGCGGCGTATGGGATCGTCCGCGCGATCGACGAGGGCACCGAGCCGTCCGACGCGCTGATGAACATGTTCGATGTCGACTCCCTCCGCGTCGTCCGCGAAGAGACGCGGACGTTCGGGGTCCCGTTGCCGAGTGACCAACTCGACCTCGTGTGCGCCAGCACGCCCCCACGTGGCGTCGTGTCCCCGCAGCCCAGGCAGTACTGGGCCGTGTCCTGTGTGGAGCAGGGCGGAACCCAGATCGCGGTCGCCTCTCCACTCGACGCAGGGGGTCCGACCCGACGGATCGTGGGCTCCGTGCTCCTGCTGGCCGTCTTCGTCGGCATCGTGACCGCGCTCGGCATCCTGCGCATCCTCCGCCCCCTGTCCATGGTCTCGGTCGCGCTGGAGCGGGTGCGGGCGGGCGAACGCGGCGTCAGCGTGCCGCAGACGGGACTGTGGGAGCTCGACCAGCTCGTCAACCGTCTCAACAGCGCGGCGCGAGCCGTCGACGACCGGGAGGATGGGATCCTCGGGCGGATCGAGGTCGTCCAGGAGATGTCGAGGATCGTCGCCCACGAGATCCGGAACCCACTGCAATCCCTCGAGCTGCTCAGCAGCCTGTCGGCGATGGAGGACGACCCCAAGGAGCGGATCGAGATCGCGCAGTCGATCCACCACGAGGTCCAGACCCTGGGTCAGGTCGTGAACCGCCTCCTCCGGGAGAGCGCGGTGAGCGGCGGGTTGCGGCTGCAGTTCTCCCAGGCGCCAGTGGCTCCGCTGGTGGACCAGGTGCTCGCGCTGCGGCGCCCCCAGGCGAACTCGCAGGGGGTCCGCCTCAGCGTTGGGGCCATGTCCTGGACCGAGGTCGACATCGACGCCGCGCTGATCAAGCGGTCCATCGAGAACCTCGTCCTGAACTCGCTCCAGGCGGTGACCCGGAACGCGGGGGAGGTGCGGATTCGCGTCCAGGACGACGACGACCACCTGCTGCTGGTCGTCGAGGACAACGGGCCGGGGGTTCCCGAGCACCTCGTGGACCATGTGTTCGAGCCCAACGTCACGCACGGCAAGAAGTCGGGGCTGGGGCTCGGCCTCACCCTCGTGAAGGGCGTCGTGGAGGCACACGGGGGATACATCAAATACGATCGGTCGCCGTTGGGCGGGGCGAGGTTCACGGCCCGCATCCCGATGCACCAACCCCGTTCCGAAGAGCAGCCGTCGAGCAAGGAGACGCGTTGAGCAGCGAGAGTGGACATCCGGGTCGGCCCCCCCTGCGGATCCTCGTGGTGGACGACAACAGGTCCTCCGCCGACGCCCTGGCACGGCTGTTGCGGAAGGGGGGCGACCATGTGTCCGCCGAATACGATGGGGGCTCGGCCATCCAGCACCTCCGGCGCGACCCGCCGGACGTGGTCCTGACCGACCTCAAGATGGAGCCTGTGGACGGAATGGCCGTGCTCACCGCGGCCCGCGCCATGCGCCCACCGATCGACACCCTCGTGTTCACGGCCTACGGCGCCGTCGACGTCGCCGTCCGGGCCATGCACCTGGGTGCGCGGGACTTCCTCACGAAGCCGGTCACCCTCGACCAGGTGAGCGCGCGCCTCGAAGAGATCCGCCGCGAGAAGCACCCGCACGCCGCCACGCCCGCCTCGGTCGAGGCCGAGCCCCCCATCGTCACCGAGAGCGCGTTCATCGCCCGCAGCGAGGCCTCTCGCGCCTTGTACACGACCCTCGAGCGGGTGGCTGGTGTCCCCACACCCACGTGGATCGAAGGGGAGCTCGGATCGGGGCGAACACACGTCGCCCGAATGCTCCACCAGCTCGCGGAGCAGGCGGCGCGACGGTCCATCCCCCTCCTCGTCCGCCCACCGGACCGCATCGGGGAGTGGCCGTCCAGCGGGATGGTGGTGCTGTCGGAGGTGGACGATCTCCACCCGGAGACACAGCAGGAGCTTCACCGGGACCTGCAGGCCGTGCCGGAGGGCGTCCGGGTCATCGCCACCGCCAGGCCGGACGGCCGTCGACGCGTCGGTGACGGGAGCCTCCGGCCGGAGCTGTACTACCGCCTCGCCGTCGTCGTGATCTCGGTTCCCCCGCTGCGCAGGCGCACCGAAGACATCGTCCCGATCTTCGACCAGGCGCTCGCGGACTTCTCCATGCGGTACGGTCGCACCCCGCCCGACCTCCCCCCGCGGGTGCGGGAGAACCTGATCCGCCACTCCTGGCCGGGCAACATCCGGGAGCTCACCAACCTCGCCGAACGCGTGGCGGTGATGGGGGAGGAGGGCGCGATCTTCGAGGTCGTCGACGACGCGGCCCCGGGGATGCCGAAGCTCGAGGCCGGCTTCGACCTCAACGAGTACCTCGAGTCCGTCGAACGTCGGATCCTCGCCGAGGCGCTCCGGAAGGCCGACGGAGACCGCTCCGTGGTCGGCAAACTCTTGGGCGTCGAGCGGAACACGCTGCGGTACAAGCTCAACAAGTACCGGCTGCTGGACCGGTGATCGGCTGGATGTCCGCCGCGTGGGGCCACCCGCTCGGCGCCGGGTTCTCGACCGAGTCGCTGGTGCTCCGCGTTCAGCCCACCCACGTCGTTGTCCACTACGCCGCGGAGGTCGACACGGCGCTGCTCGCGCGGCGGTCGTCCGGTCGCGCACCAGTGGACGATCTCGCGATCGAGCTCGAGTCCGGGCTGCAGCTCCGAATCGATGGTGTGGCGGTTCCCCTCGGCCCCGGGTCCCGCTCCGTGGACCCGGATCGGTCACCACACACCGTGGGCGTCGACGCCACCTGGCAGGTGCCACTGCCCGCGGAGGCGCACGGGGTGTCGCTCTCCACCACGAACCTCGTCGACACCCGGGTGATGCGGGCCGCCGATGTCTGGGTACATCCCGGGATGCGGGTCCAACACGCGAGCGTGCTGGCCGAGCGCGATGGCGTGGTGGTCCGCGACGACGGGCTCCGGTGGCGCCAGGACGAGTCGGCCCGGATGGTCTCCGTCGAGTTCCGGCGCGAAGCTTCGCTCTGGTCTCTGCTCGCGGGCCGCGGATCCGAGCCCGTACGGGCCAGGGTGGCGCTCGAACCTCGAGGGTGGGCCCGGTGGGCGCCTTCGGCGCGGGAGCCCGCGGTCGCCGGCTGGTGGTTGCTGGCCGCGGTGGGCTGCAGGAGCGCAGCCGACGCGCCAGGGTGGCACCGCCTCGCGGGGGTGTGCCTGGGCCTCCTCGCCTCGAACCTGGTCCCGGCGACCGGGGGCGCGGAGGTGGTGGCGGCGGCGTGCCTGTCGCTGGCCGCCCTGTCGCCGTGGCGGAGTCGGCTCCTCCCGGCCGCGTTGGCCGGCATGGTGCTCACCACCCACCCAGCGCCGACCGCTCTGCTCGCCGCGTTCGTGATGCTGGTACCCGTGCCGCAGCCTGCGATCACGCGACCAGCGGTGGCGCTCCTGACCGCGGCGGTGTTCCTCGGGTTCCGGGGCCTGGCGGGCCAGCTGGCGTGACGCGACCGGTCAGTGGCCCAGTCGGACGGTCAGGCCGTCGGCGAGGCCGCGAAGCACGGTGAGATCGGCGTCTCCGAACCGGCGGCCCTCCTTCAGGTTCATGAGCTCGAGCACGCCGAGAACCCGATCGCCTCGGATCAACGGCACCACAGCGATCTCCCGGGTGAGGTACCCGGTCAGGGCGTCGACCTCGCCGCAGTGGCGGGGATCGTCATGGGCGTTCGACAACACCATCGACTTCCGCTTCTCCATCGCGTACCCAGCCACCCCGGTGCCGAGCGGGAGGCGTACGCCGGTGAGCTTGCGGGACGCGGGCCCCTCGACCGCGATGAACCGCAGATAGCCGCGCTCCTCGAGGATCACGGCGCCGGCCTCGGCGGGGATCCGGCGGAGAGCGGACTCGAGGGCCAGGCGGCAGGCCTCCTTGGGCGTCTCGGCGGCGCGCAGGGCCTCCGCCGTGCTGTCGTCGGCAGACAGCTCCGTGATCGCGTCGGCCGGGAGGTCGAAGATCTGCTCGGCTGGTGGGTCGTCGTCGAGGAGGCCGGGGATGGGGAGGTCGTGGTCCCCTGCCATCGGCATCGCGCCCTGGGCGGTCTCGGCGTCGGGATCGACTTGCGTTTCGCGGAGGTCTCCGACCTGCTGGACCACGTACCCGGTGCCGGTCGCGATGTCCCTGGCGATGACGGTGCCGTTCGGCAGCACCTCGCACGCAAGCCGCTGGAGCGCACCGACCCGGCCGAGCTCCTCGAGCCCGCGCCCGAGCGCCACGATCCAGTTCCGCCCTTGGACCTCCACGGACGCCAGTCCGCGCGCGGTCACCGACCAGGTCTGCATCCGACGGAGACTACCCCGGTGCGACGCCCGGCGCAGCAGGATAGCCGCCTCACCATGCAGACCGGGGACGTGCATCCCGCGCCGGACGCGGCCCGGGCGCCGGACGCGCTCGGGAGTTTTCGTCGGTGGGCCGCCATCGCGGTCGCCGTGGCGGTGCTCGGGTACCTCGGGTACGCATTGTGGAAGGGTTTCTCGGAGACAGCGACCGCGCTGGCTTCGTTCTCGTGGCCCCTCTACGTTCCCGTCCTGCTCCTGACCCTCGTGAACTACGGGCTCCGTTACGCCAAGTGGGCCTACCTCCTCTCGATCCTGGGCATCGGGGTCCCCCACCGCACCAACGTGTGGATCTTCCTGTCGGGCCTCGCCATGGTCATCAGCCCCGCGAAGGCGGGAGAGGTCGTGAAGCCCTGGCTCGTCCAGCAGGTCAACGGCGCCCCCTACACGCGAACCCTGCCCGCGCTCGTCACGGAGCGAGCCACCGACGGGCTCGCCGTCGTGATCCTGGCCGCGATCAGCGTCAGCACGTACGCCGCCGACAAGGTCTGGCTCATCGGCACCACCTTGGGCGTGTGCTTCGCCATGGTGGCGGGGCTGTCGATCCGGCCCCTCGCGCTCGGCGTGCTGGGCCTCCTGGGCCGCATCACGTTCCTGCACGGTGCGGTCGAGCGCCTCCGGGAGACGTACGAGGCCGCCTGGATCTGCCTGCGACCCGTGCCCTTCTCCATCACCCTCGGGCTGTCGCTCGTGGCGTGGGCTGCCGAGGGGGTGGGCACGTGGCTCGTGTTCCTCGGGCTCGGGCGCACGGTCCCGCTCGACGCGAGCATGTTCCTGTACGCGTTCGCCACCGTGTTCGGCGCCCCGAGCCCCGGTGGGATGGGCATGGCCGACGCCGCGCTCGTCGAGGGGGCCCTGCAGATCCTGCCGGGCGTCACCCCGGGAGAGGCCCTCGCTGCCTCCCTCCTCGTCCGCGTGGCCACCCTGTGGTTCGGCGTCCTGCTGGGCGCGCTCGCTCTCCTCCGCACCAGCGCCGTGATCGAGCAGGCGCGCGTCCACCCGAGGTGACCCATGCAACGAGCTGGTGAACGGTTCCTGGCCGCCGCCGTCCAGATGACCTCGACCTCCGACGCCGCCGCGAACCTCGCCGCCGCCACGGAGGGCATCCGCCGCGCCGCACGGCTCGGGGCCCGCTTCGTCGCGACCCCCGAGAACACCGACTTCCTGGGTCCCCACGCAGACAAGATCGCCCGGGCCGAGGCCACCGACGGGCCCCTCTGTACCCACTACGCCCGGCTGGCCGCGGAGCACAGGATCCACCTGCTGCTCGGCTCGTTCGCGGAGCGGTCGTCCCACCCGAAGAAGGTGCACAACACGAGCGTCTTGTTCGGGCCGGACGGGCGGATCGTCACCTCGTACCGCAAGCTCCACCTGTTCGACGTGGACGTGTCCGCGGAGGCCCGGTTCAAGGAGTCGGACACCGTGGTGCCCGGCGACGCCGTCGTCACCGCCGAGACCGACCTCGGCACGATCGGGTTGTCGGTCTGCTACGATCTCCGGTTCCCCGAGCTGTACCGCGCCCTCCGCGACCGCGGCGCCTTCCTGCTCACCATCCCCTCGGCGTTCACCCTCACCACCGGCAAGGACCACTGGGAGGTCCTCGTCCGCGCCCGCGCGATCGAGACCCAGTGCTGGGTCGTGGCGCCGGGGCAGTCTGGTCGGCACGACGACGGCGGCCTGCGCAACTCGTGGGGCCACAGCATGATCGTCGACCCTTGGGGGCACGTCGTGGGCATGTCGAGCGACGGTCCCGGGTTGGCGCTCGCGGAGATCGAGCCGCGTCGGGTCCAGGAGGTCCGCCGCGGCATGCCCATCACCACGCACCGGAGACTGTGATGTTCGCCCTGTTCCTGGCCGTCGCGTTCGCCGCAGACCCCGCCCATCCACCAGAGGACGTCGCAGCCAAGAAGGCTGCCGACGCAGCGCTCGGCAAGGACATCCCCTGGGCGGCGTTCTGCTTCGCCGAGGTGAAGGTCGGGGAGGCCGCTGCGGTGCGCCTCGTGGGGATCCGCAAGCGGGAGACGGGCTGCGAACCCGCAGGCGTGCTCGTGGCGGGCGCCTGGGTGCCGGTCGAGGCCGCTCTCCCCGCGGTTCTGGGCGCTGACGTGTGGAAGGCCCTGCCGACCACGAAGAAGGACGAAGTGGCCAGGGCCTGGGTGGACGGCGCGCTGCTCGGGTTCGCGCACCCCAGCGGGTCGGCCACCGTGGCGCACGCGGGCGGACGCACCCAGGTGAGCCGCACCTACCTGCGCCGGGACGGCGAGGCCGGTCGCGCCGCCGATGCGAAGTCCACGTTCGACTTCGACGCGTCCGGCGTGCTCGTCGGGAAGGCGGAGACCGTCACCCGGACCTGGCAGACGACCCTGTTCGTCCAGCGAATCGCGGTCTCCGGGATCGCAGAGGACGTGGCCCAGGTCGGCACCGAGAGCTCGGGCGCCGCGATCCGGTCGTGTTGGCAGGACGTTTGGGAGTTCGACCGGACCGTCAGCGGCAACACGCGGCTCGAGTGGACCGTCTCGGGCGGGAAGGCCAGCAAGGTGACCATCGTCGACCCCCCGACCATGCCGGAGTCGGTGGTGACGTGTATCGGGAACGCTCTTCAGCGCACCTCCTGGCCGCCCGAGGCCGCCGGGACGGTGCGGTACCTGTTCTCGCTCGACCGCCGCTGAAGGCGTCCGGGCTGGGCCGGAGGCCGTGCTACGATGCCCGGGTTCGGACGGAGGGGTGGTGAACGCAGGGTGGAGCGGTGGTCTGGGGCGACATCCTGCCCCCGGCGACATGCTCGGCAAGTACCACCTGCAGAAGGTCTTGGGCGCCGGTGGCATGGCCACGGTGTACCGGGCCGTCGACCCGCAGCGCGCCGCCGTCGCCGTGAAGGTGCTGAACCCGGCGCGGGTGATGCCCGAAGACGTGAAGCGCTTCACCCGGGAGTTCCGCGCGCTCTCGCGCATGGACCACCCGAACGTCGTCCACGTGTACGAAGCCGGCGTCCACGACGGGTACCCCTGGATCGCCATGGAGCTCGTGGAGGGTCACGACCTCGACACCGAGCTCGCAGCGTGGAAACAGGCCGATCCCGGGGACCGGTGGGAGCGGGTGGGCCGCATCCTGCGCGGCACGCTCCAGGGCCTCGGGTACATCCACGACCTAGGGCTCGTACACCGCGATCTCAAGCCGTCGAACATCCTGCTGTCAGCCGACGGCGAGCCCAAGATCACCGACTTCGGGGTGGTCAAGACCGACAACACCCACTCCACCCAGCTCACGATGGCGGGCCGGCTCGTGGGAACCGTCGCCTTCATGGCGCCCGAGCTCATCACCGACGAAGGCGTCGATCGCCGCACGGACCTGTACGCCCTCGGCGCCGTCTTGTACCTGATGTGCACCTTCCAGCGCCCGATCGAGGCCGACAGCGTCGCCGGGTACCTCGCGCGCCACCTCACCGAGGTGCCCCGGCCGGTCGGGGAGCTCGAGCCCCGCACGCCCGCGATCCTCGAGCGGGTCTGCGCCCGCCTGCTCCAGAAGGACCGCCAGTACCGGTACCCCTCCGCCAACGCCGTCCTCCAGGCCCTCGATCGCCCCGAGGACCCGGAGCTCCCTCCCCTCCGCGGCCGCGAGGAGGTCCAGACGGCCCTCTCCCGGCGAATGATGGCCGCGCAGGAAGGTGCCGGCGCAGTCCTCGGCCTCGTCGGACCCGAAGGCAGCGGCAAGACGCACCTCCTGCGCACCCTCGTCGAACACGCGCCCGCGCTCCGGGTCGCCTTCGCCCGCTGCGTTCCCGGCGGCGTCAGCCTGCTCGACCAGCTCGATCGCGCGCTCCCCGGCGAGCGCACCACCCGCGGCTGGGACCGGCTGCTCCAGCTCGCGCGGGAGCCGTTGGTCGTCGCGATCGACGATCTCGACTGCGATCCGGCGTGGGCGGCGGAGCTCGGTCCGTTCGTGCGCCGCGCCATCGCGCTCGAGGCCCGGCCCCTCCTCGTCGTGTTCACTGCCACGTCGCTCCCCGATCCGCTGCAGGCGTTCGTCGCCGGCGACACGACCGGTGTGCCCTGCGAGACGTTCCCCCTGCTTCCGCTCGACGCCAAGGCGACGCTCGCGCTCCTCCGCGATCGCCACGTCGGTGGCCCGGTGCTGCAGGTCCTCGCGCGGCGGCTCCACGGGGAGTTCGGGGGGTTGCCGGGCGGGATGGTGGACCAGCTCCAGGCCCTCGTGGACCGGGGCTGGCTCCGACCCGAAGCCGATCAACAGCTGCGGCCCACGCGGCCCCTCGACGACTTCCGCAAGGGGGAGCTCCCCGTCCCCGACCACACCCGCGACCGGGTGCTCGACCAGCTCGACGACCTCGAGGCAGGCGCGCGCGAGGTTTGCGAGCTGCTCGCCGTGTTGGGCCGGCCCGCGTCGGCGGCATTGCTCGAGCGCGCGCGGCCCGGACGGACCGACACGGGTCGCTTCGTGGACCTGCTGGTGGACGAAGGGCTCCTGATCCGCCAGCGCACCGAAGAGCAGGAGGCCGTTTCGTGGCGCGACCCGGGGGCAGCGCGGGTCGTGCGGGCCGAGCTCGGTCCCGACCGGCGCAAGGTGCTCCACGCCGCCGTCGCCGACGCCCTCGGCGCGAAGAAGCGCCGCGCGCACAACGCCCTCGAGATCGCCACCCACCTGGAGGCGGCGGGCGACGACCTGCAGGCCCTGCCCCTGTACGTGCAGGCGGCGCGCCGGGTGGCCCGCGAGGGACGGCCCGTGGAGGTCCTGGACATCTGCGAAGCAGGGGAGCGGACCGCCGCGCGCACGGTGTCGACCGACGCGCGCGAGGTCGACCGGCAACGACTCTGGCTCCTCGTGCTCCGCGGCGAAGCGCTGCTCGCGAGGCGGGCCTGGGATCAGGCCGTGGACCCGCTCGAGAAGGCGGCGCTGCTGGCGGATCGGGAAGCGGACCGGACCGCCCAGACCCGGGCCCGCGCCGCGCTCGGCCGGGTTCACTACCGGGCGGGGCGCTTCGCTTCCGCCGAGCCCCTGCTGCGCGAGGCGCTGGCCCACGCGGACGAGGGCGCACCCGAGCGGTCCTCGGCGCTCCGGGCCCTGGCGGACGTCGCGCTGCGGGCCGGTCGGATCGACGAGTCCCGGGCCTTGTGGACCCAGGCTCGCGAGCTGGCCGAGGCGATGGGCAGCAAGGACGCGGTGGCGCGCTCCAGGCGCGGTCTCGCCCACGTGGCCGCGATCGAGGGTCACCTCGAGGAGGCGTCGTCGCTGCTGCGCCAGGCAGAGGACCTCCTCCTCCCCGACGGCGACGTGCGCGTGCGGACCTCCGTGCTGGCCCGCGCCGCGGAGATCGACTGCGCCCTCGGCCACACCGCTTCCGCCTTGTTCCGGGCGCGCACGCTCGTGGAGCTCCTCCGCCAACACGGCCTGTCCGAGCGACTGCCGGAAGCCTACGTGCTCGTCGCGGAGATCCTCACGCAGGTGGGGGACGTCACCGAGGCGCTCGACGCAGCGCACCAGTGCGTCGTGTACTCCAAGGCAGCAGCCCACGTGCCGCCCTTCATCCGGTTGCGCGTAGCGCGGGTGTTCTGCGACCTGCAGCGCCTCGATCAAGCCCGCCAGGCGCTGCCGAGCCTCGAGGAGCTCGAAGCCAGCCCAGTGGGAGACGGCCTCGCGGAGGTCCTCCACGATCCGGCTGCCCAGCTGGCTGCGGTGCGCGCGCGTGTCCACGCTCGGGAGCACCCGGTTCGCGCCAGAGACCTCGCGACGTGGGCGCTGACCCGTCGCCCGCCCCGGATGGTGCTCCACGCGGCGCGCATCGCCATCGACTCCGCCCGCGCGCTCCTCGAACTGGGGCAGCCGATGCCTGCGCGCACCGCGGTGAAGCACGGCCTGAAGGTCATCGGCCCCACCCACGACGGGCTGCGCCTGGAGCTGCTGCTCACCATGCAGTCGGCGAGCCCCGATCCCCGGATCCTCGAGGCGATTGCCACCGTTGCCCGCCGCATGCTGCCGGGGCTCCCGCCCGAGGCCCGGGACGGCTTCGACGGGCGCCTGCACGTGGGAGAAGCGCTCCGCTGGCGCGATGCGACACCCGACTCCGTGGAGCGATGAGCCAGACTGGTGTAGGCTCCCTCGCCACCCACCCCCGGCGCCGGGGGTCGAGGACCCCGTGAGCAAGGAAGCCGACGACGAGCCGCTGGAGATGGGCGGCCTCATCCTCAAGCCCGGCGCGAGGATCGGGGGCTACGTGTTCATGCGTGAGATCGGCTCCGGCGGAATGGCCCGGGTGCTGCTCGCGAAAGACCCTGCTGGCGCGCTCGTCGCGCTCAAGGTGCTCCGCAAGAGCCGCTTCAAGACGGGGCTCACCCGGTTCCGCCGGGAGTTCCGCGCGCTCGCCCGCATCCACCACCCGAACGTCATCCACGTCGAGACGTACGGAGACCTGCACGGGCACCCGTTCATCGCGATGGAGTACGTCGACGGCCCCGACCTCCACTCCCTCATCCGGAGCTTCCGCACCTGGGAGGCCGAGAAGCGTTGGCGTCGGGTCGAAGAGATCCTGATCGACCTGTGCCGCGCCCTGTCCGCGATCCACCGGCGCGGGCTCGTGCACCGCGATCTCAAGCCGTCGAACGTGCTCATCAGCCGCGACGGCGTGTGCAAGCTCACCGACTTCGGGATCGTGAAGGACCTCGACCCGAGCCACGACCCGCACCTGTCCACGACGCTGGTCGGGACCTGGGCCTACGCGTCGCCGGAGCAGATCAGCGGCCAGCCGCTCGACCACCGGTCGGACCTGTATTCCCTCGGGGTCATCGTGTTCGCGATGCTCACGGGGAAACGTCCGTTCGTGGCCAACGACATGGCCGGCTACCTCGCGCTGCACCGCGATCGGCCCGCGCCCGCGCCCCGCGACGTGTCCCGCGAGATCCCCGAGCACCTCGACGAGATCTGTCGGCGCCTGCTGCAGAAGGCGCCCCGCGACCGCTACCAGTCGGCCCAGGAGATCCTGTATCGGCTGGAGGCCGAGGAGCGCGTGCCCCTCCCCTCCGAGGCCGATGGCTGGGAACCGCCGTTGGTCGGCAGGGAGCTCGAGATCGAGGCCCTCGGCAACGCGATCGCCGCCTTGACGGCACGTCGTGGTGGTGTGGTCGTGATCGAGGGGGACGACGGCTCCGGGAAGTCCCGCCTCCTCCAGGCGGCAGCCGAGCGCGCCCGCGATCTCGGCATCCCCTGCGCGCGGATCGCGTGGCCCGCCACCCCGCCCGAACCGCCGCACGCCACCCTGCTCGGCCTCGCCAGGTCCCTCCTGCAGGAGCTCGGAACCCGCGCGCCGCGCTCGGCCGCAGGCGAACTCGAAGCACTCGACGCTGCCTCCGACGGCCGCGACCCGTACCAGGCCCTCGGTGACGTGCTCCACCTGCTGCTCGCTGCCGGACTCGACGACGGTCCCCGCGTGGTCTCGGTGGACGACCTCCACCAGGCGCCCGCGCGCGACGTCACCCTGCTCTCCGGCCTCGTCAAGCGGCTGATCGTGGACGAGACCGAGCCGCTGTTGATCGTGGCGTCGTCGCGCTCGCGGGCGTCGTCGTCGGCCGACGCGTTCGCGGCGGGGGAGGGCCTCGGGCTCGAGCCGCAGGAGATCGAGGTCCGCGAGCTGTCTCGGGAGGCCGTGACCCAGATCGTGGTCGAGCTCACCGGGGACTCTCTCGCCGCCCGCATGTTGGGCCAGCGGCTGCACGCAGAGACCGAGGGCAGCGCCACCTTCGTCGCCGGCTACCTGCGTTCGCTCGTGGGCACGGGGGCGCTCCGTCCGATCGAGAACGGTGGGCGCGGGCCACAGTGGGCGCTGACCCTCCGCGAAGAGGAGATCCCGACGGGGCACTTCGAGATCCCGGCGCCCATCCGCCAGCGCATCCGGGCCCGGCTCGACGCGGTGCAGCGCCAGGACCGGCGCATCCTCGAGGTGTTGGCGGTCGCAGGTCGAGAGCTCGACCTCGACGTGCTGCTCGACGTGCTCGACGAGGACGAGGACGTGGTGCAGGACGGCATCGTCCGGTTGATCACCCTGGGCATCGCCCGCGAGCGCACCGTGCAGGAGTCCGTGTTCCACCGAGTCACGCACCGCAAGCTCGCCGATGTCGTGTACCGCGACCTCGACGCCGAGCGGCGCAGCTGGCTGCACCGCAAGATGGCCGCTGCCCTCGAGCTCCACTACGCCAACAACCCGGGTGCGCTCGAGATCGTCGGGGAGCACTACCGCCAGGCGGGAGATGCCGGGCGCGCGTACCGCTACCTCGTCGCCGCCGCACGCCGAGCCGCCGAGCGGTCGCTCGTGCAGGAGGCATGGGAGCTCACCGACAAGGCCGGAACGCTCGAAGACAGCGCGATGGCCGACCTCACCCCCGTGGACTTCCGGGCCTATCGGCGCGACCTCCTCACGGTCCGCGCCAACGTGCTCTACAACAAGGCCGAGTGGGCCGAAGCCGAGCGCACGTGGCGCGCCGTGCTCTCCCTCTCGGAGGAGGCGGCAGACGCGCGCTCCGCGTGTGAGGCCAGACTGAAGCTGGCCACCGTCCTGCGACGGCGCGGCCGCGTCGACGACAGCCGGGCTTTCGCCGAGCAGGCGCTCGAGGCCAGCCGCCGGCTCCACTATCGCGAAGGTGTCGCCGAAGCGCTGCACTGCATGGCGGCCATCGCGTGGACCCAGGGAGATCTCGACGAGTGCGAGCGGCTCGCGTCCGAGGGCCTGATGCTCGCGCAGGGCGGCCCCCTCGCAGAGCGGCGCGCGGAGCTCCTGCTGGCGCTCACGGCGGCCCAGGCGACCCGCGGGCACCTCGCGGCCGCCACCAGCGGTCTGCTCGAGGCGGAGGGCATCTTCCGTGAGCTGCGGCTCAAACGTCCGCGGTGCCTCGCCCTCGCGAACATCGCCGAGCTCCTGACCTGGCAGGGAGAGCCGCTGCAGGCGCGCCAGCGGGCCCACGCTGCGGTGGAGCTCGCCCGGGAGCTCGAGTACAAGCTCGGCGCCACCGCCGCCAACCGCGCGATGGCCGTGGCTGCCATCGACCTCGGGCTCTACGACGAGGCGGCCGCGGGCCTGCAGCTCGCCGAGACGCTCGCGCGGGAGATCGATCTCCCCGAGGAGACGCTGACCGCCCTGGTCGAACGGACCCGCCTCGCCGTGGAGCGCGGGCAGCCCGAGCGGGCGCGCGAGTGCGCGGCCAAGGGGTTCGAGTACGCGGTCAAGCGGGATCCGGAGCGGTACCTGCCGCTCCTTCAGGCCCTGCTCGCCCGATCCGAAGCGCCGACCGACGCGTTGTCCGCCCGGGCGCTGGTCGACCGCGCAGAGCAGGCGGTCGGCGACCTCCCGGTTCCGCGCCGTACCCAGGTGCAGCTGCAGCTCGCCTGGGGCTGGATGGGCCTCGGGGACCGCGAAGCAGCCCTCCGGAACGCCCGCGCCGTGGTGCAGACCGCCGGCTCCCGTGGGTTCCGGCTCTGGCTGCTCGAGGCGCGCGCGCTGTGTACCCACCTCACGGACGGAGACGAGCAACGCTCGCATCGCACCGCGGGCCGTGAGTTGGCGCGCGAGTTCACGTCGGGCCTCGCGCCCGAGATGGTGCGTTCGTTCGTGCGCCGCCCGTGGCTGAGGTTCCTGGACGACCCCACCGAGATCCTCCTGCTGCCGCCCGAGGTCGCGGCACCCGCGCCCGCCGAGCTCCGGGCGCAGGCCACCGAGGCGCCAGACGACTGGGCCGAGCTGGCCGGAGAGCCAGCAGAGGTCGTACACGAGGAGCACACCGAGGTCGCGCCGCGGTCCCGGCTCGGCAGACCACGAGAGGGGGACGAGTGACCAGCCTTCGGTTCGTCGCGGTGTTGTCGTTCGCCGCGGGCCTCGCGTGTGGTGGCCTGCCGGGGTCCGTGGACGGAGCGCCACCCACCACCAACGTGGACGCGCCGGAGCCTCCTCCGGTCGAGCTCCCCGCCCCCCTGCCCGACGCCCAGCCCGCCAGTGATCCGTACGCGCAGTTCGCGCCACTCGACGCCGGAGAGCCGCCGCCCAAGGGGTCGGACCCGACATGTCCGCCGGAGACTTCGGTCATCCGCTACCCGCGGGGTCCGGCCCTCGAGGTGTACTGCGCCACCACCCAGGGCATGAGGCAGGGGCCGTGGCATCGGGTCCAGGGCGGCGTCGTGACCGAGGTGCGCGACTACGACCAGGGCCAGCAGGTCGGGCGCACCGTCCGGTGGGAGAAGAACAGCAAGGTGGCAGAGCAGAACTGGGTCGCCGGGCAACAGGAGGGCGATCTCGCCGAGTGGAACGACGTGGGAATCCTGATGCTGCGCGGCACGATGCAGGCCGGCAAGCGCCACGGCAAGTTCCTGCTGCGCGCGCCCGCCCACCCGGAGGCGTTCGACGGTCGGTGCTACCAGACGGGCGAAGAGGCGTGGGCCACCACCGACCCCGCGGAGTTCGTGGCGAAGACCTGCCCTTAGCCCAGGCGTTCGAGCAACCGCGCCCGGTCGTCCGGTGACCCCGCTCCCGACGCCAACAGCGCCCGCGCCCGCTCCGCCCACTGGCCTCGGGGGGAGCCGCTGCCGAGCGCGACCACCAGCGCGAGGGTGACGGCGAGGTCGCGGTCCGACACCGCCTCGGCGTAGTCCCAGGCGGTCAGCGCGTTGTCGACGTCACCAGGCGAAGGCGCACGGCTCGTGTCGGCCGGGCGGGCCGCGGCGAACGCGTGACGCAGGCGGACCTCCTCCCCCACGGGCCCGGTGAGCTGCCGCTCGGCAAACGCCCGGAGCGTGCGGAGCATGGCGAACGCGCCCAGCCCGCGCCGCACCTGCAACCAGCTCTGGTCCACCAGGCCCTGCAGGACCTCGAACAACGGACGCGACCCAGCACCCAGCACGTCCTCGGCGACGGTGAGCCCGAACGGCGCGCGGAACACCGAGCACCCCGCGAGCACTCGCTGCTCCTCCGCGTCCAGGCGGTCCCAGGCAGCCGACAAGACCGAGGACAGACCGTCTTCGCCGTCTCCCGACCCCACCGGTCCCGCCGCCGCCAGCTCGATGGCCAACGGGAGCCCGTCCACCGCGCGAACCCTGCGCGCTGCCTCGTCGTCACCGGGCGGCGTCCCCCCCTGTCCCACCACCCGGGCGCGCAACAGGGTCGTGGCGGCGGTGCGTTCGTCCCCCATGGGTACGGCCAGGGGCTCGACCAGCACGACGCGCTCACCGCTGATCCGCAGGCGGCGCCGGCTGGTGACCACCCACCGGACGTCGGGGGTGCCGCGGAACGCCAGCGGAAGCACCTCGCGGAGGGGTTCCAGCACCTGATCGGCGTCGTCCAGCAACACCGCGCGCCAGGTTCCCTCGCGCAGCGCCGCGGTCACTGCGTCCAGCGCCGGCGCACAGCCGAGCGCCCGGCCTGCTGCACGCAGCGCCCCCGCGAGCTCGTTCACCTCCCCGAGCTCCACCCAGGGGGTGCTCCCGCTGGTCCGGCACCACTCCTGGGCCAGCCGGGACTTGCCCACCCCCGGCGGCCCGACGAGCGTCACCAGGCGCACCGACGGCGGGAGCGCCAGGAGCTCGGCGAGCGCGCGCTCGCGCCCCACGAACGCGTCGGCGGGAGGGGTCACCACGATGAACTCGCGTCGCTCCGGCGGGGCGTGGCCAGCGCTCGCCGCGCTCGCAGCGTCCTCGAGCGTCGCCCGCGCGCGGGGATCCGCAGCGGTGATCACCTGGACGAGCTCCCGCAACGCCGCAGGGGTGCCCGGGCCCGGATCCAGGAACGGCGCCTTCTGCTTGGCGGCGAGCAGCTGGGCGAGGCCGCCAGATCCACCGAACGGCCGGGTGCCGGTGAGCTGCTCGTACAGCACGACACCCAGCGCGTACGCATCGAGCCGGGCCCCGTCGAGCTCGTGCGGGAGGGAGCGGAACCACTCGGGGGGCGCGTAGTCCACGGTCCCCGGGGCGGTGGCGCCGGGATCGGTCAAGGTGCTCTCCCCGAGCGCTGCGGAGATGCCGAAGTCCACGATGCGCACCTGGCCGGAGGTGCGCTCCACCAGCAGGTTCGCGGGCTTCACGTCGCGGTGGAACACGCCCACCCGGTGCGCGTGGAGCAGCGCGCCCGCCACCTGCTCCGCCAACAGGGCCACCTCCTCGGGTGGACGGACCCCGGGCCGCGCCCGATCGAGCGGCACCCCGTCGACCAACTCGAGCGCCACCCAGGGCTCGGCCACGGTCGTGTCCGCGTCGAGCACCCGGACGATCCCGGGGTGGTCCAGCCTCCGGAGGATCCGCGCCTCCCTGGCGAGCCGGGCGACCTGCCGCGGCATGTGCTCCGCGCCGTGCAGCACCTTCACGGCAGCCGTGCGGGACGGGTCCGCCTGGTGGTGACACCGGTAGACGGTCGCATGCGCGCCGCGCCCGATTGGGCGCTCGACGATCCAGGGGCCGAACTCGGGGGTGGTCACCGGCCGATGGTAGCGTCCGCGACGGCCTCGCGCACTGTGTCACGACAGTGTCACGCTCAGGCCGTTGACCTTTCGTGACTCCCGGAGGACGGTACCAATTCCGCTACTTTCTCGGGGTGTCATCATGGTTCGCTGGACCCGCTACCTGTCTCTCCTGGTCCTGACCCTGGGCGCCCCGCGACTCGCTGCCGCGGCCTGCGGTGACGGCACCGTGGAGCCCGGGGAGGAGTGCGACGACGGGAACCTCTTCACCGAGGACTGCCCGTACGGCGCGCAGTCGTGCATGGTGTGCGACACGAGCTGCGACCTCGTGCCCGGCGTCACGAGCTTCTGCGGCGACACGGACGTCGACCCCCTCAACCTCGAGACCTGCGACGACGGGAACTCGCTCACCGAGACCTGCGCCTACGGCCAGTCGAGCTGTCAGGTCTGCAACGCCATCTGCCAGGCGGTCCCCGGGCAGACCTTCCGGTGCGGCGACAACGACATCGACCTGATGTTCAACGAGACCTGCGACGACGGGAACCAGGTCACCGAGCAGTGCAGCTACGGGCAGGCGAGCTGCTCCGTCTGCAACGCGATCTGCCGCACCGAAGGCGGCGAGACCGACGTCTGCGGTGACTCGACCGTCGACCCCGGCTTCGAGAACTGCGACGACGGGAACGCCGTCACCGAGCAGTGCGCGTACGGCTCCACCGCCTGCACCGTGTGCGCGTCGAGCTGCAACAACGCCGCCGGGGAGACCGACTTCTGCGGCGACTCCACCATCGACCCCGGCTTCGAGGACTGCGACGACGGGAACGCCGTCACCGAGCAGTGCGCGTACGGCCAGGCCTCGTGCACGGTCTGCGACTCCGGCTGCGACAACGTCTCCGGCGAGACGGACGTGTGCGGCGACACCGTCGTCGACGCCCCGAACGAGAACTGCGACGACGGGAACACGACCACCGAGCAGTGCGCCTATGGGCAGACGAGCTGCCAGGTCTGCGCAGGCTCCTGCAACCTCGCCAACGGCGAGACCGACTTCTGCGGCGACTCCTTCCTCGACACGCCCCAGGAGGGGTGTGACGACGGGAACACGACCACCGAGGAGTGCGCCTACGGGCAGGCCTCCTGCACCGTCTGCAACGCCAGCTGCCAGAACCAGGCGGGCGACACCGACGTCTGCGGCGACTCCACCGTGGATGCCCCCACCGAGAACTGCGACGACGGGAACACGACCACCGAGCAGTGCGCCTACGGACAGGCCTCCTGCACCGTCTGCAACGCCACCTGCCGCACCACAGCCGGCGAGACCGACTTCTGCGGCGACGCCGCCGTCGACGCTCCCCAGGAGGCCTGCGACGACGGGAACGCCACCACCGAGGAGTGCGCCTACGGACAGACCTCCTGCACCGTCTGCAACGCCACCTGCCAGAACCAGGCGGGCGACACCGATCGCTGCGGCGACTCCACCATCGACGCCCCGAACGAGACCTGCGACGACGGGAACGCCACCACCGAGGAGTGCGCCTACGGGCAGGCCTCCTGCACCGTCTGCAACGCCACCTGCCAGAACGTGAGCGGCGAGACCGACTTCTGCGGCGACAGCATCACCGACCCCACCGAGACCTGCGACGACGGGAACGCCACCACCGAGGAGTGCGCCTACGGGCAGGCCTCGTGCTCGGTGTGCAGCGGCACCTGCCAGACCCAGGCCGGCGACACCGACATCTGCGGCGACTCCACGATCGACGCCCCGACCGAGAGCTGCGACGACGGGAACGCCGCAACCGAAGAGTGCGCGTACGGCGCGCCCTTCTGCCTCGTGTGCAACGCCACCTGCGCGCTCGCCGTCGGCGAGACCGACTTCTGCGGCGACGGGACCACGGATCCGGGCGAGGACTGCGACGACGGGAACACCACGACGGAGCAGTGCTACGGCGGCGCGTGCACCGTCTGCAACGCCACCTGCGACCTCGTCCCCGGCGTGGTCACCGAGTGCGGCGACGGCACCGTGAACCCGGGCTTCGGGGAGGAGTGCGACGACGGGAACACCGTCACCGAGGACTGCGACTACGGCGACACGAGCTGCGTGGTGTGCGACGGGGCCTGCCAGGAGGTCGCCGGCGACACCGACGTGTGCGGCGACACGAACCCCGACGCCCCGGACGAGAGCTGCGACGACGGGAACACCACCACCGAGGAGTGCGTCTACGGGCAGACCTCCTGCACCGTCTGCAGCTCGACCTGCCAGTCCCAGCCCGGCGACACCGACGTGTGCGGCGACGCCGCCGTCGACGCGCCGACCGAGTCCTGTGACGACGGCAACACCACCACCGAGGAGTGCGCCTACGGGCAGGCCTCCTGCACCGTCTGCAACGCCACCTGCCAGAACGTGGCCGGCGACACCGACCGCTGCGGCGACTCCACGATCGATGCCCCCAACGAGGCCTGCGACGACGGGAACGCCACGACCGAAGAGTGCAACTACGGGCGCACGGCCTGCACCGTCTGCAACGCCACCTGCCAGAACCAGGCCGGCGAGACCGACTTCTGCGGCGACAACACGGTCGACGCCCCGACCGAGAACTGCGACGACGGGAACCGCGTGACCGAGGAGTGCGCGTACGGCGACACCTCCTGCACCGTCTGCAACGCCACCTGCCAGAACCAGGCCGGCGACACCGACCGCTGCGGCGACGGCACCACCGACGCCCCGAACGAGACCTGTGACGACGCCAACACCACGACCGAGGAGTGCGCCTACGGCGACGCCTCCTGCACCGTGTGCGACGCCACCTGCCAGCTCGTCGCCGGTGACACCGACGTGTGTGGGGACGGGGTCCAGGACGCCGGCGAGCAGTGTGACGACGCCAACACCACGACGGAAGAGTGCGCGTATGGGCAGGCCTCCTGCACCGTCTGCAACGCCACCTGCCAGCTGGTGCCCGGCGACACCGACCGCTGCGGCGACGCCACCGTCGACGCGACCGAAGGCTGCGACGACGGGAACACCACGACGGAGGAATGCGCCTACGGCGACGCCTCCTGCACCGTCTGCAACGCCTCCTGCCAGCAGGTCCCGGGCGAGACCGACACCTGCGGCGACGGCGCCACCGACGCCCCCGACGAGGCCTGTGACGACGGGAACGCGGTCACCGAGGAGTGCACCTACGGCGACCCGACCTGCACGGTGTGCGACGGCGCCTGCCAGCTGATCTCGGGCGACACCGACAGCTGCGGCGACGGCTCCACCGACGCCCCCACCGAGAGCTGCGACGACGGGAACGCGGTCACCGAGGAGTGCGCGTACGGGCAGGCCTCCTGCACCGTGTGCAACGCGATCTGCCAGAACGCCGCGGGCGAGACGGATGTCTGCGGCGACGCCAACGTGGACAGCGGCGAAGCCTGCGACGACGGGAACGCGGTCACGGAAGAGTGTGGCTACGGCCAGACCTCCTGCACGGTCTGCAACGCCACCTGCGCGCAGTCGGCCGGCGAGACGGACTACTGCGGTGACGGCGTCACCGACGGTGCCTCCGGCGAGACCTGCGACGACGGGAACGCGGTCACCGAGGTCTGCGCGTACGGGCAGGCGTCCTGCTCGGTGTGCGCGGCGTCCTGCCAGCAGGTGTCGGGCCTCACCCGGTTCTGCGGCGACGGCAGCCTCGACGTGCTCGACGGCGAGGCGTGCGACGACGGCGGGATGGGTGGCTGCACCGCCGACTGCTCGGGGATCGCGGACTCCGGAGACACCGGCGGCGACACGGGCCTCGAGACGGGTGACACCGGGACCGGGACCGGCACCGGCACCGGAACGGGCACCGGCGGGCACACCGGCGGCTCCGGCAGCACGGGCCACACCGGCACTGGCACCGGCACCGGGACGGGCACCGGCACCGGCGGGCACACCGGCGGCTCCGGCAGCACGGGCCACACCGGCACCGGCACCGGGACGGGC
>JBIKWC010000070.1:0-29064 GCA_044356535.1 Myxococcota bacterium
CGGCGTTCCGCGCCTACCTCGAAGAGGACCTCACGGGGCGGTTCCTGCGCTCCATCAAGGCGTTCCTGCCCGACGACGTGCCGGACACCACGTTCGGCGGCCGCCGCTGGTCGTTCCCCGCGCTGATCACGGCCTACCTTCGGTTCCTGATCACGAACACGGAGCGGGTCCTCGGCGACTCCGTCACGTCCGTGGTCGTGGGGCGGCCCGTGCACTTCCACGCGGACCCCGAGAAGAACGCGGTCGCGGTGGCCCGGCTCGAGGGCGCCATCGCAGCGGCGGTGGACGGCAGACCCTGGTCGCTGGTGCTGGAGCCCGTCGCGGCGGCCTACCGCTACGAGGTGGGGCTGCAGCGCGAGCGCCGCGTATTGGTTGGTGACTTTGGTGGTGGTACCTCGGACTTCGCGGTGTTCCTGGCGGGCCCGGGCCGGGTCGGCGACCGCCTGTCCGACGTGCTCGCCACCTCTGGCGTGGCCGCGGCCGGTGATGCCCTCGACGCCCGCTTCCTCGACACGTTCCTCTCGGAGGCGTTCGGTCGCGGGGCGATGTGGCGCAAGCCGCCCACCCACGAGGTGGTGGAGTGGCACAACCCCATCGTGTTCCAGATCCAGCGCCTCTACACCTTGCCGCTCTTGCGGACGAAGGAGCTCGACGAGGGCCTGCGCCGCATCGAGCCCCGCATGGTGGACGCCACCCCGATCCGCCGGCTCCACCGCCTGGTGTTCGACGACCTCGGCTACCCGCTGGCCTGGGCCATCGAGCGCACCAAGCGCGAGTTCTCGGAGCGCGACCGTCCGATCTTCCGGTTCGACGAGTTCCACTCGCCCACGCTCGATCTGGAGCGCGAGGTGGACCTGGCGACGTACGCCGAAGGGTGCCGGGCGCTCTTGACCCAGTACGATCGCGCGGTCGACGAGGTCCTGCTCCGCGCGGGCCTCGGCGTGGACGACATCGACGACGTCTTCCTGACGGGCGGCACCTCGCAGCTGCCGTTCGTGCGGCAGCTGTTCGCGGCGCGGTTCGGGCCGGAGCGGTTGCAGGGCGCGGATGCCTTCACGAGCGTGTGTGAAGGCCTCGCCCTGGCCAGAACCAATTGATCCAGGTTCGATGGACCTCGGTACGCGGGGGGTCCAGGGGGGAGCGCCCCCTGGCAGGGGGTGCGGAGGACTGGTCCTCCGCGGGGGTGTCGGGGGCGGAGCCCCTGACCCACCCGGGAGACACGAAAATTGAGCTTCGCTCGTGCGAAGCGCGAGCGAGGATCAATTGATGCGGCGCGTGGTGATGATCGGCGCGACGGGCGCGGTGGGCACGGTCGCCGCCCGCGCGCTGGTGGAGGACCCTGCGGTGGAGCGCCTGACCGTGCTGGGGCGGCGTGCGGCGCCCCTGTCGCACGCCAAGGTGCACCAACACGAGGTCGATCCGCTGGCGCCGGCCGCGTACGAGCGGCTGTTGGCCGGCCACGACGAGGCGCTCTGCACGCTCGGGGTGGGTCAGCCGTCGAAGGTGCCGCGCGCCGAGTTCCTCCGGGTGGACCGCGACGGGGTGCTCGCGTTCGCCCGCGCCTGCCGGGCTGCAGGGGTGGTCTCGTTCACCCTGTTGTCGTCGGTGGATGCCGACGCCCGCTCCCCGAGCTGGTACCTGCGCGGGAAAGGCGAGCTGGAAGACGGGCTGCGGGCGCTGGCGTTCCCGCACCTCCGCCTGGTGCAGCCGTCGATGATCCTGACGCCCACCAACCGCTTCGGCCCAGTGCAGGGGGTGTTGTTGGCGGTGACCCCGCTCGCGGCTCCGCTCCTGGTGGGTCCGCTCCGCAAGTACCGGGGGATCGGGGTGGAGGCGCTGGGGCGGGCGATGGCCGTGGCGCCGGGGCCCCACGCCGAGGAGGTGTGGCGGTACGACGACCTGATCCGCGCGGCGGGATAGAGCTCGAGACGGGAGGGGTCCATGTGGCTCTGGCTCATCGGGTGCGCGGCCACGACCACACCACCCGCCGACAGCGGCAACCCCAGCGAATCCGGCGCCGGCCCGCGGGTCCACACGTACACGGACGGGCAGGGGGTCGCCTGCGTCACCGGCGACGCCGACGGCACCACGGTCGGCGTGGACTTCGGCGACTGCCTGTTCTGCACGTCCTCCGTGGACCTCTGGTGCGAGGTGGAGCTCGTCGGCGGCGAGCTCCAGGTCCGCGCGGGCGGCACGCTCGTCACCGACACCGATTGCCCGACGGGCCCGTCCACGTGCGCCCCGATCACCACCCGGTGCAGCGCGGAGGCCCTGACGGGCAGCGTCACCCTCGCGTACGGGGGCGAGTCCGTCGCCGCTGCGCTGCCGAGCGGCACCTGGACCTGCACGGGCGCGTCCGCGGCCTTCTGAGGCGCTACGGGCCTCCTGCCGGCGGGGCGAAGTGGTGGAACCGCAGGAACGGGTCCACCGCCACGATCTCGCCCTCGGTGAGGCGGTTCCACACGTTCTCGCCGAGCAGCGGCTCGCTCGAGACCAGCAGGTGGTTCACCGCGCTCCCGGTGGTGACCGGCGCCTCACACGCCGCAGCCAGGTAGCTGCAGCTCGCGCGCTCCGGGCACACCACCTTGTGGGTGCTGTAGGTGAGGTCCTTTCCGCCGTGGTGGGCGATCAGGAGCTCGCCGTCGGTGATCAGCAGCGTGAGCAGGCAGCGGGCGCCAGGGCGATCGGCGACCTCCCGCACCTGGGTCACCGTCTCGCGGACGGCGGCGACCACCTCCGGGAGCGGCGCGCCCCGGCGGTGCAGGTCGACGCGGCGGGCGAGGTTCGTGAGGAACAGGTGGAACACGAGCTCGCTGTCCGTGTCGCCCAGGATGTAGCGGCGGAACGCGGGCGCCACGAGGGCCGCGAGCTCCTCCCGCACGTCGGCGAACGCCGGGATGTCGCCGTTGTGGGCCAGCACCCAGCGCCCGTGTTGGAACGGGTGGCAGTTGAGGGTGGAGAGGGGGCCCTGGGTGGCGCGCCGCACGTGGGCGATGACGGTCTCGCTCGTGAGGAGCCCGCTGACCCGCTCGAACAGGTGGTCGCTGCCCGCGGTCCCGGTCGAGCGCACGATGTGTGGCGTTCCGGCCACGTAGTACGCGACCCCCCACCCGTCGGGGTGCGCGCGCGACTGCACGGCCAACGCGTTGTCGGCGCTCTGCAGCGACCGGTGGACCTTGCTCTGGAGGACGGACCGGAACCCGAACAGGCGGCACATGGCGCCATCGTACCCCGGCGCGCCCGGGGGCCGGACGGGATACCCGTCGCCGTGCCTGCTCCCTTCAGCGACGTGCCACTGTCCGCTGCCCTCCGCAGGGCGGTCGCCGAGCTCGGCTTCGAAGAGATGACGCCCATCCAGGTGGCCGCGCTGCCCCCGCTGCTGGCCGGTCGCGACGTGTCCGGTCGCGCAGACACCGGCACCGGCAAGACCGTAGCGTTCTCGCTGCCGCTGCTCCAGGCGTTGGAGCTCGGGTTCCGGCGCGTGCAGGGCCTGGTGTTGTGTCCCACCCGGGAGCTTGCGATGCAGGTCACCGCCGACCTGCGCGCGCTGGGCAAGCGGACCGCCGGTTTGCGGGTGGTGCCCGTGGTGGGTGGGCAGCCCGGCGCGCTGCAGGCGAAGACCCTCGCGGAGGGCGCCCACGTCGTCGTCGGCACGCCCGGACGCACGCTCGACCACCTGCGCCGCGGCACGCTGGACCTCTCGGCCGTGCGCGTGCTGGTGCTCGACGAGGCCGACCGGATGCTGGAGCTCGGCTTCGGCGACGACATGGCCGCCATCCGCGCCTTCCTCCCGGCCGACCGCCAGACGGCCTTGTTCTCCGCCACGTTCCCGGAGGCCATCACCCAGCTGTCCGCGGGGTGGCAACGGGACGCCGTCCACGTGGAGGTCGAGGAGCGCGCGCCAACGATCGACGCACACGCGGCGATCGTCGAGAACAAACTCGCAGCGTTGGACCACCTGCTGCGCGCCCTGCAGCCGAGCGCCGCGCTCGTGTTCTGCAACTTCAAGCGCGTGGTGGCCGAGACGGCGGTGGCCCTGCAACGCGCTGGGTTCGCGGCCGCGGCCCTCCACGGCGACCTCGAGCAGGTCGACCGGGATCGCGTGCTCGCTTCGTTCCGCAACGGCTCCGTCCGCGTGCTCGTGGCCACCGACGTCGCCGCCCGCGGCCTCGACGTCGACGGCCTGCCGCTCGTCGTGAACTTCGAGCTCCCCGCGCGCCCAGAGGACTACGTCCACCGGGTGGGTCGCACCGGGCGGGCGGGCCGGGAAGGGCAGGCGTGGGCGCTCGTGACCGCGTCCGAGGAGCGCAAGGTGCCCGAGGGGGTCTTGCGGGCGACGCTGCCTGCACCGGGCCCGGAGGCCGGGCCGCTGGCGTCGGGGTGGGCCACGTTGTGGCTGGGCGCCGGGCGCCGCGACAAGCTCCGCCCGGGCGACGTGCTCGGCGCGCTCACCGGCGACTGCGGGCTCGACGGCGCCGACGTGGGGAAGTTCGAGATCCTCGACCGGTGGGCGTTCGTGGCCGTGTCGTCCCGAGTGGTCGGCGCGGCGCTCCGCGGGCTCGCCAAACACGGTGTAAAAGGGAAGCGGGTGCGGGTGGAGCAGGTGGTGGTCACCCGCTGACCGGTCCGCGTGGGTAGGAAGCGCTCGTGATCACCTACGTGACCGACCTCGAGGGGCGCTGGGACAAGCTCGCGGGCGCGTGCGCCGGGAACCCGCACGTGTCGCTCGTGGACGGGGCGCTGGTGTTGGCGCCCGGCGCCACCTTCGTGTTCGGCGGGGACGCCGTGGACCGCGGGCCCGCGGGGCGGAAGCTCCTCACCACGCTGCTCACGGCGAAGCTGCGCTACGGCGAGCGCGTCGTCCTGCTCGCCGGCAACCGCGACCTCAACAAGCTCCGGCTGCGGCGCGAGCTCACCGGGCACCCCCGGCCCACCGCGCCCGAAGCGCTCCACCGCGACCGGCCCGCGCTGCTGCGGTGGATCTTCTCGAACACCATGGGCGCACGTGAGGCGTTCGGCCACCGGGCGACCGAGCTCGCGTCGGAGGGCCGATCGGCGGGCGACGAGGACGTGGTGGACTCGTTCCTCGAGGACCTGGCGCCCGAGGGGCTCCACACGACCTGGCTCCGCGCGGCCCAGCTCGCGTGGCTCCACGGTGACACGTTGTTCGTCCACGGCGGTGTCACGGCCGACAACCTGGGGGTCGTCCCAGGGGTCGCGGGCCGCGTCGCGGGGGTGGCGCGCTGGGTCGACGCGCTCAACACCTTCCACGCGAACCAACTGGCTGCATTCGTCGACGACGACGTCCGCGACGGCGTGCCCGCGTGGTCCCCGCTGGTCGCGTACCAGGCCCCGCTCCCAGGCACGGCCGCGAACCAGGCGAGCGTCGTCTACGGGCGGCTGGCGGACGCCCACAACGATCCGCGGCTCCCCGAGCCCTCCGTCGTCGCGCAGTTGCTCGCGGAAGGCGTCCGGCGGGTGGTCGTGGGCCACACCCCGGTGGGTGACGTGCCCGCAGTGCTGCGGTCCGGCGCCTTCACGCTGGTGATGGCCGACAACAGCTACGGGCGCCTGGAGGCGGCCTCGCGCGTGTCCATCGGAACGGAAGTCATCCGGTTCGAGGGTCGCTGTCGGCTGGACGATGGCCGGGAGTTGAACGTGTCGGCCGAGCTCGGTGACGCGCCCTCGGTGGTGGGGACGGTGACCTCCGAGGGGCGGCTCGTCGAGGCGCCGGTCGACGACGGCTACCTCACGTTCCGTGCCCTGCCGGAGCGCCGGGTCGAGCAGCAGGTGGTCCGACCGGGTCCGCTGTCTGCGCCCCGCTCGTTGCCCGAGCCCACGGGGGTGTAAGGTGGGCGGTGTCGGTTCGTCTGGGGATGGAGGTCACATGCGCTGGTGGACGACGATCGCCTTGGCTCTCCTCGCAGCCGTGGGCGCGTGGCTGGCCTTCGGCGCCCTGCAGGCTCCGGTGGTCGCGCACAGTGTGCCGCGCCCGGTGGTTCCGGAGGTCCTGGCTCCGGTGGCGCCGGTGATTCCCGAGGTCCACGCGCCAGCGGCGCCGCTCGCGGAGACCCTGCCCCCGGACCCGCCCGAACAGCGCCGCCTGGCCTGCAACGGGCGCCGGTACGGGGAAGGGGAGTTGATGCCCAAGTGTGGGCGCGGCTGACCAGGAAGCCCTTGGCGCGGCTCGCGCCGCTACGCTCCCCGCGAGCGCGCTATCGCACGCTACGCGACGCGGGCTCCTACTCCGAGATCACGAGCCACGACTCGAGGAGGATGTCGCCGCTGCCGTCCGGCGGCGGGGCTCCCTGGAACGTGCCTTCGTACGTGATGGTCGCCGGCTCGCCGGGCACGACCTCGTCCGTCACGTCCACGACGTGCGGGTACACCGGCTGCCCCGGACACCAGCCTCCGCGCCCGAACCACCACGTCCCCCACTGGTTCGGGGTCATCTGCGCCGCGACGCCGGGAATACACCCCGTCTCGGTGCCGGCCTCCGGGAACGAGATCTGGTGGGGGGCATGGCCCGCGACCGTGAACGTGTGTTCGTGGTCGCAGAACTCGGCGCATTCGTTGGTGCCGGCGCCGTGGCCCGAGATCGTCGCCACCAGCTCCACCTTCCGCGCGGTGGTGGGGATGTCGACCACCACCGGCTGGCGGCCGTCGCCGTACGTGGAGCCGAACGCACCTCCGGTCGCGATGCGGATCGCGGTGCGCGGGGACGCTGCCTTCCCCGAGCTCGAGAGCCGCAGGGACAGCCGCGTCTCGGTGGGCTGGACGTTCCAGTACGGGGCCCACTCCCACCGGAACCGCCGCTCGCCCCCGCCCTGGAGGTGGGCCAACATCGGCGACACGTCGAGCACCCAGCGCGCCTCGCGGTGGTAGGTCGTGACGAACCGCCCGAGCTCGATGCGTTCGTCGCCGTCGTACACCGAGAGCGCGGCGAGGTAGTCCCAGGCGCCGCAGTTGCCGACCTCGGGCAGCGTCGGGTCCGGGCAGCGCTGGTCGACGTCGAGCTCGAGCGTGTCGAACGCGGAGAGGTCCGGCAGGGTGACGTCGACCTCCGCGAACTGGGACAACACCTCGCCCGTCCACAGCGGGACCACCGTGGCGTCGGTGGCGTCGAGGCGGTCTTCGCGGGCGGCCTCGACGTTGAACCACTCCACCTTCAGCGCGGCCCCAGCGAGGTTGTTCTCCCACGGCCAGTCCGCGCCGAACACGCCCCGGGTCACGTCCGACAGCGACCCCAGGCCCCGGAGCCGCTGGCTGCGATCGATCGCGAACCCGAGCTGCCCGATCCCGGCCGCCACCTCGGCGACCCACCCGTCCACCTCGGAGAGCGGGCGCTCGACCACGTGCAAGCGCTCCGCCCACCAGGCGCGATCGTCGTCCTCGGCCTCGGTGAGCACGCGCTCCACCTCGTCCGCAGCGAGGCGGGCGCCGGCCCGATCCGAGGCGACCAGGAAGTAGTGCGCGTTCCGGGGCGACCGCTCGAGGAGGAGCCTGACGTCGCGCGACCAGACGGGCCGCGGGTCGAGGTCGGAGCGGGGGACGGTGTCGGGGACGAACACGTAGCTCTCGCAGCCCGTCCACGACGCGGCGAGCGAGAACCGGGTGCCGTCGGTGAGCGGGAGGTCCGTGTCGGCCGCCAACGCGTGGCGCACGACGCCGTAGGGGCCCTCGGCGTCCCACGGGACCACCCGGCCGAAGCCGTTCGCCTCGCAGAACGGCGCGGGCTCGGGCTCGGCCGTGGGCCCCGCCGGCGCGGAGTCGGAGGGCTCGTCGCACGCCGTCCAGGCTGCCCACACCCACATGCTGCCTCCCCAGGGGCCGTATCCACGCTGGCGAGCAACACAAGGTAACGACTCGCGGGGCGGCGACGGCGCTCGCGGTACGGGCTCGGTGGAGGACGAACCATGCGCACCGGGACTTCCCTGGCACCCCTGCTGCTGTTGCTGGCCTGCGAGCTCACCGTCACCACCGACGACAAGGCGCCGGGCGGAGACACCGGCACCACGGACACCGCTCCCACCACCGACCCGGCCCCGGACCTCGACAGCGACGGTTTCGCGGCCGACGTCGACTGCGACGATGCCGAGGCCCGCGTGTTCCCCGGCGCTCCGGCCGCGTGCCGTTTCGAGGACGCCGACTGCGACGGGATCCCCGAGCCGCGGGTGTGGGTGCCCACCGACGAACCCGACCTCGCGGTCGCGCTGGCGGACGGTGGCCTCGTGTGCCTGGAGGCCGGAGACCACGCCGGCGTCGTGATGACCGGGGGCGCGGCGACGCTCGGCGCTGCAGCCGGCGGCCGGCTGGTCGGGACCGGCGGGCCCGCGCTCCTCGTGGACGGCGGCGCGGCGCTGGTGGTGCAGGACGTGGTGGTCACCGGCGACAGCGGCGCGCTCGTCGTGGACGACGCCTCGTTGTCCCTGGCCTGGGTCACCATCGACGCCCCCGACTGCGCCTGCGAGGGGTCCGTGCTCGTGGCGACCGACGCGACCCTCGACGTGCGCGACACGGTCTTCCAGGGCGTCCGGCAGACCTCCGGCGGCGAGGGGCCCATCCGGTTGGAGGACTCCACCGCGGCGTTCGAGCGGGTTCAGGTGACCGGCACGCGGACCGCGGTGGGCCAGGGCGGCGTGTTCGCGTTCCGCGACTCGGTGGTGACGATGACCGACACCCGCGTCGTGGACACCGCAGTGACCGGCGCCGCGACCCTGCAGGGCGGTGTGTTCTTCACGGTCGACACCGCGCTCACCGCCACCCGGCTCACGGTCCTGGACCTCGCGCTCCAGAGTCAGGGCCTCGACGGCGGCGTGTTCTACGGGTTCGGCTCCACGTTCACCCTCGAAGAGGTGGCGGTGGCGGGCACCACCGCGGACGCGGGAGGGCAGGTCGTGCGTGGGCTCGTGGCCGAGGTCACGCTCGACGGCGCCTTCACGGTGGTCGACGGGACCTTCCTGGCGGCCGCCGCCACCGCCGACTCGTGTGTGGGGCTCGCGGTGACGTCGGTCGGGCCCGACGTTTCGCTCACCAATGTGGTCGTGCAGGGGTACCGGTGCCCCGCGACCGTGTCGCTCGTGGACGTTTCGGCGAGCGCCGCGACGACCATCACGTACTCCTCCTTCGCGGACAGCGACGGCGGCTTCGACGGCCCCCCGGACCCCATCGGGACGGACGGCAACCTGGACGTGACGGGCACGTTCGTGTCGGAGGCGCCCCCGTGGGACCTGGCTCCCGGCGACGGCTCTCCCCTGGTCGATGTCGGCGACCCCGCGCGCACCGATCCCGATGGCTCCCGCAGCGACATCGGCGCCGCCGGCGGACGCTGACGTCAGGGCCCGGCGCGCAGCCAGAGGGCGTGTTCGATGCGGAGGTCGTCGTCGTCGAACTGCAGCGGCAGCGTGTTGTCGTGGACGAACTCCACGTAGTGCGAGCGGTAGTCGGGGTGCCCCGGGTGTCCCGACTGGCCCCCGGGGTACACGAGCGTCGAGGCCCCCAGATCCGACAGGGGCATGACCACGCGCACGCTCGCCATCCCCGTGACCGGGCGCAGCCCCTCGGTGACCAGCGCGTGCCCCGCAGCGGCCACCGTGGCTCCCGTTCCGCCGTACGGAACGGTGGGCATGTTCCAGTCGGACAGCAACCGCGGCGCCTGGGCCGCGAACGGGTGCTGGAGCGCCAGCGGATGGAGCGCGCCCCAGGTCCACCGGGTCGGATCGGGCCCGAGGGTCTCGCGCAGCGCGGCGCAGGTCTGTTCGAGGGCCAGGGTCACGTCGGCCACGCGGTCCGCGTCGTCCTGGACCAGGGCGCCGGCGTCGAGCGGGTGCTGGCCCGAGCTCGCCACGGACGCCACGACCGCGCGCTGCGCTGCCGTCAACGCAGGGGTGAGCGCGGCCTCCTGGTACCGGCCGACGAGCTCGGCCCACACTGCGGCGCCCGCCGAGTTCTTGTCGGCCACGAGGTCCCAGCTCCGCAGCAGGTCCGCGCAGGTGCGCCCGTCGTCGGAGGTGGGCGCCACCCCCGCGAGCAATGTGTCCCGCCAGGTGCTCGCGTCGCCGTCCTGCCGGTCGACCTGGAGGCGGTTCTGGCCCTCCACCGTGTGGGCGGTCTCGGCGGCGAGCAGCTCGCGGATGCGGTCGTACCGGTGGGGCGGGATGTACGTGGTGGCGAGGGCGTCGGCGAGGGGGTGGTCGGGCCGCGTGTTGGCCGTGACCAGGAACCCCTCCGGCACCGGACCCGAGCCCGGTGTGTCGGCGTAGAAGCCGACCCAGCCCAGCGCCGCGTCGTCCCCCGGGTACGGCAGGCGCCCGGTGAAGCCCCGCCGCTCCACCATCCCGCCCACGGTCTGCCAACCCCAGTCACCAGCGTCGTCGGCGGCGACGAGGTTGAGCGCGACCACCATCGGAGCGCCGTTCCCGACCTCGCGCACCTCGCCCACGGTCCGAGCGGTGGCGAGCCGCCGAAGCATCAACGGGAGCTGGTCCTCGAGCTCCAGGGCCGCCCAGCGCAACGCGAACACGTACGGCGCGTCGAGGCTGGTGAACACGGGGCCCACGCGGGTCCGATGCCCGGTGTGGGAGCGCGGGGCGCCGTCGACCACCACGTCGAACGTGACGGTCTCGAACGGCAGCACCTCGCCGTCGAGGACGTAGCCGTCCCCGCGGCGCTCCAGCATCACCACGTCCACGACGTCGGCCATGACGTTGGTGAGGCCCCACGCGACGTGCGCCGAGTGGCCCACCGGGAAGCCGGGCACCCCGGGGAGGGTGGCGCCCGCAGCGTGGAAGCTCGCACCCGATACGTCGGCCGCGTACCACAACGAAGGGACGGACTGCATCAGGTGCGGGTCGTTGGCGACGATGGGCAGCCCGTCCGCGGTGTGTTCGCCGCCGATCACCCAGTTGTTGGAGGCGGCGGAGGTGGGCGCTCCACCCAGGAGCCCCGTCCACGCGCGCCAGGCGTCGGTGTAGGGGCCCACCGACCTCGTCTTCGTCTGCTCCCAGTACGCGTCGAGCGGCGGGCTGTGTGGTTCGGTGCGGAGGACCCGCTCGACCACGTCCGTGGGCAGGTCGCGGAGCTCCCAGGCGGCGAGCTCGTAGCGGACGTTCTCCCCGAGGCTCCAGGACATGAGGTACCCGATGCCCAGGCAGTCCTCGGGGCGCCAGGGCTCGAAGGTCGCGCCCAGCAGCCGGTGCTCGATGGGCAGCGCGCGGCTGTCGGCAGCGGCGGCGTTGAGGCCAGCGGTGTAGGCCTCGAGCATGGCCCGGGTCTGGGGGTCGAGCCGCTCCACCTCGGCGTGTGCCAGCGCCTCGAGGCCCAACGTGCGGGCGAAGACGTCGACGTTCTCCGCGGGCTCACCGAACCACTCCGCGAGGTGCCCGAACGCGGTGCGTCGGGCGAGCTCGGCCTGGAACAACCGGTCCTGGCCGTGTACGAACCCGAGACCGTACCACGCGTCCTCGTCGGACCGCGCCCGCACGTGCGGGACCGCGTACCGGTCTCGGCCGACCCACAGGTCCTGGCGGGCGCCCGGCGCGAGGCGGTCGCCGTCGAGGTCCGGGTACGAGCGTCCGACCGTCGACAGCTTCCCGAGCGCACACCCTGCGAGCACCGCCAGCCACATGACGCCTCCCCGGGCCCCTGCTACCCTGCTGCGGGGACGGGATGGATCCGATCGTCGAAGAGCGATGCACACCACGTTCGGATGACGTACTGGGGTCCGGGTTTTTCTCGCGTCCTTGTGCGGAGGTCGCCCTCGCGTTGCTGGGGCGGTGGGTGCAACATGGGGACGTGGTGCTCGAGATCACCGAGACGGAGGCCTACCTCGGTCCCCACGACACGGCGTGCCACACGGCGAAGGGCCGGACCGCGCGCAACGCTGCGATGTGGGGCCCGGTGGGGCGCGCGTACGTGTACCGCTGCTACGGCCTGCACTGGATGCTCAACGTGGTGAGCGGGACGGAGGGCGGTGGGGCCGCTGTGCTGATCCGCAGCGCGGCGCCGGTGCGCGGCGAGGCGGTGTGGCTGCCGCGCCGGTCGGGGCGGCGGGATCTGGCGGGTCCGGGGAAGGTCGCGGCCGCGCTCGGGGTGGAGCGGGCCAACGACGGGGACGACCTCACCGATCCCGCCGGCCTCTCGCTGCGGTGGGGCCGGCCCGCGACGGCATGGCTCCACGGTCCCCGCGTGGGCGTCGACTACGCCGCCCCCGCCGATCGCGAGGCGTTGCTGCGGTTCGCGGTCGCGGACGAGCGTCGGGTGAGTGCGCGGAAGACGTTGTCTTCGCCCGGCTGACGGTCACGGGGAGGGCGGGTACGCCGTGGGGAGGTCGGGGTCGAGCGCCACCAGCAGCTCGAGCCGCCGGTTGCCCGCTTCGTCGTCGCCCAGGGGTCGGGTGCCCGCGAACGAGGCGGCGGACAACGTCACCGGGGCGTCTTCGGCCTCGAGCGCGCGGAGGAGGGCCATGGACTGCCCGAATCCGCGCTCCCAGTTCGACGGGTACTCCGCCGTGTGGATCGGACGCGCATCCGTGTGTCCCTCGATGGTGACCCGCCGCCCCGGGACCTGGCGCAGCGCCGCCGCCAGCTGCCCCGCGAGCTCCCGTCCCCGGGCAGACAGGGTCGAGAACCCCTCCTGGAACAGCAGCGCCGTCGGGATCCGGACCACCGTGGATCCGCCACGTACGTCGAGCTCCACGCGGTCGGCTGCGACCAACGCGCCGAACGCGACGGTGTCGGCGGCGCGGGCCTCTGCGGCGCGCCGTTCGTCCATCACTTCGCGGAAGTGGGCCTCGACCGCGGCCAGCGTGCTCCCCTGTGACGCGTCGGTGGCCGGCGTGGGCGTGGATGGCGGTGGGGCGCCGCGGCCGGACCACGCGGTGCGCAGCGCGGTGAGCTCGGTCCGCAGCCCGGCGAGCTCGGCCAGCAATGCGACCTGCTGGGCCTGTGTGCCTTCGAGGGCCTCGTCGCGGAGCCGAGCGCGGGCGGTGAGCTCGTCGAGCTGGAGCTGCCGGCGCGCGATCTCCGACACCAGGACCCGGCGCTCCGCCTCGGCGGTGGCTGCGTCCTCGGCGCACTCCCCGGTGCGCGCGGACAGCGCCGCCTGCGTCGCCTGCAGCTGCACGACGGCCAGCTCGTGGCGGCCCTTCGACACACACCCCACCAGGAGCGCGAGCAGGAGCGGCGCCCTCACAACAGCGCCCACGAGGCGCGGAGCAACACGCTCTGCTCGAGCTGGAGGGTGTCCACGACCTGGGGCAGCTGCTCGATGTTGAGGAAGTAGTTCACGGACAGGTTCCGGGTGAGGCGGAGGGTGAACGTGTTGCGCCACTCGACGCTCGGGCGGTCGAACTCCTGGAAGCCCCCGAACAGCTCGAGGTCGGTGGCGTAAACCGCCCACCCCGGGAGGCGCGCCGTCGCGATGAGGGTGGACTCGAGGCCGCGCTGGTCGAAGCTCTCGACCTGGCGGTACTCGAGCTCCTCGGAGCGCGGCACGTCCTCGATGACCCAGGCGCCACCGTAGCGGTTCTGGCGGAGCCCCAGGCCCGCCCGGAGGTTGAACGTCACCCACCGGTTGTTCACGAAGCGGGCGTTGAGGCCGGCACCCTCCCGCACGAGCGTGGGCTGCCACGGGTTCGCGACGAAGAACGTGTCGTTGGTGAGGACTGTCTCGATGGCCTCGGACCCGTTGGCGAACAGGCGACGCAGCGTGGTGTCTTCGGTCACGAGCACGTTGGTCGCGAAGGCCTGCGACTCCCCGGTGGCCCGGACGTAGGGACCGACCCAGGGTTTCGCATAGTACGTGTACAGCCCATCGAGCCGGAGCCGGTCGCGCGTCTTCACGAGCGGCAGCGGGTCACCCTCCTGTGGCCGGATCTGCGAGGCGCCCTCTTCGAACTGTCCGAGGAGGGACGTAGAATGTTTGCCTACGTTGTACGCCAGTTGGCCGTCCACGAACAACGAGCCCGCGACGGTGAGCTGGTTGCTGACGCCCACCAGGTTCCGCTGCTGGGCCAGCGACCCGACCGCGCCCACCACGAGGCTCGTGAACCAGCGCTGGCGGCGGTTCTGCGGGGAGCCGAACTCGTCCGGCAACAGCACGCCGGACCCCTGGAACTCGCCGGTGTCGGGGTCGAGCACCAGGCGGTAGCGCACGAACCCGGACTCGGGGACGTACACTGTCGCGAAGTCGCGGAGCGCCCGGTAGTTCCCGCCGGGGCGCACGATCCGGTACACGCCCGGCGGGAGGAGCCACGTCATCAGGGACTCGCCCTGCAGCGTGTCGGCGCCGAAGCCGGTGCCGTACGGCTCGCGGTTGTCCGCGCGGATCAGCTCGTACCCACCGCGGTGCGGGACGCGCTTGTCGTCGACGACCTCGATGCGGAGCGCCCCCCAGCTCACCGGCACCACGGTGGTGGCCCCCTCGGAGACCTCGATCGCGACGGAGGCGCCCTGGATGGGCGACCCGGAGCTCACGACGACGGTGTACGCGCCAGGGTCCACGAGCACGCGCTCGCCGGTCGGGATGTCGATGACCTCGTCGCCGTCGACCAGGATCACGGGCGGTTCGTTGAGCGGGCCCGTGAGCGACGGCACGAACACCGCGCCTTTCCCGAGCGGGATCTCGACGCGATCACGCGCCAGCTGGGTCTCCGGCGGGGGCTCCGTCCACGCGAACGGGTCCTCCGCCCGGGCCGGAGCGGACCAGGCGGCGAGCAGGAGGGGCAGGGTCATTCGATGGGGCACGAGGATCTGGCCTCCTTCGCGTACCGGGTCATGGCCGCGAAGCTCTCGCGGACGCCGCGGGTCGCGAACATCGATCGCATGCTGGACGCGATCCCCGCGCCCGGATCCGAGGCGAGGAAGTACTCGAGCCACGTGTCCTGCTCGTCGAGGGCCACCAGGAACCACGCCCCGCGCGAGTAGCCGATCGGCACCCCCTGCGCGATCATGGCCTGGCCGCTCTCGGAGAGGACCTCGGCGGGGTCGACGGAGCTCTTCCACGCGAGCTCGCGCACCGCGCCGCCGGAGGCCGACAGGAGCTCGCGGTTGGGGCTCAGGATGCCGATCCACCAGCGGTCGTCGATCATCGGCACGGGGAGGAACTGCAGCACGCGGCGCCCGTTGCCGCACAACCGCCCGGACAGGAGCTCGCTGTACGTCACGGGCGTGTACCCGGGGTGACGGGTCTCGTCGTTCAGGCCCGCCCACAACTTCCCGATCGGGACGTCGACGATCGCGAAGCCGTACGCGCGCCCATCGGCAGCGAGGCCCGTGACGACCGCACCTCCAGCAGCCTTCGCGAGGTCGGCGTCGCTGGGAGCGGGCGCCTTGGGGTGCGTGCGGAGGCTGCGTTCGTCGCTGGTCTCGTCGAGCCGCGCGCGCAGCTCCTCCGCCGTCCACGCGTGGGCGACGGAGAGCGCGAACAGCAAGCCTCCGACCATGTGGCAGCGTAGCCCATCCGGGCCCGTGGTCCGCGCTACGGCTACCTGCAAGAGGTGGTCTTGGCGGGGAACGCGGCTTGGCGATCCGCCGAAGCGCCTGAGCGCGGGAACCGGTGAAGCCTGCGTGGGTCGGAGGGGGCATGTGGAACCTCGTGAACGTCTACGACACCCCCTCGCTCACCGCGGACGGTCGCACGGTGCACGCGATCGACGAGGGGCGGGCGTTGACGGCCTACGACACCGCCTCCGGGGAGGTCCGCTGGCAGCTGGCGAAGCCGCCGACCGGGACGTGGGCCCGTGAGGAGTCCTACCAGGACGGGGTCGTGGCGATGGTCTGCGACGCGTCGGAGGCCCCGCGGACGGTGTGCCGCGTGGACGGCGGGGGCCAACTCCGGTGGTGTACGCCGCTCGATCGCCCTGCAGCGGACCTCCGCGTGGGCGCGCAGGGCACCGGCTTGTGGGTGGAGACGGACACCCGCGATGGGCTGGTGCTCGACCCGGATACCGGGCGGACGCTGACCCCCTGGCGTCCGGGCGGAGAGCTGCACCTGTACTACGACCTCGGGGAGCCACACGACACGGAGTGGGTGTCGAGCGTGGCAGTGCTCGGCGTGTTCGGCGGCGTCAGCGTGGTTGTCGGAGGTGACGGGACGCTCACGGGCCTGCGCCCAGACGGAGTGGTGTGGAGCCGCCCGGTGGGTGGGCAGTTCGGGATGGGCGCGTTCGGCGGAACGCTCGGGTTCGCGCACGGCGTCGCGCCGGGGGTGGTGGGCGCGGGCTCGGTGTTCCAGCTGGGGGACACGCTGGTGGGGCTCACTCCGTCCGGGGCGCTGGCGTGGACCCGCTCGGGACCCGGGGGACGGCTCGTGGACACGCCGTCCGGGCCACTCCTGGTCACCCCCACCGACGTCCGCGGCGTCGACCCGGTCACCGGCGCGAGTCGCTGGCGGACGGAGCTCGATGGCTTCGGAGCGGTGGTCGGTGAGCGCGGACCGGTGGCGTACCTGGACTCCGCAGCGCCTCCGCGCGACCTCGTCTGGGTGGACCCGAAGACGGGCCGGGCGGTGGCGCGGACCCCGCTGGCCGGGCTCACGTCGACGGTCGAGGCCACGACTGGAGGGGTGCTGGGGATCGCGGTGGACGGCGACGACCACCGGTGGTCGATGCGGGGCCTGGACGGCGTGGAGCGGTGGTCGTTCCGCGGCTCGCTGGGCCGCTCGGCGGGCGAAGGCTTCGCGTACGCCACCCGGGAGCGCATCGACCTGGAGACGGGGCGGGTGCTGGGCCCCACGTACGGTCACCCCATCGCGGAGGCGTCCGGGGTGCGGCTGGTGTACGTCGGGCCGGGGTACGCCGTCGTTCCGTGAGCGCTCAGCGTGGTCGCTCCGGATCGAACGTCGCCGAGAACCCACCCCTGCCGAGCCCGTCGAGGGCCTCGACCACGCGGTCCCAGGGCACACCGTCCTCGGCGGCGACGACCACGGTCGCCCCGCGCTCGGCGTGGACCTCGGCGACGGCCCGCCCGAGATCGCTGGCGCGGGCGAGCGTGCCGCGTCCGACCTCGTAGCCGCCCGACCGGACGACGAGCTGCCAGGGAGGCTCACCCGAGGTGGCTGAAGCGACACCGGGCTGGTCGACGGCCACCGCGTCGAGCTCGATCCACACGGCGGTGGCCATGAGGAACGTGATGCACACCGACAACAGGTCGAGGAACGGCACCAGGTTGAGCGATGCGCCTCCGCGACCACCGACCGAGACCCCCACGGGCACCTCCTGGGCCTGGGACCCTGCGCCGGCGCCACGGTTCGTGAAGAACCCGTCAGCTGGATGCTGGTCAGCCCTTGGCGCGCAGGGTCGACCGGCCCCCGTCGACGCCGATCACCTGACCCGTGATCCAGGCCGCCTCGGACGACAGCAGGAACGCGCCGAGGCTGGCGATGTCGTCGGGCTCGCCCAGCCGTTGCAACGCGTGCATCTGCGCCACGGCGTTCGCGAGGGTCTCGTTGCCGGTGAGCGCTTGCGCGAGTGGGGTGCGGGTGAGGGACGGAGCGACGCAGTTCACCCGGATCCGCGGCGCGAGCTCGGCGGCCAGCGCCCGAGTCAGCCCCTCGACGGCGCCCTTGGCCATCGCGACCGAGGCGTGGGACGGGAACCCCTGGGCGACCGCCACGGTGGAGAACAACACCACCGACGCGGGGCCGTCGTGGGCCTTGAGCGCAGGCAGCGCCGCCGCGACCGCGAGCGCAGCGCCGAGCGCGTTCACGCGGAAGTCCCGCTCGAAGTCGGCCACGGTGAGCCGCGCGAGGGGCTTGAGGTTGATGGTCCCCACGGCGTAGACGAGGCCAGCGAGGGGCCCTCCGACCTCCGCCACGACGCGCGCGAACGTGGCCGGATCCTCGACGTCGCCGACGGTGTGTCCGGCGCCGGTCTCCGCTGCGACCGCCGCCAACCGCGCGGGGTCGCGGCCCACGAGGTGCAGCGCGTGCCCGCTCGCCTGCACCCTCCGCGCGAGCGCAGCGCCGATCCCGCCCGAGCCCCCGTAGATCAGCACCGTGCCGGCCATGTTCGCCCCCTCGGTGCGGGTAACGAACGCGCAGCCGACCCGCCTCCAGCGCTGGGTCACCAACGTTCAGCGAACCCCTCGGCCCCTCCCTCTGCGCCAGACGGAACGGAACGCCATGACGACCACGGCACCAACGCTCGCGACCATGGTGGTCAGGACCGACACCCTCACCAGGTCGGGACGCACAGGGCCGAGCTCGCCGAGGGGAGGCCACCACGGAGCCAGCCAGACACGTCGGGCACTGGTGTCGCCAGCTGGGCTGCGAAGACCTCGTAGGCGAGCCAGGCCATCACGAACACGGCGCCGCGCGCGACATCGCGCCGGGTGGCTGCGACGTTCGGGTCGAGCGCGTTCGATGGTGCGGGATCGGCGCTCAAGCTGGCACCTGTCGCTGGACGACACCATCCCGTGCGCGCCCGTCCTGGCCATGCGTGGGGACCCCCGGGACCACTGCCGGCCGGTCAACGCAGGCCAGCGGCGAAGGCGTCCGATACCCGCTCGACGAACCACCGCGTACCGCGTTCTGCCACGGCGCTGCGCCACAGCGACAGGGACACGGGGGGCAGTGGAAACGGAACCGGACGCTCCAGGAGACCGAACGCCTCGACCTGGCCGGCGAGCGCCAGCCGCGGCACGGTGAGCAGGAGGTCCGTACGCGCCAGGAGGGCGGGGGCCATCGAGAACCCGGGGACGATCGCGCGGACGGCGCGGGTGAGTCCCAGGTCGCGGAGCGCTGCGTCCACGGGCCCGCCTGTCCTTGCGCCGGTGTGCACCTGCAGGTGCGGGGCGGAGCACCACGCCGCCACCGAGCCGTCCACGAGGGCAGGATGTCCACTGCGCCCGAACACCGCCCACCCGAGGTCCCCCAGGGGCTCGCCACGAAGTCCCTCGGCCCGCAGCGCCGCGGGCGCGATCAGCGCGTCCGTCCTCCCCTCCGCGACGTCCGCGGCGGCACCGGGTCCGACGCCGAGCAGCTCGATCGTCGCAGCGGGCGCCTCGGCCGCCATCCGAGCGAGCAGCCCGGGGAGCATGCCGGCCACGAGGTCCGGCGCGGCGAGGCGGAACGTCCGGGCAGAGGTCGCTGGCGAGAAGTCGATCGGCGCGGCGAGTGAGCGCTGCAAGGAGTCGAGCGCTCGTGGCAGCCGCTCCGCGAGGTCCCGCCCCCGCGCGGTGGGGCGCATGCGCCTGCCCTCCGACACGAGCAGCTCGTCTCCGAACCGGGAGCGCAGGCGTGCGAGGGCGTGGCTGATCGCCGACTGGGTCCGGTGCAGGCGCCGGGCCGCCCGGGTCACGCTCTGCTCCTCGAGCAGCGCCCGGAGGACCACCAGCAGGTTGAGATCCAGCTCTCGGAGATGCACGTCGCTCATGCTGTATGCCTCGAATTCGTTGGATGCATGGTAGCGCGCGGGTCACGGGAGGGTGGGAGGTGGACGTGCAGGCCTGGGTTCTCGAGAAGGGTTCGAAGTCGCCGGCGCTGCGCGAGCTCCCGGAGCCGACGCCGCAGGCAGGCGAGGTCCTGGTCGAGGTGGAGGCCGTCGGGCTGCACCCGGTGGACGTGGAGACCAGCGCCGGCGGCAATGCCCTGCTCCTCCGGTCGCGGCCGTTCGTGGGCGGTGTCGACTTCGTTGGCACCGTCCTCTCCTCGCACGAAGACCTGGCGTCTGGCACCCGGGTGTACGGCTACCTGGGGGTCCCGGGGCAGGGCGCGTTCGCGGAGCGGCTCGCGGTGCCGCGTGCGATGTTGGCCGTGGCACCTCCGCTCGCGGTCGAGACCCTCGCCACGCTGCCTCTGCCGGCCCTCTGCGCGCTGCAGGCGCTCGACACCTGGAACATCGGGGTCGGGGCGACCGCGCTCGTCCACGGTGGCGCCGGTGGCGTGGGAAGCGTGGCCGTCCAGCTGCTCGCGGCCCGCGGTGTGGAGGTCGTTGCCACCGCCGGGGCGTCGGACGCGGCGTGGGTCTTGTCGCTCGGCGCTACGCGGGTCGTCGACCACCGGTCCGTGCGGTTCGAGGACGTCGTGCGCGACGTGGACCTCGTGTTCGACACCGTCGGCGGCGAGACGCTCACCCGGTCGTTCCCGATCGTGAAGCGCGGCGGCGCCGTCACCTCGCTGTCTGCGCTCCCGCCCGTCGAGGACATGCTCTCTGCAGGCTTCTCGGTGCCACTTCCGCTCCGCTGGCTCCTGCCCGTCGCCACGTGGTGGAAGGGCCGGGCTGCGCGGGCCGCTGGCGTGCGGTTCGCGGGGCAGGTCACGGTGCCGAGCGGGGCGCGGCTCGCCGAGGTTGCGCGGATCGGGAGCGAGCGGGCGCTGAGGACCCGGATCGACCGGGTCCTGGGCTGGACCGGCCTCGCGGACGGCCTCGCGCACCTCGCTTCCGGCGGAGTGAAGGGCCGGGTCGTGGTGGTCCGGACGCGGTGACCGCCCGAACCCCATCGTTCAGCGGACCTTTCGGCTGTGTGCGCCACACGGAACGGAAGCTGGTTGGCGCAGCGCTGACGGTGCCAGGTCCGGCTGCGCTGCTCGCCCTGGCCGAGCGCCCTCCTGGGCGGCTGGTCTGGGCCACGGTGGAGGCTGCCCTGGCGTGCCTGCGCGCTCCGTGACCGAAGTGCGTTCAGCCCTTCGGCGGCGTGAGGCGGAACGGGATGGTCACGTCCACCGTCCCGGCCTCCGGCGCAGGGTAACGGCCCATGGCGATCACGTCGTTCGCGCAGCGCACCACCTCGGGGTCGCCCACCGTGTCCTCGGAGACACACTGGCCCTGCACCGCGCCGTCGGGGCCGACGTGGGCGTGGATGACGATGTCGCCGGCCACGCGATCGGCGCGGGCCTCCCAGCACCGCTGCAGGTGGCCCGCGTTGCGCTCGAGCTCCGCGAGGATCGCCGGCGAAGCCGGCTCGGAGGACTCCCCCAGCGTCGCGGCGACGGTCACCGAGCTGCGGCCGTCGGCGCCGGGCCGCACGGGGTCGGGCGCGCGGTCCGCGGTGCGCTGGGATGCGAACGGAACCTCGGGAGGGACGACCTCGACGACCGGGGGTTGGGCTGCGCTCGATGCGCACGCGGAGAGGGTGAGCAGCGCGAACGCGCGGCAGAGTGACATGAAACCTCCAGCGGTGGCGGCTGCCACCTGCTGGATTTCTAGCATGTGATGGGAAACCAGCACATGGATCCCAGCGGGAGTGACAGGAGGTGACGACGAGTCCCTACGTCGGTCCGCCGGCCGGGCACACGGCGGTCGAGCCCACCGGGATCCGGTACTCCACGAAGTCTCGGACCGGGGAGGGCAGCTCGGCGTACCTCCCCGTCAGCAGGAAGGAGTGCCAATCCAACGTGTCGTGGTCCACGACGGCGTCGATGCCCCGCGCGACGTGCTCCAGTTCGGCGCCGAAGTACGCGATCCCCACGGCCTCCGCGCACCGGGCCATCTGCGCCGACGGCGCGTGGACGATGACGTTGTTGTACTGGAACCGGACCTGCCCCGGCCGCAGGTCCACCTTGCTGTCGCCGATGAACCCGTGTTCACCGAGCTTCGCCACGAACCCTGCATATCGCTCCGGCGTGAGCGACCGCTCGAAGTCGGAGAGCTCGAGGAAGGCCTTGTGGTTCACGACCAGTCCGTCTGGCTCGCCCCAGCTCCGAGGACCAACCTGGTAGCCGACGTACGCCTGACGGTCGTAGCCGGCGACGACGATGTTCGTGGTGGGCACGAACGCCTGCTGTGCGTCACGCAGCGATTGCGCCCAGCGCGCGTCAATCTCCCGTTGCGCCTGCGTGTACGTGCGCGCGCGGAAGGAGGCGTAGGTGTCCGCGAAGACGAGGAAGTCCGCTCGATACCTGGGCCGCAGCACAAGCGCCTGCCACGCCGGATCGAGGACGCCTCCGCGACCGGAGACCAGGACGTCCGGGCGGTGCACCCGCAGCTGGTCGAGCCACGCCGGCTGATCGACGAACGGAGGCGCCGCGGGGGTCTGGTCACACGCGAGCAGCAGGAGAGCGATCCGCATCTGGTGCCATCGTACCCGGCGGGGAAGGCGGAGCGTCCGTGGCGCCCGCGTGCGGGCCACGCGTCACGCTGCTCCTCCCACCGCTCGACGGGCCTGGGCAGCGGCGACGCCTGGGTCACCGCGACGAAGCGGCGAGGATCCGCTGGCGCAGCCAGACCACGCGATCGGCCGCTGCGATCCATTCGGAGACGTCGCGTTGGTCGAGGGTGACCACGAGGAGGTCGGTGGTGGACTCCCTTTCGAGCTCGCGGGTCACGGTGGCGGCGAAGCCATTCATGGCGATCAGGAAGCCGAGTCGGCACCGCCCGTATCGGTGGCGCATCTTCTGAACGAGGGGGTGGACCTCGGCGACACCGGCTGACGCCGTCCAGTTCTTGCACTCCACGATCCACACGGGGCCCTGCTGCTGCAGGAACCCGACAGTGTCGTTCTGGACGTACACGTCGAACTCCTCGGTGCCGTTGAACGTGCGCTGGAAGCCTGTGAGCCCGGGGATCGAGCCAAACAGGAGGGTCACGGCGCGCTCCAAGGCCTCTCCCTTGCGTTGCCGGTGGGTCTCCGTGCGCGCGGCGAGCCACGCCTCCTTCAGCTCCCGCTCCCGGGTCGGCGGGTAGGCGACGAAGTCCCGCTCCGCCTGCTCCGCCGCGGCCCGCACCTTGTGCCGGAGCATCTCGAACAGGACGCCGGTCTGGTTCTTCTCGAGGATGTCGGTGGCGCCTGCCTGGAACGCCCGCCGCACCACGGTCTCGGTGACCGCCCCAGAGACCACCACCACCCGGGACAGGGGCCAGCGACCGAGCAGCGCCGGCATCCGGTCGACCCCGTCCGACCCTGACCAACCAGGCCCGTCGAGCCGGACATCCAGGAGCACGACGTGCGCGGGGCGTTCGGCGAGTGCGAGCTCCAGCTCGGCCTCGTTCGGGACGGAGGCGACCTCGTACCCCTCCGAGGCAAGCGCGTCCGCCAGCGACTCTGCGAACAACGCGTCGTCGTCGACGATGAGGACCTTCCTCACGGTGTCTCCGCTGCGAAGGGGAGGGACAGGACGAACCGGGCGCCGGTGGGTGCGCGGTGTTCGTGAGTGACGGAGCCGAGGAGCTCGCGCTCGACGACGTCCCGCACGAGCGCCAGCCCCAGGCCGCTGCCGCCGCGCCCGGAGACGCCGCGCTCCCAGATGCGGCCTTCGACCGCGGGGGGAACGCCCGGACCGTCGTCTTCGAACCACAACTCGACCCGGTCGGCATGGATGGCCGTCGAGACGACGAGGAGTCCGGGTCGGGTGGCCACCGCCTGGGCGGCGTTGCGGACGAGCTGCACCAGGGCGAGCACGAGACGTCGTCGTGGCACGACGAGCAACACCTCGTCGACCCGCAGCTGGACGCGGAGGTGCCCATTGCGCTCGGCCTCGGTCTCGTCGAGGCAGTCCATCACGATCGAGAGGAGCCCGTGCGGGGCGGGCGGCTCGTATCCAGTGGGGAGTAGCTCCCGGAGGCTCTGTGCGAAGCGCTGCAACTTGGCGGTCGAGCCCACGAGGCGCGCGAGCCGGCGGTCGCCCGCGGGGAGGTCCGGCGCGAGGGCCCGCAGCGTGAGGTCCATGGCACCCACCACGTTGCCGAGCTCGTGCGCCACGGTCTCGGCGAGCTCCCGGACCGCTGCAGGTGCCCCCTGGCTAGAGCCCACCACCTGGGCTGTCCGGTCGTCGAGGGTCGCTCGAACCAGCGCGGCGAGGGCGGTGGGTGGCTCGGTGATCGCGGCCTCGAGCCAGGCCGCACGGTCGGGACGGACCCACTCGTGACCACTCTCCAGGTCCGCGTCCACGATCCCGAACGCGACGAGGCGCCCGAGCGACGGGAGCGGCTGCCAGTCGGGATCCGGCGCGTTCCAGTCGCATTGCCGGTGGTCGTTCACGTACGCCAGCGCCCACCGGGTGTACCGATACGCGTCGTCGTCTCCGGTCGACTGCATGACCTCCGCCACCAGCAGCGCAACGACGGCGTCACGCGGTCCCAGAGTAAGCAACAGGTCCCCGAACGGCAGCCGCCGACCGGCCCGGTCGGTCGCGCCGACCGCTTCCAGGTAGTCCCGCCGCTGAAACGACGCTCTGCCCCCTACGGAGTGCGCCAGCGCGCGGATTTCCGCCTCCACGAACTCCACCCTGGTCCGCCATCCCGGAGTGGGCTCCTCGGTGACCGAGCGCCACACGGCCTCCTCGACCAGCTCCACCAGCTCGACCTCGCTCCACACAGAACCACCAGTGGCGATGGCGTGGGCCCACGCGCTGCGGAGGCGGGTGCTTCGGAGGTCGGCGTCGGAGAGGACGCGGTGGGCGTCGCGCGCGGCGCGGCCCGTGGCGTGCAACGCTGCTCGGACCCAGGCCGCGGACCACCGCTCCAAGGCATCCGTGGGCGGGGACGGCGCAACGGTCGGACCGGGTGGATGGGCGAGGTCCCGGAGCAGTTCGTCGAGCAGACCCATGGCGAGTGTCTAACCCCCAGGAACGTCGCCAGCCGCGGGACGCCCACGAACCAGGGCGCGGAGGTCGTCCACGCTGCGGTTCACGACCTCGGTGGGGTGGAGCTGGAGCGTGTTGCGCCAGGCCTCGATCCGGAGGTCGTCGACGAACATGTCGGGCTTCGGGAGGTACGCGACGAAGCAGTCGGAAAGCCCGAGCTCGCTTGCGCTCGAGCGCGCGTAGTCGGCGCCGCCGGAGCTCCAGGCATAGAGCAACGCGCCCTCGGCGTGGAGCACACGGACCCGCTCCACGACGGCGGTCATGGGGATCCGCTTGCTGCCGAACGAGCGGACGAGCGTATCGTCGATGTCCACGAACAGGACGAGCGGTCTGGGCATCTTGGCTCCGGCGCTAGCATCTATCCTTTCGACGAACCGGCAGACCGGTTCGGACCAGACCTCCACGACGTAGTCCGTACCGGACGCGACCAGGGACGGAACCGCAGCTCGCCGACGGTGTCCCCTGGCGGATGTTCACCCTGCTTTGGTTCGCTGCTTGCGCGCCCCACGTGTCCACGGCGGTGGACCCCGAGCTGGTGTTCTCGCTGCCCGGCAACCCCCGCCGGCTGCACCTCCGCGAGCGACCCGCCCTGCCCCCCATGCCCCCCGAGGACCTGGCGGTGCCGGTCTCCTGTCCGCCCGGGTGGTGTTGCCTGGTGTCCCCGTGGCTCCGGGACGACTTCCATCACGACATCCGGGCCGCTGCGGACTGGTGACCATGCGCTCCTCGGCGAGGGCGAACAACGTCAGGAGCTCGAGCGCGGTGTCGGCCGCGTTAACAACCTCCGTTGAAGCTTCACTTGCGTGGCAAGGGGGGACGCATGGATCTGGAGGTCGAGCTCGAGGTCGTCGGACCGGGGCGCTGGATCGACGACGCCGCCGTCGACCTCGGTGTGGGCGCGGACGCCGCCCTGCACCGGGGACTCGTGTTCCCGGTGGTCGACGGTTCCGGCGCCGGGGCCGGCTTCGTGTTCGTCGGCGGCGTCACCACCTCGATGCCGGTGTCCGGGGGCGAGCTCCTGGTGCGCGCGACGGTGCCGGACGCGCAGCTCGACGGAGCCACCTGGATGTCGACGGGTCCGCTCCTGCTGGGGCTCGGGCGGGTTCCCGCGTTCGACGCTGCCGCCGCCGCTGGCGTCCCGATCCTCGACGACCCTGGTGACGTCGTGTTCCTCGACGCGCAGGGGCGCGAGGTGGTGGTGGTCACCGACCTGCGGCCGCGCGAGGCGCTGGCCGACGCCCGGCAGGCCCTGCGCGCCCGCAGCCTGGCGCTCGCCGGGGTGGGGCTCGATCCCGCTGCCCTGCTGGCCCGGGAGGCGTTTCGCGAGGGGGAGCCGCGGCGGCTCGTGGAGCTCGAGCCCGCCGCGAACCTCAAGGCGCTGGTGTCCACCGCGTCGTCGGCAGCGGACCTCGTCCAGCCGTGGCTGACCTGGGTGGTGGACCCCACCGGGCTCGTGGACGACGCCTTCGACGGGGTGGTCGGGGTCCACGGGCCGATCGACGGCGGTCGGGTGTGGCGACCCGTGGGGGGCCACCTGCACGAGGGCCCTCCGGCGATGGAGGCGGTCCGGGGGGTGGCGAACGTGGTCGTGACGCGCGGTCCGGGCGTCGCGATGAACGGGGACGTCACGGTCCAGCTCACCGTGGAGGCCGGCGAGCGGGGCCGGGTGCTGGACCTCTGGGTGCCCGAGACCGTGGACCTGCCTCGCGGCGGCGCGGTCGCGGTGGACTCCGACCCGGTGCTCGAGGTCTCCCTCGCCGACGGCTCCGTCGCCGAGCGCTTCGACGCGCCGTTCGGGGTGCGCACGGTGGACGGCGCTCGGCTGCACACCTTCCTGCTGCCCGAACCGGTCGAGGTGGGCGCGCAGGTGGGGTTGCGCCTCCACTGGGACGAGCGGTGGGACGTGGGGGGCATCCTGCTGGTTCACGAGTTCGCGGCCTGGGCGTACCTGCCCCCGGGGATGCCGCCGTTCTCGCTGCAGGGGATCCCGGAGATCGACACGTTGGGCCAGGCGACGACCGGGATCCACGTGTTTCCCGCGCTCGCCACCGGTCCGAGGGGCTACCCCGTGGAGCTGCGGGGCGGCACCTCCGTCGGTGGGTGGCGCGTCGCAGCCGGTTCGGGGGGCCGCGCGGTCGAGCAGGAACACGGCACGCTGTGGGTCTCCGAGGGCCGGGCCCCCGCGGCGTTCGCGATCGGGAGCTACCGGGAGTTCCGGGCCCCGCCGCGCGCCGGGCTGCCGGCCATCCGGGTGCTCCGACACGACTTCCTCGATGAGGACCTGTTGGTCACGATCCGGGGCATCCTCCGGTTCTACGACGACGCGCTGCCCGCCTACCCCTACCCGGAGGTGGTCGTGGTCCAGGGCCAGTCCCGCCCCGTGTTGCTCCTCCGCAGTGACGAGGTTCTGAAGGAGGCGGATCCGCACCTGATCCTCCCCACGTTCCGGAACCAGGGGAGCGGGCAGCTCGAGCTCCAGGGCGTGTACGGCGTAGGCCTCGAGCGAGAGCGGATGGACCCGGTCACGAAGCGATCGATGCCCTCCGCGTCCGACGTGCGCCGGGCGGTGGACGCCAGCCACCCGAACGCAGTCACGCGCGCGCTGGCCGAGGCCCTGGCGGCTGGGTGGTGGGAGGGCCAGCCGTGGGCGGACCGCGACCGCTGGCTGGCAGCCGCGATCCCTGCGCTGTACCGCGACCGGTTCGTGGAGGAGGCGTGGGGGCCCAGGGTGTTGGCGGGCTGGGATCGGAACGTGGACAACCTGTTCGCGGAGACCGAGCCCACCCGCCACACGTTGCCGCTGGCCGGAGCGGACGCGGAGTGGACGAAGGAGCGCGGCGTTCGCCTCCTCCGGGTGGTGATGGCGCGCGTGGGGGAGCGGCCGCTCCTGCGGGCGCTGGATGCGTACCGGGCGGCGGGAGACCCCTCGCTCGCGGCGTTGGTGGGCGCGGTGGAAGCGGAGACCGGGGTCTCGTTCGCGGGGTTCTTCGACCTGTTCGCGGTGGTGGGGGCGCGTCCGGAGGTCCGGGCGACCGAGGCGCCGGACGGCGTGGTGACGTTCGTGGTGGACCCGCCGTTCGGGACGTGGGACCTGCCGGTCGAGGTGGGCGGGAAGCTGCGGTGGGTCACGCTCGTGGACGGGGTGGGCACGTTGGACCCCGCAGGGGGCCGCTACCAGATCGATCCCCAGGGCCTCCTCCCGCTCCGCGTGCGCAGCGCGGTCGCCTCGGTTCGGTCCCCGGGTCCGGCGAACCAGTAGCCGTCCTTCTTCACCACAGCGCGCCGAGGTCGGTGATCGGCCCGGGGACCTCCGAGAGCGAGAGCCGGCACTGCAAGCCCAGCGAAGGATACCGTGACACAGGGTCACCGCCGGTGGCGCTGGAGGGGGGGAACGGTTCTCCAGGTCGAGCAGATCAGCGCGAGCGTCGGCCGCGCGCTCCCAGGAGCGGAGCCCTTCGCCGCCATCCCGCTGTTCGTGGCGCAGGTGCGGTGGCTCGACGAGGCAGCTGGGCGCGATCTCGTCGAGCAGGTCGTCACCCGTGCCCACCCCTCGACCTGGGGGTTCGACGACGCGCTCCTGGACTCCTGGCCGCCCCTCGTCGCAGAGCGAGCGGTCGCCGCGATCCGTGCGTTGCCTCCGGGTGAGGACCGGCTCGAGGGGCTGTGCCAGATCCCGGCGAGGCTCACGGTCGAGGAGCAGCAAAGGGCGCTCCGAGGCCTCGTCGACGGGACACTCCCGGAGGTCAGCTACAACAACACGAAACCGATGAGCCGCCGAACGACCGCGAGGTCCGACGACGCTGGCTGTCCACCGTCCTTGCCTACACGGACCCAGACGTCCGTCAGCTCGGCCTCCTCCGGCTGCTGCCCTCACTCTCAGGCGAGGACCGTGCCTCCGCCGAGACCGCGCTCCTGGCGTCGGTGGAGCAGGAGGGGTGCTTCTTCGGAGATGCGAGGTGGGACCTGGTCCCCGATGACGCGCTCGACGCGCTCCTCCTCCGGCTCCGGGTCGACCCGTACGGATGGAACCGCGACGAGCTGATCGAACACGTGCTCGACGCCCGACCTCCGTCCACCGCGGATCGCCTGGCCGCCCTGCTGCTCGAAGGCCTCGACGATCGCGCGGACGACACGCGCCTCGAGATCGTGCGCGCGCTCACGCCCTTGCCGGGCGCACCGGCGGCGTGATGCCGCGAGCGCTCGCTGCGTTGCCGGTTCCGCGGTCGGAAGCGGCTCCGGACGCGCAGTCGCTGGGGTTCCTGGCGACCCCGCAGGCGGGGATCGACATCTTGGATGCGAGGGAATCGAACCACAGCTGCCTCTCTTCGATGCCCTTCGCCCGCCGCTTCTTGTTGTTGTCCTCCCACGGAAGGACGGGATTCTGGAGGTCTGGCACCCGACCCGCGTCGATCCGGAGGTCGAGGTCCTCGGAGAATCGCTCGATCAGATCGAAGCCCTTGGATAGCGACGTTCCCCCCTTGAACCAGAGGTCGAAGCCCTGATCCTGGAGCGCCCACAAGGTGTGGGTCACCCAGTAGTCCTTCT
>JBIKWC010000330.1:0-7928 GCA_044356535.1 Myxococcota bacterium
TCGAGCACCGCGTCGGCGACGTCACGGACGCCGCCTTCCTCCGCGAGGCGGTGCGGGGCGCAGACGCCGTAGCCAGCGGGCTCGGGCTGCGGATCCGCGGGCTCGCGCCGTGGAACCGGCCGGAGGTCCCGGACTTCCTCACGCGGTTCACCCCGGTGCTGATCGCTGCGATGCAGGCCGAGGGGGTGCGCCGCATCGTCGCCGTGAGCGCGGGCGGGGTGGGCCCGAGCCGCCCGCTGGTGCCCGCAGTGTTCCGCGCCATGATCGCGACCACCGCGCTCCGGTACGCCTACGCCGAGCTCGAGGTGATGGAGCAGGGGCTGCTGGCGAGCGGCCTCGACGTCTGCCTGTGCCGCCCGGGCGGCCTGAGCGACGGGCCGCTCACGGGGAAGGTCACGGTGGTGGAGCGGATGGCGGGTCCGGCGCGGATCTCCCGGGCGGACGTCGCCGCGTGGATGTTGGCGCAGCTCGCCACGACGCCGTTCGCGCACCGTGCGGCGCTGATCTCGGCCGCCTGAGCCAGGGCTGCGTCCGACCCACCCGGAGCCGCGGATCGGACGAGGAAGTGTGACCCCAGGGGGATTCGAACCCCCGTCGCCGGGATGAAAACCCGGTGTCCTGGGCCTCTAGACGATGGGGTCAGAGGAGAGACGCTGCTCGGGAGTGGTGTCGAACCTGCCTTTCGGGCGGATGGGTCGCACAGGACTCGAACCTGTGACCCTCGGCTTAAAAGGCCGGTGCTCTACCAGCTGAGCTAGCGACCCGACGCCTTCTGCTTACCGAGTGGCCCCTGCGCCGTCAAGGGGCACGCGTGCAGGTTGCCACGGCGCCGGCCCTGGTCGATGCTGCCCGGGGAGGTGGGGGTGCGCGGACTCTCCGGGCTCGACGCCTTCGTGGCGGTGGCGCGGCTGCGCAGCTTCGGCGCAGCGGGCCGGGCGCTCGGCCTCACCACCGCGGCCGTCAGCAAGTCGATCGCGCGCCTCGAGGAGGAGCTCGGCGCCCGGTTGTTCGAGCGGACCAGCCGCCGGGTGGCGTTGACGCCGGAGGGCCAGCTGCTCCTCGGCCCTGCCCAGACCGCCCTCGACGCCGTGCAGGCCGGCAGGGATCTCGTGGCCAGCGCGCGGACCGTGCCCGAGGGCCAGGTGCGGTTGTCGCTGCCCTTCGTCCTCGGTCCCGTCGTGGTGCGGGCGCTCCCGAGGCTCCTCGCCAGGCACCCGCGCCTCCGCGTCGCGCTCGCCGTGACCGATCGCCGCGTGCAGCTCCCCGAGGACGACGTCGACGTAGCCGTGCGGATCGGGCCGGTCGCGGACGACGGGCTCGTGGCCAGGCCGCTGCGCGAGCTCCGGTGGGTCCTGGTGGCGGCGCCGGCCTACCTCGGGCGCGCCGGTACCCCGCACCACCCCGGAGACCTCGCAGGCCACGCGCGGCTCGTGTTCGTGGGGCCGACCGGGGTGGAGGCCCCGTGGCTCGTGGCGGACGCGGAGCTCGGTGCCGCCGTGGTGCAGGTCGACCAGGGGCAGCTCCTCGTCGACGCCGCCGTCGCGGGCCTGGGCGTGGCGCAGGTGTTCGACTTCCTGGTGGCCGGCGAGCTCGCGCGCGGCGAGCTCGTCGAGGTGTTGCCCGGCAAGCTGCCGGCGGGGCCCGCGGTCCACGCGGTCGTGGCGCCCAACCGGCGTCGCTCGCCCCGGGTCCGCGCCGTCCTCACGTTCCTGGAGGAGGCGCTCGGCTGATCAGCGGCAGCAGGTCTCCGTGTTCCAGACCGCGTCGTTGCCGTCGTAGATCACCACGTTCCCGTCGTCCTGGACGGCCAGCGCGGCACCCTCGTGCCCCCAGGTCTGCGAGTCCCACAGGGGGCGCCCGTTCGCTGCGTAGACCACGAGGTTGCCGTCGCCCTGCATCCAGGCCACCGCGCCCGGGTTGCCGTACGTCTCGGACGACCACAACGCGATCGGGCCCCCGCGCCGGGCCGCGCGGCGCTGGTAGAGCACGAGGTTCCCGTCCTGCTGCATCACGAACGAGAAGCGCTGGTCACACGACTTCATCGTGCCGCCCGGGGGGAGACCGGTGTTCGGGGGCAGGGTCCCGCAGCCCGCCGGCGTCGTCGGCACCCCGACCGCCGGCTCCGGGGCGGGCGGCTCCACCGGGGCCGCGCCGCAGGCGGTCGGGCTGGTCGCGTCGAGCAGGGCGAACGGGTTGATGTCGTTCGAGTAGTCGCCCCACGCCGAGATGTTGAAGTGCAGGTGGTCGGACGCCGTGCCCGTGTGGCCCATGTACCCGAGGAGGTCGCCGGCGCGGACGAACTGGCCCGGGGACACCACCGCCTCGTCGAGGTGGCCGTAGTAGTACTCCCAGCCGCAGGCGTCTTCGATGCGGACCCGGAGCCCGGAGGTCGAGCTCGGCACGCCCACCGCCACGACCTCGCCGTCGGTCACGGCGACGAGCGGGGCGCGGTAGTACGCGAACACGTCGATGCCGTGGTGGTCGCCGCCCCAGTCCGAGTTCGCGTTCTCGTCCGGGCAGGAGATCTCGCACCGGCCGGTGCCGCAGGACGCGTGGTCGTAGCCGATGTTGTGGTCGGCCGCGATCGGGAACACGGACATCGTCGGGTCACACACGGCGGCCCGGTCGACCCCGTCGAGCGCCTGCTCCCCGGGGGCGAGGTAGGTCGGCGCGCAGGCGACGGCGACGATCAACGCGAGCGGTGCAGGCAGGCGGGTCATTCGATCCTCCGGAGGTGGTGGCTGACCCCGTCGGAGTACCCCTCGCCCCCCCTCCAGGCGGCTAAAACGCGCTGAAGCGCGCACCGGTCGTTACCAGCTGGCGATGTGGTTGTTCCTCGCTGCTGCCTGTGCAGGTCAGGAGCCCGACCTGTCGCTCGTCGACGGTCACCTGCGCCCCTGTCCAGCGTCTCCGAACTGCGTGTCGAGCGAGGAGGGCGCGGACGCCGAGCACGCCATCGCGCCGCTGGCTGTCCCTCCCGATCACCCGCCGGCCGAGGCCCTCGCTGCCCTCGAGGCCGCGATCGCGCGGGAACCCCGCACGGCAGTGCTCCACCGCGGGGACGCGTTCCTCCACGTCACGTACCGGACCGCGCTCCTGCGGTTCGTCGACGACGTCACCTTCCGCGTGGCTCCCGAGGCGGGCGTGATCCACGTGCGGTCGGCGTCGCGCGTGGGCCAGGGGGACCTGGGCGTGAACCGCCGGCGCGTCGAGGCGCTGCGGACGGCGTTCGGCGGCTGAAGGCCCGGCTCAGCGGCCCTGATCAGCGTCGCAGTGGTGTCGGTTTCTGGCCATCTCCCGAGCGGCAGGGCGACTCGGTGGGGGTCCAGCCGGTGGGCTTCCCGGCGGAGTCGCAGCACTGGCGCATCACGGGGATCCCGCTGGCCACGTCGCGGACGACGCGGATCGTGCGGGGAGCGCCCTCGCAGCGCGTGAGCTCCACGATGTGGCGCCCGGGGTCCACGAAGCGCGCCGTCATCTCGCGGCCACCGCACGCCTCGATGCTGGTGGTGATGCCCAGGACCTCGCCGCGCGGAGCCGTGGAGCGGATGGCCGCCCCGATCGGCTCGGCCCCTGCGGAGAGCACCAGGGTCTCGCCGTCGAACGTGATCGAGGTGGGGGTGCCTTTGCAGGCCCAGGCCACGGCCTCCTTGCCTTCGACCTGGCTCGTCATCCACCAGGTCCCGCGCAGATCCGCCATCGTCGGCGCGCCGGCGGCCGGTGCAGGCGCGGGCTCGGTGGTGGGCGCAGGTGTCGGCGCGTCGTCTTCGTCCTGGGCCAGGGCAACGCCCACGCAGAACAGCCACATCACGCACCTCGACGGTTCGGGAGAGTCCTGGGTCTAACCCGGTAGACGCCACCGCGTCGCCCGGGACTCCCCGACCGGCGGGTCAGTTGCCCGTGGGCTCGAGGTGCTTCTCGGCGAGGTTGGCGTCTTCCTTCTCGGGGAGGGTCGGGTCGCAGAACTCCACGTACCAGCCCTTCACCTGCTTGATCTCCTCGTCCATCATCTCCGCGTACCTCGGGAGGGTGGCCTCCTTCTCGAGCTCGCGGACCATCGGCTGGGCCTGCTCGGACCGCACACAGTGCGCGAACTTGTCCTGGCGGGCCTTGATGGCGAGCGCGGCGGTGACGGCCTCGCGGCAGCCACCGAGCTTCTTGCGGTTCCCCTTGTCGCAGATCTCGAGCTGCGAGGCCGCCAGGAACTTCTGCCAGCGGTTGTAGAGGGCGTCCTCGCGCGCCTGATCCCGCTGGTCCTTGGTCAGGACGAGCTCCTCCTTCGTCTGGGCGAGCTCCTGCTTGGTGTCGGTGAGCTCGACCAGGATCCGCTCCTTCTCGGCCTCGGCGATGGCCAGCTTCTGCTGGGTCTCGGCGAGCTCGAGCTTGAGCCGCTCGAGCTCCTGCTTCATCTTGCCGCCGTTCTCGGCGCCCTTGGCGATGCGCGCCTCGAGCTCCTTGACCTTGCCCTCCTTGGTGGCGGCGTCGCGCTCGAGCTCGGAGACGCGGGTCTGCGCCACGGTGAGCTCGTCCTTGATCGCATCCACCGGCGCGCACTTCGCCTTGATCTCGGCGTCGGTGGGGTCGCGCATGACCTCCACCTTCTCGGGCTGACAGGCCGTGAGGCCGAGCGTGGTGAAGCCGAGGCCGGCCAGGGCGGCCAGCATCGTCAGGGTGCGCAGCGAGCGGTGCGTTCTCATGTTCCATCCCTCCCAGGGCGTGCACTGTACGTCATCTTCGGGGTGGGGCCGCAAGACGCCACCCCATCGAACCTGCGCGGACGGGCCTCAGCCCTGTGTGTTCGTGGGGTTCGGCAGGTGCTGCTCGGCGAGCGGCGCGTCCACCTTCTCGGGGAGCGTCGGATCGCAGTACTCCACGTACCAGCCCTTCACCTGCTTGGATTCTTCGTCCATCATCTGTGCGTACTGCGGAAGCGTGGCCGCCTTCTCGAGCTCGTGGACCAGCGGCATCGCCTGGTCCGACCGGATGCAGTGCGCGAACTGCGCCTGACGCGCCGTGGTGGCGAGCGCGGCCGTGACGGCTTCGCGGCAGCCACCGAGCTTCCTGCGGTTCCCCTTGTCGCAGATCTCCAGCTGCGCCGTGGCCACGAACTTCTGCCACCGGTTGTACAGCGCGTCCTCGCGGGCCTCGTCGCGCTGCTCCTTCGTCCGGGCCAGCACCACCTTCGTCTCCCCGAGCTCCGCCCGGGTGTCGGCGAGGGCCACGAGGAGCTGCTCCTTCTCGGCCTCCGCGATGGCGAGCTCGGCCTTCGTCTCCGTCACGAGGGCGCGGTACCGCTCGAGCTCCTGGCGCAGCTGGCCACCCGCGCCGCTGGACAGGCGGGCCTCCAGCTCCTTCACCTTGCCCTCGGAGACGGCGACCTCGCGCTCCAGCTCGCCCACGCGCCACTGGGCGGCGGAGAGCTCGTCCTTCGCTGCGTCCTCGGCGGAGCACACTGCGTCGACCTCGGCGGGGGTGGGCTCGCGGACGAGCTCCACGGTCTCGGGGGTCCCACAGCCGACGACGAACCAGGCGGCAAACACGAACGGGGTGATGCGGGTCATGGATCCCTCCGACGCGGTTGGCGTGGTGCTGTGTACGCCGGGGCCGGGACCATCACCCCTACACCTGTCCTACACTGGGCCGCGGGGGACGCCGTGGACACGGAGCTGGAGCTCGTGCGGGAGGGGGTGGTGGTGCGGGTCATCCCCGTCCGCGATGCGGTGACGATCGGCCGCGACCTCGGCAACCACGTGGTCCTCGCCGATCCCCAGGTCTCGGGCCACCACGCCGTGGTGCAACGCGGCCCCGACGGAGTGGTGGTGCGCGACCTCGGCTCCACCAACGGCACCACGGTCAACGGCGCCGTGGTGGCGGGCGCGCGCAAGCTCGCGCACGGAGACGAGCTCGGGCTCGGGACCGACGTCGCGCTGCGGGTGCGACAGGTGACGGAGGGGCCGAGCGGGACCTGGGTCCTGCGGGATCTGGCGGCCGGGACCTTGCACCTGCTCGAGGACGACCACCTGCACATCGGGAGCGGGGAGGGCGCCGCGATCCGTCTGCCGGCTGGCCCCGACCGCGCAGCCACGCTCCTGAGCCACGGCGACGGGCAGCTCTGGCTGGGGACGCCCGACGGAGACCGGGAGCTCGCGGAGGGAGACTCGTTCGAGGTCGCTGGGTCCACGTTCCGGGTGGAGCTGCTCGCCCAGAACACCCTCCTGGTACCCACCACGCGGCCCGCGCGGACCACGCGGTTCCCGTACCGGCTCGACGTGTCGCTGAGCCCGGCAGGCGCCGTCTTGCGGGATCGGACCACCGAACGCGAGTGTCGGTGGGACGCCGAGGTGCGGGTGTCCCTGCTGTACCAGCTCGCGAAGCAGCTGCGCGAAGACCGAGCGGCGCGCGTCGTCCCCGCCATGGCGGGGTGGTGCCACGACGAGGACCTGATGGTCGGGGTGTGGGGCCGGGAGGCGCTCACGGGCGCTGCGTCGCGGTTCAGTGTGCTGCTGCACCGCGTCCGCAAGGACCTCGAGGCCGCCGGGCTGGACCCGTGGTGCCTCGAGAAGCGCCGCGGGGCCACGCGGCTGTGTATCGACGAGCCGTGATGGACCTCCCGCACGAGGGGCTGCGCCTGGGGCGCTACGAGCTCGTCCGCCGGCTCGGCGTGGGCGGGATGGGCGAGGTGTGGGAGGCGGTGCTGCACGGCCCGGAGGGGTTCCGCAGGCCCGTGGCGCTCAAGCTCCTGCACGAGCGCACCGATCGCCCCACGGACTGGCAGTCCCTGGTGCACGAGGCGCGCCTCGGCGCGCTGTTGTCGCACCCCAACGTGGTCGGCACGCACGATCTCGGGCAGGTGGACGGGCGCTGGTACCTCGCGATGGAGCTGGTCCGCGGGCCCACGTTGTCGGACCTCGGCCGGGAGCGCCCCCTGCCGCCGCTCGCAGTGGTGGACGCCGGCCTGGGCGCGTGTGCGGCCCTCGCGCACATCCACGGCCTCGTCGTCGACGGCCGTCCCGCGGGCCTCGTGCACCGCGATCTCAAGCCGTCCAACCTGCTCCTCGACCGCTCGGGCCTGGTGAAGGTCGCGGACCTGGGCATCGCGCGGCTCCGCCAGGGGCCCGGGGAGGGCTCGGGCACACCCGGGTACATGGCGCCCGAGCAGGCGGAGGGCAGGGAGGACGCGCGCGCGGACCTGTTCGCGCTCGGGGTCACGCTCTACGTCCTCGCCACGAACGTCGCGCCGTTCGGGACCGGCGTGCGCGCCCTGCTGCAGGCGGGACGCGTGGAGGAGCTGCTGCGGGAGGGCCTCGTCGGGCGGGTGGAGGCCGCGGTGCCGGGGCTCGGGCCGATCGTGGCGCGGTGCCTGCGGTTCGATCCCGAGGAGCGGTGGCCCGACGCCGGCGCCCTCGGTGCGGCGTTGGCCTCCCTGCGGACCCGCCTCGACGGGGAGGCGCTCGTCACGCTGCTCGGGACGGAGGGGAGCGGTGGGGTGGAGGTGGCCGGCACCCCGCGCGACGTCCGCGATCGGGCCTCTGCGCGCACGGTCGCGCTGATCGCGGGCAACCTGCCCCCCCAGCGCGACGCGTTCTTCGGGCGGCGCGCCGAGGTGGACGACCTCACCGTCCGGATCCGTGACGGCGCGCGCAACGTGGTGCTCAAGGGGCCGGGCGGCGCCGGGAAGACGCGGCTGTCGCTGGCCGTCGCGCGCGAGGTGGCGACCGAGCTGGCGGGTGGGAGCTGGTTCTTCGCGCTCGCGGATGCGACGACGGCGGCGGGGGTCTGCGCGGCGGTGGCGGCGGCCCTGCAGGTCCCGCCCGGGCACCAGGATCCGGTGCGGCAGCTCGCCCGCGCGATGGCGTACCGCGGCCGGGCGCTGTTCGTGTTCGACAACGTGGAGCAGGTGGCGCACGCCCTGCCCGAGACGCTCGGCC
>JBIKWC010000332.1:0-7880 GCA_044356535.1 Myxococcota bacterium
GCCCTCGTTGTGCTTCTCGTCGGGGCACTTGTCACGGAAGTCGGGCACGAGGTCACCGTCGCGGTCCGGGCAGCCGTCGGTCTCGGCTTTGCCGACCTCGGTCTTGCACTCGTCTTCGCCGTCGACGATGCCGTCGCCGTCGGTGTCGGGGCAGCCGCGGGTGGCGACCGTGCCCTTCTCGAACTTGCAGCTGTCGTCCACGTCGAGCACACCGTCGCCGTCGTTGTCCGGGTCGGGGCAGCCGTCCGCGTCCTCGAACTCGTCCATGTCTTCGGGCGCGTTCGCGCAGCTGACGCCGTCGGCGGAGCGGTCCGACTCGTCGACGACGCCGTCCTTGTCGTTGTCGGACTCGGGGCAGCCGTCCACGTCCTCGAACTCGTCCATGTCCTCGGCGTCGTTCACGCAGCCGTCGTCTTCGTCGATGATGCCGTCACCGTCCGTGTCCGACGGGCCGACCTTGAGGTACATCAGGCCGATCGTCCACTCGCCGTTGATGAACTGGTCGCCGTGGTTCTCCCAGTTCTCGGTGCCGAGGTTGATCATCCACCGGTACTCGGTGCGCAGGCCGATCGGAGAGTGCGAGGTGCACTCGCCCTTCACCGCCTTCCCGGTGGCGTCCACGCTGTCCGCGCTGCGCGACTTGCAGCCGAACGGGATGAAGAAGCCCGGGCCGGCCATGCCCGCCACGTCGAGATCGAGCTTCTCGCCGACGGGGAGCTCGAGGTTCCCGCCGTCGTTCACCTTCTTGAGGAAGGGGCCCACGCCCACGTTCAACATGAGGTTGACGGGCTCGTCCTCGAACACGCGTCCGACCATGTTCACGAGCGGGAGCACGCCCAGGTAGGGGTACTTGTCGGGGTCACCGACCTGGGTCTTGCCGATGGGCATGACCTGGAGGTCGAGCTCGAAGCCGAGGGTGGGGCTGATCCAGTAGCCGACGCGCGGCGCGACCACGAGGGTGTCGCCGATGACCTCGAGCTGATCCGTGAAGATCGCACCGCCGGAGAGTCCGACGGACACGCCGCCCTCACCAGCGAAGGCGGGAGTGGTGAGGAGGGCGAGTGAGAACGGGAGGAGGACGCGGTGCATCTTCGAGCCTCCGCTGTCGATCCGGAGGATCGACGGCTGCCGGTGACCGGCGGGTGGGAGTCCAAGGGGTGTGATGGCGCAGCATCTTGTCCAGGTCGGACCCGACGTGCAACCCCACGCCGTGCGCATCTGCCGGTGGCGCGCCCTGCGCCGGTGTTCACGTGCGCCATCACGAAGCACGTCGGAAGGGGCTCCGCAGCGCGCTCGCGTCCGGCGACGTGGTTAGGAGGCGGTCCAGGGAGGACTCCGTTGTCGATCTACGAACGCGTGAACGCCGAGCTGAAGGAAGCGATGAAGGCCCAGGACAAGACCCGCCTCAATGGGTTGCGGGGGATTCGGGCCGCCTTCATCGAGGTCCTCAAGCTCGACAACTCGACGACGATCCCGGACGAGAAGGCCTTCGAGATCCTGCGCCGCCTGTCGAAGCAGCGGAAGGAGTCGATCGAGGCCTACACGGCGGGTGGACGCACCGACCTCGCCACCGAGGAGCAGCGGGAGCTGGAGGTGCTCGAGGCGTTCCTCCCGAAGATGGCGGACGAGGCCACCATGCGCGAGTGGGTGGTGCAGGCCATCGCCGCGGCTGGCGCCGCCACGCAGAAGGACCTCGGCAAGGTCATGGGCGCGCTCAACGGCGCTCACCGCGGCCAGTTCGACGGGAAGGCCGCGAACACCCTGATCCGCGAGCTCCTGCCGCCTGCCTGAGTGCGCAGGCAGGGAGCTTCGCTATGCGATCACGACGGCGACGCCGACGGCCGTGACCGTCGCGAAGCCACCGACCGCGAAGGTGACCACGAACCCTGCTGCCCACGCCGCGAGGTCGGCGGCGACGCAGGACCAGAAGGTCCACCGCGCTCCGGTACCGGCCCTGCCTGCACGGAGCGGGTCGAGGACGACGCCGGTGACGTTGTGGTCGGGGTCGTACCAGTCGGGGACGGCGGCGGCGCGCCGCATCGAGGGGAGCTGGACCTCTGCGGTCCGGGGCCGGGGCGGTGTGGGCAGCGGCAGCGCCACGATGCCCGAGAAGTCCTCCTCGACCTGCGCCGACTGGACCACCGACAGGTGCGGCCGGGCACGCTCCACCGGGGGCTCGGGCGCGGGCTCGGAGTCGTGCACCGCGGAGCACGGGTCGGCTTCGTCCCAGCCCATGGGCTCGAACAGGCCGGTCGACATCTCGTCGTCGATCCTCGCGAACTGACGCGAGATGCCCGAAGGGACCCGCGCCTCCGCGAGGGCGCGCTCCCGGTCCCGTCCGCTCAGCGGGGGCAGGCTGTCCGGGGCGATGCCCGGCACCGCGAAGACCGGCGGGGCCTTCACGATGCGGAGGAGCGCGCCGCGGGACACCTCGTCGGTGGCGAGATCCGAGAGGTCGTCCGGGAGCTGGCGGTGGTCGCGGGCGAGGCGAGCGCGCTCGGCGTGGACCCGCGCGACGGCACCGGGCCCACCTTCGTCCGTCGGGCCCGTGGGCTCGAGCAGCGCCTTGGCGGACGGCTGCGCTGGGGGCTGGGTGACGGGCGCGCGCGGCTGCGTCCGGGGCGCAGTTGGCTCCCGATCATCGACGCTCGCCCGATCATCGACGTTCGCCCGATCGTGGACGTTCGGGGGCCCGGCGACCCGGGAAGGGGCGACCGACGGCGTGGACGGACGCGGCTCCGGATGCACCGATGCGGGCTTCGGACCGGGCTTCGGCGGGGCCGGCTTCTGGCGCTTCGACGCCGCTGCGGCGGCGCGGGCCAGGTGCACGGCGGGGTCGGTGAGCTCGGGGAGCTCGAACCGTTCACCCGACTCGACCCACAAGTTGGACGAGAACGGGTCGGTGGCGCGGAGGATGGCGCGCATCTGGCCCCCCAAAAAAAAAGCAGAACGAATTCCTATGCCACGATCCGTCTGCTTCCGCCACCCGATCGCCGCCTCGAACCTCTCGGCTCGAGGCTGCGTCGACGCTCAGGTGTTGGTCTTGGACACGTTCGTGACGAGGAGGTACTTCACGCCGTCGACCTCGAGGACCTTGCCCTGGACGGCGAGGGTGCCGTTCGTGTCGGCGCCCTCCATCACGGCGTTCGCGATCACGCGGTAGTCACCGACCTGCCAGGGGGCCGCGACCTTCGACGCGAGCATGTCGGCGGTGCGCGAGAACGCGGCCGTCAGCATGGTCTCCGAGCCGTCGGCGTGGACGCGCTGCGCCATCATGTTGGTGCTGTACGAGCAGCAGGAGCCCACGAGCTCCGCGTTCTTCGCGCAGTGCGTGGGGTCGCCGGCCGAAGCCATGGCGGTGGCCTCGGCGGCCTTCTCGGAGCCGGGGCAGGCGAGCGCGGGCTGGGAAGCGAAAGAGAGGACCAGGAGAGACGTCAACATCGTGCACCTCGGGAGTCCTGCTGTTGTACCTCCGGAGCCGGCGGCTGCACAGCCCTCCGACGAACGGTGACAACGACCCGTGGTGACGCTCCGCGCTCTGGCGGGCGATGGTAGGCTGGTAGCAACGTCGTCACCCACGTGACGAACTGGAGACGGCCCCGTGACTCGACGCTCCCCCGCCCTCGGGACCCTCGTCCCCCTCGCGTTCCTCGCCTTCACCCTGGGTTGCAACGGCGCCGACGGCAAAGGTTCCACCGACGTGGGTGACGACGACGACACCGTCGGCGACGACGACGACACCACCGAGCCCTCCACCCTCGAGGTGTTCGTGAACGAGGTGGTGGCGCAGAACCGTACGGGCCTCACCGACGAGACGGGCGCCTTCCCGGACTGGGTCGAGCTGTACAACGCAGGGGCCGACGACGTCGACCTCGAGGGGTTCTGGCTCACCGACGACGTGGCCGACATCTACAAGTGGCAGTTCCCGGCCGGCGTGACGCTCGAGGCCGGCGGCTTCCTGGTGATCTTCTGCGACGAGGACACCGCGGACGGTCCGCTGCACGCATCGTTCAACCTCGGCGCGCTCGACGGCGAGGACGTCGGTTTGTTCGGCCGCAACGTCGACGACAACCCCGAGATCGATTCGCTCGAGGACATGGCGCTCGCTCGGCCCGACACGTCGTTCGCGCGCGTGCCCGACGGAGGCCCGACCGTGGAGGAGGACGGGACACCCACCCCGGGAGCGTCGAACGACTAGATGCCGGAGTTCCTCGCCAGATACGAGTTCAAGTACTTGATCCCCTGGGAACAGATCGCGCCGATCCGGGAGTACGTGCGCGCGTTCTGCGTCCCTGACGCCTTCGGGGACGACGGTCGGTACGAGGTGAACTCGCTGTACCTGGACGACTGGAACTGGTCGACGGCCCGCATGACGCTCGACGGCGTGCGCAACCGGTTCAAGGCACGGATCCGGTGCTACACGTGGGCTCCCGGCGACGCTGTGTACTGCGAGCTCAAGGACCGCGTGGGCACCACGATCCTCAAGCAGCGCGCCCTCCTCGAGCGCGGGCTCGTCCAGGATCTCCTGGCCGGGTCTCTGCCGATGGACAGCGGGTTCGTGGCCAGCAAACGCTCGCACCAGGTCGACCTCGAAACGTTCCGGAACCGCATGGATCGGTTGGACCTGCGCGCCCGCCTCTGGGTGCGGTACGGTCGGGAGGCGTACGGAAGTCCGTACGGTGACGGGGGGCGCCTCACGTTCGACACGAGCCTCGAAGTCCAGGTCCCCGACCAGGAGGACCCGTTCGTCCCGGACCATGCGCAGTGGCAGTCCGTGCCCTGGGACGGGCCCCCGGTCATGGTCGAGATGAAGTTCAACGGTGCGTTCCCGTACTGGATGATGCAGATCGTGCAGGCGTTCGGCCTGCGGCGGATCAGCGGTTCGAAGTACGTCACGGGCGCGGTCGCCTCGGGGCACCTGCCCTGGGCGGCGATGGAGCGGAGCGAGAGATGGACGGCGTTCTGACCTGGGTGTTCACGACCTTGCCGGGGGACACCGTGTCCACGCCGGATCTGCTGCTGCGCCTGCTCGTGGCGTTCCTCGCCTCGACGGCCGTCGGGTGGTTCTACTCCTGGTCCCACGGGTCGCTCTCGTATTCGCAGAACTTCGTCCAGTCCCTCGTGCTGCTGGCGATGGTCGTGTGCGTCGTCCTGACGGTCGTGGGCGACTCGCTCGCGCGGGCCTTCGGGTTGTCGGCGGCGCTGGCGATCGTTCGCTTCCGGACGCCCATCAAGGACGCCAAGGACGCGGTGTTCCTGTTCCTGTCGGTGGCGGTCGGGATGGCCGCGGGCGCCGGTCTCCTGGGCGTGGCGCTCGGTTCGGCGGCCGTGATCGGCTCCACCTCGATGTTCTTGCACTGGTCTGCGTTCGGGACCCGGTCGGGGGAGGAGGGGGTGCTCCGGATGCACTACCTCGGTGACGACGCAGGACGCGACGGGATCGCCCAGGCGATCCGGAAACACTGCACGAGCTTCCACCTGTCGGCTGCCCGCCAGTCGAAGCCAGGGGGCCCCGAGGAGTTCGTGTACGACGTGAACCTGCGCCACCCGGACGCTGCGGACGCGCTCGTGAGGGATCTCGTGGGGACGGGTGGGGTGAGCGGGGTGTCGCTGTTGCCGCTGGCCCGTGTGGGGGAAGGCTGACATGAACGTCCGGATGCGGAGAACCGCTGGCGGAGTGTTGTGGGGTGGGGGCTTCGTCGTCGCCCTCGCCTGGGGCGCGCTGGACACCAGCGGCACGGAGGGGACCGGCTACGGCTTCTCGCCGCCCGTCAACCTCGCCGCCCTCGAGACCGGCCGGGTACTGGAGATGCCGGTGCACCTGCACGACGCCGTGCTGGCGGATCAGGTCGTGGTTCGCATGGACCCCGCCCCGGTGATGGAGGAGAAGGCGGTGGCGATGGCCCAGCTCCTGGCCGTGCAGGAGGAGGCCGCGCTGGCGGCGATGAACGACACCCGCCGGTTCGCCGAGGGGCTCGAGTCCGTGGCCGTGAACCGCGCGAAGCTGGCGATGGGCCTGCAAGAAGACATCGCGCTGGCGGAGACCCTGCGCGAGCGGCTGACCATCGAACAGGACCTGGCCGGCACGGGGGCCTCCTCGACGCAGGCGGTGGCCGAGTGGCAGCGGCAGCTCCGGGTCGTCGAGGCCCGGATCGGCGCGACCCGCGGCGCGCTCTCGGTCGCCACGTCGGCGGCGAACCAGGCGGCGGCGCGCAACCAGTCGCTGAGCGAGCCCGGCCAGTGGGCGGCGGTGGCGATGGCCCGCGAGATCGAAGCGCTCGAGGGGAGGCTCGGCAGGCTCGATCTCCGCGCGGGCATCGAGGGGCAGGTGACCTGGATCTACCGCACCGCCGGGGAGGTCGTCCCCGCCGGAGAGCCCGTGGTGCAGGTCCGCAAGACAGGCACCACCGAGGTCGTGGCCTTCTTCTCGCCGTCGGTGGTGGCGGACATCGAGCCCAGGCAGATCGTGACGATCAAGCGGTCCACGGGGCAGATCGTGAGCGGCCACCTCCGCTCGGTGGGGTCCGGGCCGCAGCCGGTTCCCGCCCACCTGTGGAAGCTGCCGACGTGGCCCGAGTACGGCGTTCCCATCGTCGTCGACCTCGACTCCGAGATCGCCCCCGACGAGGCGGTCGTGGTCCGGATCTGAGCCCTCCGGACGGAATCAGGCGTTCTTGGCGAGCCACTCGCGGCAGGTCTCCGCCATCTTCGCGTAGGACTTCTCGACCTCGGCGATCACTGCCTTCTCGATCTGGCCCCCGACGAACATCACGCTGACGGTGATGTTGCCCTCCACGATCTGCTCACATCCGGTGGCGGTTCCCGCGATGCGGAACGTGCCGTGGGCATCGAGCTTCCCGGGGAGGATGGTGGGGATGACGCGCCACGACATCGTGCTCGTGGCCTTGTCCCAGCGGTTCTCTTGCTCGTACACGAGCTTCTTGGCGCCGAGCAACGCAGCGACGGGGCCGGGCAGCTCGCGGTCGGGCGTCAACCGCACCCGCCGGACGAGGACGGTGCCTTCGGTCCGCTCCTCGAGCAACTCGCGCTGGACCGCGGACTCCTTGCGCAGCTGCTCGTCGAAGCCGTCGTCCCAGTACATCTTCCAGAAGGTTTCCGGCGAACACGCGAACGGGTGCCGTACGTTGAGCTTCATCCTTCACCGTCTCCTTCGCCCGGCTTCGGCTTGGGCAATGTTCGTTTGCCGATCTTCACGCGGCTCTCCTGCGCTGCGCCGCCGAACAGGTCGTCGAGGTTGGGGCCGGACGCGCCCTGCATGGCAGCGCGAGGGCTGCGGTTGATCGGCGCGTCGCCGCGGGGCGGAGGCGCCGGCGGCAGGTCGTCCTCGTCGTCCTCGTCGGCTGCGGGGCGAGCCGGGGGCCTCGGTGGGGGAGCAGGCGGCCGCGGCGCCGAGCCCTGCGCAGCTGCGCCTCCGGGGCTCGGGGGACGTGGGGGGACCCCAGCGACGCGCGGAGGCGGTGGCCGGGCCGGCGGCAGGGCGGGCCGGGCAGCAGGGGGCGCGGGCGCTGGAGTCGCAGGGCGGACCGGAGCGGCAGCCGGAGCGGGCGGCCGGGCGGCGCCCACGACCTTGGGGAGGGGACGGGGAGGATCCGGACGGTCGAAGAACGCGCCGTCATCGCCGGGGAGAGGCCTCCCGGCCTTCTTTGCGCGCTCGGCCTCCGCGAGCTTCTCCTTGTACACCTTGGCGCCGGCGTCGAGGTCGCCGAGCATGTTGAGGATGTCGTCGAAGCTCCGCTTGGGCGGCAACACGGGCCCCTGCTTCGACTGCTCCTTCTCCCGCCGCACGTCGGCAGCGGACCGGCCGGTCCGGTCGACGAGGGCCGAGGGCGCAGGCTCTGCGGGGTACTGCACCGCCGACC
>JBIKWC010000333.1:0-7843 GCA_044356535.1 Myxococcota bacterium
CACCGGTCCCGTCGTGCGAGCATGCGCACCATGAACCTCGACCTCCGCTCCGACACCGTCACCCGCCCCACCCCCGCGATGTGGGCCGCCATGTCCGCCGCGCCGTTGGGGGACGACGTCCTCGGCGACGATCCCAGCGTGCAAGAGCTCGAGGAGCGCTGCGCGGTGATGTCCGGCAAGGAGGCCGCCGTCTTCGTCCCCTCCGGGACGATGGCCAACCTCATCGCGATCAGCGTACACACCCACCCGGGCGACGAGGTGCTGCTCCACGAAGACGCACACCCGTTCCACTACGAGTCTGCGGGGGCGTCGGCGTACGCAGGCGTCCAGCTCCGTCCCCTGCCCGGTCCCCGGGGCGTGATGGCCCCCGACGTGGTGACGCGCGCGCTTCGCGTGACCGACGACCACTACCCACGGTCCGCTCTGCTGTGTGTGGAGGACACCCACAACCGCGGCGGCGGAAAGGTGCAGCCGCTCGCCAACACCGCCGAGCTCGTGGCGGTGGCGCGCAAGGCGGGTCTGCGGACCCACCTGGACGGCGCCCGGCTCTTCAACGCGGCGATGGCGACGGGCGACCCCCTCTCGGTCCGCGCCAACGGGTTCGACACGGTGTCCTTCTGCTTCTCGAAGGGCCTCGGCTGTCCGGCGGGCTCGGTCCTGTGCGGAGACGAGGCGTCGATCCACGCCGCGCGCCGCGTCCGCAAGCGGCTCGGCGGGGGCATGCGCCAGTCGGGTGTGCTGGCTGCAGCCGCCTCGTATGCGCTCGATCACCACGTGCTCCGCCTGCTCGAAGACCACCAGCTCGCGCGCGAGACCGCGATGGGGCTGATGGTGGAGGGCTTCGACGTCGAGACCCCGGAGACGAACATGGTGATCGCGAAGGTACCGGACGCACCACGGTTCCAGGAGCGCCTCGCCACCCACGGCGTCCGCTGCTTCGCGGTGGGACCCGACCGGCTCCGGCTGGTGTTCCACCTCGACGTGCCGAAGGACGCGGTCTCCGGGCTGCTGCGCGCGTTCAGGGCCGTCCGGGCCACCCCAGGCTGAGCGCCAACGCCGCGCCGAACGCGGTGAGGCCGAGCCCCGCCAGCACCTCGGACCGCGTGTGGACGCCAGCGCGGACCCGGGCCCAGGCGAGGAGCGCCGCAGCGCCGAGGAACACGGCGGACCACCGGGGGGACACGTGCGCGACCAGCACCGCCATCCAGACCGCGCCGCCCACGTGGCCGCTCGGCTTGGTGACGAAGCGGGTGACGAGGAGGAACAGCGCCGCCGTGACCACCGTCGCGACCGCCAGGGACCCCGGCACGAGCGCGGCCCGCGCCGCCAGCCCTGCAGCCGGCACCAGGCCCGCCAGCCCGACCGCGAACAGGGCCGGACGCTGGGTCCGCTCTCGGAGGTCCACGTCGGTGAAGCGTCCTCGATGGACCCCGAAGGTCCAGGTGGCCACCGCCGGCGCCAGGCAGGCCCCCGCGAGCGCTGCGTCTCCGGGCGCACCCGCCGACCGCACCAACACGGCGCCGGCCACCGCGATCAACACCACCGGATGCAGCCAGCTCCCCAGCGCCTCGGCGATCGGGAGACCGCCCGCCAGCGCGCACCCCGCCATCGCCACGACGGCGTCGAGGGAGAGGTCGAACGCGGCTTCGTCGACCAGCCAGCGCCCGGCGGCGAGCATCTGCGCCAGCTCCACGAGGGCACCGGCCCCGACGCCGACGGCCACGGACGCACCGGGCGCCCACCCGCGGCGTGCGAGCCACCACGGTGGGAGGCCGAACAACACCGCGTGCCCCACCCAGTGCCCGACCTCCGGCAGCGCCGCGCCACCCGGCGTCGCGGAGAGGATCGCCGCAGCCAGCACCGAGACCGCCACCCACCCCGCGAGCCACCCCACTGCGCCTCCGCCGGGAGTGTCACCTGCACACCGCCCGGAGGTTCCCCAGGAGGTGTGCAAGGTGCGTGCAATTCCGTGTCTGTCGTGTGGGTCGGGGGCTCCCCCCTGGACCCCCCGCGTACCCGAGGGTGATCGAACCTGGGTCGATCAGAGCAGCGTGGCCACGGCCTGGCGCTCGACGTCGAGGTCCTTGATGTTCTCGTCGAGGCGGGCCTTCACGTAGTCCGTCATCTCGAGGCCGGTGACGACCTCGATGCGCCCGGCGGCGTCCACCTTCACGGGGAAGCTGTAGACCAGGCCTTCGGGGATGCCGTACCAGCCCTCGGACGGGATGGCCATCGAGACGATCCGGCCGTCCGTGCCCTTCCACCAGTCGCGCATGTGGTCGACCGCGGCGGACGCGGCGGACGCGGCGCTGGACAGCCCGCGGGCCACGATGATCGCCTTGCCGCGGGTCGCCACGGTCTGCCGGAACCCGGCGCCCACCCAGGCTTCGTCGAGCTGGCCGAGCGCAGGCTCGCCGTTGATCCGCGCCAGGCGCAGGTCGGGCCACATCGCGTCCGAGTGGTTGCCCCACACGAACACGTCTTCGACCTGGGAGGCCGTGACGCCGGCCTTCACCGCCACCTGCGCCACGGCGCGGTTCTGGTCGAGCCGGGTCATCGCGGAGAACGCGCTGTTCGGCAGGTTCTTCGCGTTGGCGCGGGCGATGAGGCAGTTGGTGTTGCAGGGGTTCCCGACCGTGATCACCCGGACGGTCTTCTTGGCGACGCTGCCGATGGACTTGCCCTGTCCCACGAAGATCGGGCCGTTGGCGGCCACGAGATCGGAGCGGTTCATGTCCTTCGAGCGCGGGCGCGAGCCCACCAGGAACACGGCGTCCGTGTTCGCGAAGGCCTTGTCGAGGTCGTCCGTGCCGACGATCCCGTGGACCAGCGGCATCGCCGAGTCCTCGAGCTCCATGATCGTGCCGGACAGCTTCTCGAGCGCCGGGGTGACCTCGAGCAGCTGCAGGATCACGGGCTGATCGGGCCCGAAGCAGTCGCCGGACGCGATGCGCCACAGGAGGGAGTAGCCGATGTTGCCGGCAGCGCCGGTCACTGCGACGTGGATGGGAGCCTTCATGGGACCTCCGAACGGGTCCCCGCCGTAACCGGTGGGCCGTCCGGTCGCCCCGGATTTCCCTCCCCGCGCGGCGCCGGACCGGTGACTCTGCCGCATGCTCCTCGATGCGCTGTGGCCCCGCGAGTGTGTCGGGTGCGGAACCCCCGGGCCGCACACGATCTGCCTGGCGTGTACGGAGGGGGTGGAGCTCCGCCCCGTGCCGTACCCGGACCTCACGGTGTTCGCCATCGCCCCCTACCGGTCCGCCATCGCCGCGGTGCTCCGACGCGCGAAGTACGGCGGCGGGGATCGCCGGTGCTGCGAGGCGCTCGCCCAGGTGCTCGCGGCCCGGTGTGGTGCCTTCATCGGCGCGTTCCGGTCGATCGTCCCCGTGCCCAGCCCATGGAATCGACGGTTCCAGCGCGGGTTCAGCGCGCCGGCGGTGTTCGCCGGGCCCGTGTCCAAAGTGGTCCGGGCCCCTGTCAGCCACGCCCTCGCCATGGCGATGGGGCCTCCCCAGGCGTCCCTCGACGGATCGCGCCGCCGGACCAACCTCGACGGCCGGATCCGCGCGAGGAGGAGCTCGACGGGGCGGGTGCTCCTCCTCGACGACGCAGTCACCACCGGCACCACCGCCCGGGCCTGCGCGAGGGAACTGTTGGCCAACGGCGCCGACGAGGTGGTCGTGTTGTGCCTCGTGAGCACCGACACGTCGTGACGCGCACGAACAATCCTGACAACGAAGGATAAAGCGCGGCGCCAAAGTGCCGTAGAGGAGTGTGTGTGGGCGACGGCGGCCTCGGAGCCGGTCATCCCTCCCGGAACGGGCTCCGGGCCGTCTCGCCATCCGCCTCGGAGGTCCCTTGGTCTACGCGCATCCCCCTGCATTCGACGTCACCCTCGCCGACCTGATCGGCGCCCTGCACGACGCGTTCCTCGACGAGTTCGAGGACGAGGAGCTGGCCTCGCTGGCCGTGCAGATGGTGCTGGAGGAGCGCCTGGTCGAGGGCCAGTGGCGCCTCGGCACCCAGGGCGACGAGAACTGACGCCACCCGAGTCTCTTTGGTTCTTCGCCTGGTTTTCGGGCCTCTCGCCGACCGACGTCACGCCTTCCGTTGCAGCGGATCGAGCACGGGGTACACTGGATTTCCCCGTGTTCTCCCCCCTCGCTCCCTCCGGTTCGGCATGGCCCTCCCCGTCGCCCCGCCGCCCAAATCGAACGACGTCGCTGTCCTCGGTTGGGCTGGACTGACCGTCCGCATCACGTGGACCCTCCTCACGCACGGCGTGAAGGTCCGCCCCGAGGTCCTGCGAGAGGTGCGTACACACGTGTTGTACCACCTCGACCCGGCCGTGCCCCTGACCCACGCCGAGGACCTCGCGACCCACCTCACCGAGGTGTTCGTCGGTCGCGTTCGCGGTCGGGGAGCGCCGGACGTGGCCCCCCAGGACTGGGAGATGCCCATCTCTCCGCGCTGGCGCCGCACGCTCGACCGCTCGCTCGACCCGGTCGCGCAGGCCGTGTTCCGCAAGCACTACGGCGACAACCGGTCGCTCAGCAAGCTCGAAGCGAGCCTCGAGGTCGACCGAAGCACGCTCGAGGGCGCCATCGCCGGCCTCCGCGAGGTCGTCCGCCAGATCGCCGTCACCGACGGCCTGCCGCTCGACGGCTGGTCTCCGGAGCGGATCGATCGGTTGTTGCGGCGCCTCGCTGCCTGGGCGCCCGGGCCGTGCCCACCCGTCCTCGACGTGGCCGAAGGCTGCCACCGCGAGCACCTGGCCGTTTGTCCCCGGTGTGATCGGCTGGCGCGCCTCGTCCGCACCAACGTGCTTGAGGTCGACGACCTGTTCCCGCCGTCGCTCGGCGCGCGCCCGACGCAACGGACCCGGGTGCTGGCGCTGCAGATCCATCCCGACGCCCGCCACCACCGCGCCGCGCTGCTGCGCGAGCTCCCGATCCAGGCGTTCCCGCTCGGAGACGACCGGATCCTGGTCCCCGGGAGCGCCGTGGACGAGCTGGCGCCCGTGCTCCGAATGGCGGCGGAGGTCGAGAGCCCGGTCCGCAGCCAGGTGCGCGGCGCCATGCTCGAGGGCCCGGGACAGTGGACCACGCGAGGGCTCCTCGGGCCCCTCGCCGATCGCGCCGCCCGCGAGGTGCTCCACCGCTCGTGGGGCAACGTGGACGGCGTGGGTGAACTCCCGCCGCCGCTGCCGGAGGCCCCGTCCGCGCAAGGCTGGTGGGCCCTGTCGGGGGTGCTGGCGCTCGCTGCCGCTGCTGCCCTGGCGTACGCGTTGGGCCTGTCCCCGCCGGTGCACGACGACGGCCTGCAGACCGAGTTCACCGTCGGGCGCGGCGGCATCTGGGCGGCCTTCGACGTAGCCGACGAAGACTACGTGTACGTGGTGAGCGACACCGACGAAGGCCTGTCGGTGGTGCTCGCCTCGGACGACGCAGGCGACAAGATCGAGTGGGCCACGGGCGACGGCTCCTACCGCCTGCACGCGACCGGACGCGGGGTGCTGGTGGCCGCCTCGGCCGAGCCCCTGGCGGACTTCTCGCTGCGCGTGGCGCGCAACCAGGGCGCCCGCGACCCGCTCGAGGCGCTGGCCACCGAGCTCGAGCGGGAGGCGCTGGTCTCGTGGGCCACGCGGTAGCGGCGTCCGCGGTAGGATGTGCGATGGGCAACGTGTTTCCGGCCTCCACCAGCTTCGACCTGCACCTGCACACCACCGCCTCCGACGGTCGGCACCCCGCAGACGTGGTCATCGCCCGGTGCCTGGCAGCGGGCCTCGGTGCGATCGCGCTCACCGACCACGACCTCCCGGTGCGCGCCGAGACCACGCGGGTCGAGGGCGACGGGCGCTCGATGTGGGTCATCGCCGGCGCCGAGCTGTCGGGGATGTACGAAGGGAACGAGCTGCACCTCCTCTGCTACTTCCCCGGCGTGGTGCCCGAGGGGTTCCGGACCTTCTGTCGGGAGCGGTGCGTGGCGCGCGCAGCCCGGTACGAGTCCGGCCGGGAACAGCTCCCCGGAGAGGTCGTCGCCGCCGATGACGCCGCGCACCGCGGAGACCGCTCCCTCACGCGGACCCACCTCGCCCGCGAGCTCGTGCGGACCGGCCAGGCACGCGATGTCCGCGAGGCGTTCGCGCGCTTCCTGGGCGACACCCACCACCGGGTGCCCGCGATCGGCGTCTCGTTCGTCGAGGTCATCGCCGTGGCCCGCGCCCACGGCGCGTACACCGCGTGGGCCCACCCCCCGGTCGCCCTCCTCGACCGCGCGCTGCCCGGATTCGTCGCGGCGGGCCTCCAGGGCCTCGAGGGCGACCGCCCGCTGGTCGCGAGAGAGGATCGGCGCCGGCTGCGGCGGGCCGCCGAGAAACACGACCTGTGGCTCACCGCCGGCTCGGACTGGCACGGCTGGGGCGACGACGCCGACCTCGGCCTGTACCGAGTCGAGGCGGCCCGGATCCGGCGCTTCGTGGATGCGTTCGGTGGCGCGGTTGCCCTGACCCTGCCGGTCGAGTAGCCTGCAACGGCTGCGCTCCCCGCGCCGGGGAGTTCGCTCCGGAGATCGACATGGGTGACACGAACGACTTCTTCTCGAACTGGCTCCCCGAGAAGCTGAAGGGCAACCCGGACCTCGTGAAGTCCATCAACGCGATCTACGTGTTCGACATCACGGACGCGGGCCAGTGGACCGTCGACCTCACGGGCGCGGGCACCATCGCTCCGGGCAGCCACGCGTCGCCCGGTTGCGTGGTCACCGCCGCGAAGCCCGACTTCGAGAACATGCTCGACAACCCGAGCTCCGCCATGATGCTGTTCATGAGCGGCAAGCTCAAGGTCACGAACGTGGGCCTCGGCATCAACCTGCAGAAGCTCCTGAGCTGAAGCCGGCGGGACGGGGGTTGTTGGTCGACGCCCCCGTCCTCTCCGAGTCAGCGATCCGCTGACCAGGTGATGGTAGCGCCGCTCGGGGCGGTGAACGAGCCCGAGCCGTGCCCACCGGAGACCTTGCCCGAGAACTTCGTCCCGCTGCCCGAGAACCACAGGCCGCCGTTCTCGTTCACTCCGCCGCTCACGGCGGCGTCGAGGATGCTGCCGTCGTCGAGCTGGGCCTGGACCACGCCCTCGAACGACGAGCCCGTCTGGCCGAGCACCTCGAGCTTGAACATGCCGCCCGTGGACGTGGTCCCGAACCACAACCCCTGGACGTCGATCGCGGGCGCGGCGGGCTCCACCTCCGCCACGGGCTCCGGAACGGGCGCAGGCGCCGGTTCCGGCGCTGGTGCGGGCGCAGGTTCCGGCGCGGGCGCCGGCGCCGGTTCGGGCGCGGGTTCCGGCGCAGGCCTGGGCGCGGGCGCGGGCTCTGGCGCAGGAGCGGGTGCCGGCGATGGAGCGGGGGCAGGGCCGGGCGCAGGCGCGGGCTCGATCGCAGCGGGCTGCACCCCGGCGGGCTGCACCTCCGCCGGCTGAACCTCGGCCGGCTGAACTCCGGCCGGCTGCACCTCGGCCGGCTGCACCGGCACCGGGGTGGGCGGCGCCGGCGCGACCACGACGGGCATGGGCTCCGGGGCCGGCGTGGGGGTGCGGGACTGGTACACGGTGGGGCCCACGACCAACACCACCACCACGAGCACCAGCACCAGCACGCCAGCGCCCGCGAGGGCGAGCAGCGGGACCGAGCGGCTCGACGACGGGGCTGCGGGCGGAGGGGACGACGGGCGGATCCGCGGCACTGCACCCGTGCCCGACACGCGGCTCGGATCGGGCGAAGGCTCCGACCGGTCGACCCGCTCGAGCGGCGCCGGCGTGGGCCGACGGGCGCGCATGGTGGCGCT
>JBIKWC010000071.1:0-28643 GCA_044356535.1 Myxococcota bacterium
CGGACAGCCCGTCCCCGTCCGAGTCGGACCCCCATGGGTTGGTTCCGTGGTCGAACACCTCGGCGCCGTCCAGCAGTCCGTCCTGGTCGCAGTCCGGGTCCCACAACCCGTCGCCGTCGCTGTCGACCATGTTGGGCGCGGTGTGGTGGACAAACACCTCCTCTCCATCGAGCAGGCCGTCGTCGTCGGTGTCCGGGTCGTACCAGAACGCGTAGAACTGGGACTCCATGCCGTCGGGGAGCCCGTCCTGGTCGGAGTCGGGCAGGGTCGAGAACGGGTCGGGGGCCACCGTGACCACGACGCCCGCGGGTGGCCGACTTCGGGCTCGCCAAGGCGGTGTCCGGCGGAGACGGCTCGGAGGGTGGCCTCACCCGCACGGGCGTGGGCCTCGGGACCCCGGCCTACATGGCGCCCGAGCAGCGCACCGACGCCGCGCGGGTCGACGCGCGCGCCGACGTCTACGCCCTCGGGGCGCTCCTCCACGAGCTGCTCCGCGGCTGCCGCCTCTCGCCCTCCGACCCGCTCGACGCGCCCACCGACGACCCGTGGGATCAGCTCCGGGCGCGGCTCCTGGCCGCCGACCCCGCCGAGCGCCCCGCCGACGCGGGGGTGGTGCTCGCGGGGCTGCCCCCGACCGAAGCGCCGAACGACGCCACCCTGCGCGCCTGCCGCGCCCTCGCCCTGGTGCCGGAGGCGGCGTCCCTCCTGCGGGAGTCCACCGCGGGCGCTTCGCCGCCGCACAACCTGCCCGACGCCGCGGAGACGGTGTCCGAGCGGGTCGAGGAGCTCACGACCCTCGCGGGCCTGCTGCAGGACGGCCACCGACTGGTCACGATCGTGGGCCTCGCGGGCGCCGGAAAGACCCGCCTCGCGCTGGCCCACGCGTCGATCTGGCTCGACGACCACCCGGGGGGCGCCTGGTTCTGCGACCTGACGGACGCGCGCTCGCCCACGGACGTGGCCCTGGCCCTGGCCGCCGCCTTGTCGGAGCCGCTGCCCGCCGAAGACCCGGTCGTGGCCGTGGGCGGGGCGCTCGCCGCGCGCGGGCGGTGCCTCGTCCTGCTGGACCGGTTCGAGCACCTCGCGGCCCACGCCGAAGCCACCGTCGGGGTGTGGCTCGATCGGGCCCCCCAGGCCCAGCTCCTGGTCACCGCGCGGCAGCGGCTGGGCCTCCGCGGAGAGGTGGTGTTCGAGCTGCGTCCCACGTCGGGCGGCGCGGCCGACGCCCGCCGGATCTGGGACGACCTGTCCGGCGAGGAGCGCAGCGCCGTGGTCCAGCTCACCTCGTTCGCGCGCGGGTTCCGCGTCGAGGAGGCCGCCGCGGCCCTCGTCCTCGACACGCTGTGGCCGCTCGACGCGCTCCAGGGCCTCGTCCACAAGTCGGTCGTGCGCGAAGTGGAGGCAGGGGTGTTCGAGGTGGTGGCGTGGGTGGCATCCTATGCACGGGAGCACGGGCCATGACCGAGCGCGGCCTCGACACCGTCGCCATCATCCTCGCGCGGATTCAGGACGGCGAGGACTCGGTGGTCAAGGCGGCCGCCGCCGAGCGCCTGCTGCGGCGGGCCGAGCCGATCGCGCGCGTGGTGTGCCGCACCCAGGGCCGCTCGCTGCCCGACAGCCAGGTCGACGAGCTCGTGCAGGACACGCTCGAGCTCGTGTGGCGCCGCCTGCCCACCCTCGAGCAGCACCACCGGTTCGACGGCTGGGTCCGCGGCATCGCCCGCAACGTGTGCATTGGTCGCCCGGCGAACTGGAGACGGCGGAGCGGCGGTGGACCATCCCTGTTCGGATCGTGGTGGAGGGGGGCGCCACGGGGTGCGTGTTCGAGGGAGTCGCCGTGGCCAACGTTCTGCGGTCGTCGAACTTCCTCGATCCGCTCGAGGAGGGCCTGGGGGTGTCGCTGCGGTGGGTGTCGGCGGACGGGACGGCGCCGTGAGGGCGGCGGTGGCCCTGGTGGCGGTGGACGGCCGTCCGGTGGAGTGAGGTGGATGTGGTCCGGTCTGCTGGCGTGTACGTTCGGGGAGTGCGGCGCGCAGCCTGCTCCCCACCCGGTGGAGGTGCCCGCGCTGGTCGAAGGACCCCTGCAGGTGTTTCGGGTCGCGGACCACAGCCAGGAGGAGCGGTCGTGGTCGCTCGCGACCGCCGAGCGCGAGGAGGTGGGCGCGTGGCTCGCGCGCTGCGACGAGCTGTCCCCCCTGGTCGACGCCCCGGAGAGGCCACCCCGGAGCACCATGCTCGTGGAGATCGAGGACGATCGGGGGACCTTCGTGTTGTTCCTCTTCGAGGACGACTCCGTGGCGCGCCACGACGGCGACTTCCGGCCCGACGCCGACCCCTGGATGCGGGCCAGGCTCCTCACCCACCGCTGCCCGGGGCTCCGGCAGGCGCTGCGTGGAATCCCCACGACCCAGCGACTCCCCTGAGCAGGGGAGCCGTCGACCCGGGCACCGGGGGGCGGGTACCGCGCCGACGACCCACGGCGGGACCACGCCGCCCGGCCCCCGAGCCGACCGGGGAGACCAGGACCACGCCGCCCGTCACCACCTGGCCCGGCATTGCGGGGACCTTCACCGCACCACCGCCGGCGCGCCTGGGTGTCGTACTTGCCGACCTCGTACGAGCCCGAGGTGGCGGCGCCGCTCGTGGTGGGGTTCCACAGCGCAGGCGCGGTGGTTCACCATCGCCGACGACGGGAAGTCGTGGCCCACGTTGTCCGCCGTCTCGACCCGGGCCTGGAGTCTGGCCGCGCTGCCCGCTCTCGCGACCGCTGCCCGCTCTGCCCCGTTGCCCGCTGCCCGCTCTGCCTCCGCTGCCCGCTGCCCGCTGCCCGCCCCCGCGGCCCGAGAGCGGGCCGGGTGGATGGGGGGTGTGCCCACCGCCGACCTCTCGGGCTGGTTGCTGGCCCACCCCCGTAGGGTCTCTCGGCTCGAGCCCCTCACCCCGGCCCTCTCCCCGCAGGCGGGGAGAGGGGGAAGAGCCTGGAGTTACTCCCTCTCTTCAAGCGTGGAGCGGGAAACGCCTCCTGCTACCCGCTCTCCCCCGAGGGGGAGAGGGTTGGGGTGAGGCGACCAGGCGCCGACTACCCGGCGTCGAGCTCGTCGGTCCAGTACCCGCGCCACGGGCTGCCCGCGGGCAACCAGTCGCGCCACTCGCTCGGCACCGACTCCATCCTCACCGCCATGCGCAGCCGGTCCAGGCCCGACGGCACCCGGGGGCGGCTCCGCAGCGGCATCTTCGCCTCCTCGGGCGTGCGCGAGCCCTTGCGGCCGTTGCACGCGACGCAGGCGGCGACGATGTTCGTCCAGCTCGTGACCCCCACGAACCCCTGGGGACCGCGCACCCGCCCGTCGACCGCGCGCGCCCGGGGGATCACGTGGTCGAGGGTGAGCTCGGCGAGGTCGGGCTTGCCCGAGGACCGGCGGGGCCGGACGCCGCAGTACTGGCAGGTGTAGTCGTCGCGGCAGAGGAGGTTCTGGCGCGTGAACGGCACCCGCTCGCGCAGGCCGTGGTAGCGACCGAGCACCACCACCGCCGGGCGCGGGAACACCGCGGAGGCCGTGCGGATCGCGAGGCCCGCGTACGACTCCACCATCGTCACCTTCTCTTCGAACAGCAACACGACCGCCCGCTGCCAGGTCACGACCCGCAACGGCGTCCAGTCTGCGTCGAGCACGAGCACGCGCTGCACGGTGCACCTCTCCGCCCAGGGAATGCGCCGATCCCGGCGCTGCGTCGAACACACCTGGGTGACATCGTGCCCCGCCGGGGCGATCCGTGTCGCCGATCGAAGGAACCCGCGGGTCGTGACGTCCGCGCGTCCACTGCGGAGGGTACATGTACTGGTTCTGGATGCTGGCTTGCGCGGAGAACGACCCGAAGACCACAGCGGACGCGGACACCGACACCGACACCGACGCGGACACGGATGTCGACACCGACACGGACACCGACGCAGACGCCGACCGCCCCGTCGCGATCGTCATCCTGCAGGGGACCTCGGTGGGACGCGCCGTGCAGGGGTTGGGCTCCTGGCTGGTGGTCCCCGCGGAGTCGGCCAGCCTGCTCGCCGACCTGGCCGTGTCGCCCACGGACACCTGCACCCTGACCCCGGTCGTCACCCAGGGAGACCACACGGGCTTCGTGCCCACGGGACCCACCGACACCGGCGCCCTTCCCCAGCCCCTGGACGCGGGCGAGCTGTCGGTCACCCTCGACGGCGACCCGCTGGCCCAGGGCCGCCCCTTCTCCTGGAGCCCCGGCGGCACCGTGTCGTTCGGCGCGTCGGGCGGCGCGGACGTCGCTGCGTTCGAGGTCCCCGCGCTGATGACCCTCCCGGAGCCCCCCGGGTTCGTCGCCGAGCTGCAGCCGGACGGCGCCCTCCGCCTCACGTGGACCCCGCCCACGGTCGCCGATGGCGGGACCCAAGTGAGCGCGCTGGCGTTCGGGGAGCGGAACACGCTCGGCTGCTCCCTCGTGGACGACGGCTCGTTCACCATCTCCGCCGCCGACGTGGCCGCGGCGGACGGCGCCATCAGCCTCTCGTTGGGGCGGGGGGACTTCGACAACCGCGCGTCGTTCGACGACGTCGAGGTCCTCGGGTGGGCCTCGGTCGTCCAGGGCGTGGTCCTGTAGGTCGCAGGTTTTTTCAGCGCGGGCTTGACAGCTCGCGCCGGGTTCGTAAGACTGAGAGAGGAAGCAGGGGTTTTCCATCATCCCGCTTCCAGGTGCCCGAAGGCCCTCGGTCTTCGCAGGTCGGACCCGGTCGCACACTGCGTCGGGGCGGACGGGGTCCAGGGGCCCCGCGACCTCTCCACCGCTGGCGTCCGCCCGGATGCCCCGCGTGTGGCCCCACCTCCCAGGGGGTACGGACATGGTCCGCTAAATGGCGATCAATCCCACGAACCCGATCATCTTGCAGGGCGACGGGAAAGTATTGCTCGAAACCCGGCATCCGCTGTTCGATCGGGCGCGAGACTTCCTCGCCCGGTTCGCGGAGCTCGAGAGCAGCCCGGAGCTCCTCCACACCTACCGCATCAGCGCGCTCTCGCTGTGGAACGCGGCCTCCTCCGGCATGAGCCGCGACGAGATCGTCACCACGCTGCGCGGCCTGTCCAAGTTCGACATCCCGCAGGCGGTGCTCCAGACCATCGACGACACCCTCGGCCGGTACGGGCTCGTGCAGCTCAAGGCGCACCCCACCGAGCCGCGCCGCTGGATCCGCGTCGTCTTCGAGACCCTCTTCGTCCAGAAGATGATCCTGCAGACCTCGACGGGCAAGGAGTTCCTCAAGGCCGACGGCAAGCGCGAACACGTCATCGAGTACGGCATGCGCGGGCTCTTCAAGCAGCGCCTCCTCCAGGAGCGCTGGCCCGTCGCCGACCTCGCCGGCTTCGTCGAAGGCGACCCGCTCTCGTTCCAGCTGCGCACGCACCTGCTCGGCACCGGCAAGGAGTTCCGGATCCGCGACTACCAGCAGATCTCCGCGGATCGCTGGTTCATGGACGGGCGCCCGGCCGGTGGGCACGGCGTCGTGGTGTTGCCCTGCGGCGCCGGGAAGACCATCGTCTCCATGGTGTGTATGGCGCGGGTCCAGCAGCACACGCTGATCCTGTGCAACAACCAGACGGCCGTGAACCAGTGGGTCCGCGAGCTGCTCGACAAGACCACGCTCACCGAGGAGCAGGTCGGGATCTACACCGGCACCGAGAAGCGCATCGCGCCCGTCACGGTCGCCACGTACCAGGTGCTCACGTTCCGGCGGTCGAAGGATCGCGACTACGAGCACATGCACCTGTTCCGCGACCACAACTGGGGGCTCCTCGTGTACGACGAGGTCCACCTGTTGCCCGCGCCCGTGTTCGGCGCCACGGCCGAGCTCCAGGGCTGTCGGCGCCTCGGCGTCACCGCCACCCTCGTGCGCGAAGACGGCCGCGAGGGCGACGTGTTCAGCCTCGTCGGCCCCAAGCGGTACGACCTCCCCTGGCAGGTGCTCGAGAAGCAGGGGTTCGTCGCCGAGGCCAACTGCTACGAGATCCGCGTCCCGCTCCGGCCCAGGGCCCGCGAGAAGTACGAGGCCGCCGACGAGAACGAGAAGTTCCGGCTCGCCTCCGAGAACCCCGACAAGCTCGACGTCGTGCAGGCCCTCGTGGAGCGCCACCCCGACGAGCCCACGCTCATCATCGGGACCTACCTCTCGCAGCTCAAGCAGATCGCGAAGGACCTCGACTCGCCGCTCATCACCGGCGAGACGCCCCAGCGCGAACGCGACGTGTTGTTCCTCAAGTTCCGCCGGGGCGAGCTCAAGCGCCTCATCGTGTCGAAGGTCGCGAACTTCGCGATCGATCTGCCGGACGCCGCCGTCGCCATCCAGGTGTCGGGCTCGTTCGGGTCGCGGCAGGAAGAAGCCCAGCGCCTCGGCCGCATCCTGCGCCCCAAGGAGCGCCGCGCCCACTTCTACACGGTGGTCACGGCCGACAGCAAGGAGCAGGAGTTCGCGATGAAGCGGCAGTTGTTCCTCACGGAGCAGGGCTACCGCTACACGATCGAGGAGCACTCCACCGCGGCCAAGTGAGCCGCCTTTCCCCCACCGCCCACCACCCGTCCGCGCACCCGTTCCTCCGAGGATGGCGCGCGACGGGTCCGCCCCCGCCCGGGGCGCCACCGTTACCCACGGCGAGGGGCACTCGCCACGGATCGAGGCCAGCATGTCGGATGAGATCGAGTCCCCGTCGAACGACGAGGGCGGCAGCGGAGAGTTCGGAGGTCGTCGTCGCCGTCGCCGTCGCCGTCGTCGTCGTGGGGGAGGAGACGAAGGGGGTGGTGGTACGCCCGAACCGCGCACGCGGGGCGGGTCCGAGTTCCCCGACGACGTCCTGCTCGTCGCAGAGGACGGCAAGTCCGAAGGGGGCCGCCGCGGCCGCCGCCAGGTGGAGTTCCAGGGCCCGTCGGTGAGCGTGCCCGCGTCGGGGCGCAACCCGTTCCGCAAGCGCAGCACCCGCACGCGCCGCGGGGCCCCGGGGTCTGCCGCGGGACGCCGTCGCCGGTTGACCCGCCTCGAGCTCGAGTCCGTGGCCACGTGGCTCGAGAAGATGCCCGAGACCCTCGTCGCCTCGCTGTACCGCGGGCTCGGGGGCCAGCCCGATCGCGTCGCCACCGGCGACCGCATGGTGCAGCTCGCGGTTCGCGCGCTCGGCCAGGGCGGCCGGGTGGGTGCCCTCGTCAAGAACATGAACGAGCGGGAGCGCAAGGCCCTCGCGTCGCTCCTGCAGTCGGGCGCCGTCGCGCACGCCGACGAGCTCCACCGCGAGCTCGTGTTGTCGTACGGCGGGCACGAGCGCGAGTGGTCGCGGGTCCTCGTGGGGCTGGCGTCCCGCGGCGTGGTGTTCGCCAGCGCCGAGGTCGACAACCAGTTCTTCTACGTCGTCCCCGAGCCCCTCGTCGACGCCCTCCTCGCCGAGCTCGACGCCGAGGTCGCGCTCCCGACGTTCTCGCACCCCGAGGTGCGGGTGATGGACGCGCGGCCGTTCTGTCCGCCGCTGCACTTCAGCATCACGACCCTCGCGACGTACATCGACCAGTTCGGGCCGCGGCTCACCCAGCGGCACGAGATCTACCGCCACGACCAGGAGGCGATGGACCTCTTCTTCGCCCAGGTGTGGGAGCCCGAGAGCGAGCTGTTCAGCTTCCACCTGCAGTTCCTGATGATGCACGGCATGGTCGAGCTGCGCGGGGAGTACCTCGCCCTGCAGCGCGACGTGATGGAAGAGTGGCTCCAGCTCGAGGCCGAGGACCAGCGCGATCTGCTGTTCGCCGCGCTCGAGAAGCGGTTCGCCCTCGCCGAGTGGGTGTTGTGGGCCATCCACCAGACCACCCGCCCGTCGTGGAAGGAGGACCTCCAGGAAGGTGAGTCCGGCGGCGACTGGGTGGCCGAGCGCCCCCTCGTGTCGCTGTACCGCCGGTGGAAGCGCGGCGAGGACTGGCGCGACCGGTACACCCGCGGCCAGTACCAGAACGTGCGCGGGAACGAGCGCGAGAGCTTCAGCTTCGCGCCCCTCGTGCGCGCCGGCATCCTCGAGATGGGCCAGTGGGGCCAGGAGAAGTTCTACCGCCTGTCGCCTCGCGGCCGGCAGCTCCTCGAGCCGCGCGCCGACGACGGCTTCCAGCAGTTCTACCTGACGCCGTCGTTCGAGATCATGGCCCCCGCCGGGCTCGCGCCGATCCTGTTGTTCCGGATCGGGGAGCTCGCCGACCTCGTGGGCTGCGACCGCGCCAACACCTACAAGATCAGCGACACGCGCGTCGCCCAGGCGCTCAAGCGCGGGTGGCGCCGCGACGACGTCCTGCAGTTCCTGCGCGACAACAGCCAGATCGGGCTGCCGGACAACGTCGAGGCCACGCTCAAGGGCTGGATCGGGCACCGGGGCGACGTGGAGTTCCACGACCTCACGCTGCTGACCGTGCACCGGTCGCAGATCCGCCGCCTCGAGACGCACCGCAAGGTCAAGCCGTACATCCTGCACCGCTTCGCGCCCGGCATGTACGCCGTGGACCGCACCCGGATGCCCGAGATCCTGGCGGTGTTGCGCGAGTGTGGGTTCTCGCCGGCCGACGACGTGCGCAGCTACCCCGGCGACCCGGGGCAGGTGGGCGCCCGCAACGCGCTCCACAAGCTCGTCGCCGAAGCGCGGGAGGCCGCGATCGAGCCGTCGCAGCGCGGCGCCGACGTGGTGCGTCCGGTCGATCTCGTGCCGGTCCCGGGTGCCCGGACCGCCCGCGGCCCCGAGGACGTCGAGGAGAAGAAGGCCGCGGAGCCCGAGCTCCCGCCGCTCGTCACGCTCGACGAGGTGCGCAAGCTCGTGGACATCGCGATCTCCGACGACAAGGACCTGGAGATGGTCTACGTCGCCAAGACGGGCCAGCGCCTGGCCCTCGTCGTGCAGCCGCAGCGCATCGCCTTCAAGGTCGATTCGCCCGTGCTCGTGGGCCTCGACCGCGCCGACGACGAGCGCCGCAGCTTCGTCCTCGACAAGATCGAGCGCCTGCGCATGGTGGAGGCCCCGAATGCCGCCGAGTGACGATCCGAGCGGCGCCTCCTTCGAGTCCGCGCTGGCCGAGCTCGAGCAGCGCGTGAAGCGGCTCGAGGGCGGTGAGCTGCCCCTCGAGGAGGCCCTGGCCCTGTTCGAGCAGGGCGTGGCCCTGGCGCAGCGGTGCCACGAGCAGCTGGAGGCCGCGGAGCAGCGGGTCAGCCAGCTCGTGCGCGGGAGCCGCGGCATCGAAGATCGCCCCGTGCAGGACGGCGAGTGAACACCCGCCGGTGACCCTCCACCCGAAGGGGTGGAGGTGCGCCGTGTTCGAGCACATCGGGTCCGATCCGGACGAAGACAGCCGCCGGCGCCGGGCGGTGGCCAGCGTGTGGGCCACCCTGGGGCTGGGCGCGCTCGTGGGCTTCACGATGGGCGCGGCCGCGCTGCTGGCCACCGAGGAGCTCGTCGCGCCCGCGGTCGAGGTGCCCTTCGTGGACCTCGTGGAGCTCCTCCCCGAGGTCCCCGACGAGCCTCCGCCCGGCCTCCCCGAGCTCCCGGCGGGTCCCCCCGCAGCGGGTGGGCCTTCGGACGAGGTCCCCCCTCCGCCCGACATCGCCCCCGAAGACCCCTCGCCCCTCGAGGAGCCCGTGACCCACGAGGTCGTCGACGCTGCGCGGAGCGGCGTCGGTCCGGGCACGGGTCCCGGCGTGATCGGGCCCCCCGGGGGCGGTGGCGGCGGTGGTGGGGGTGGGGGTGGCGGCGGCGGTGGGCCCCGGGCGGTCCACTCGACCGACCTGCAGGCGAAGAAGCGGGTGAAGCCGGAGTACCCGGACGCCGCGCGGTCCCTCGGCCTGGGCGAACAGAAGTGCTTCGCGCGGGTCGAGATCTCCGCCGAGGGGGAGCCGGTGAACGTGACGATCACGGGCTGTCCGGCGGTGTTCCACCCGGAGACCGAGGCCGCCATGTGGGGCTGGCGCTGGTACCCGGTGCGGCTGGACGGACAGAAGACCGCGGTGGTGACCACGATCTCGGTGTTGTACCGCCTGGACTGAGCTCAGGCCGACATCGAGAAGATCCCGAACGCGGCGCCCTGCGGATCGACCAGCATCGCCGTATGGCCGCCCGGGACCTCCTGGAGGCCGTAGAGCACCGTGGCGCCCGCGGCCTTCGCGGCGTCGACCCGGGCCTGCGCCGCGTCCACGGCGAAGTAGTACGACCACGCGGAGCCAGGCAGCTGCGGCGGGCTCTTCTGCAGGCCGCCGAAGGAGTGCTCCGCCGTGCCGAACATCTGGTACGTACCCATGGGTCCCAGGTCCATGGCCTCGGTGGGGACCCAGCCGAACAGGTCCGCGTAGAACGCCATCGCCCGGGCGGGGTCGGTCGACGACAGCTCCACCCACGCCACCGCCTTCAGGTCGGCGCCGCCCGGGTTCGCGCTCTGGAACAAGGCGAGCACCGCGCCCGTCGGGTCCGTGAGGATCGCGAAGCGGCCCGTGCCGGGGATCTCGGCCGCGCCCCGCATCACCCGCGCGCCCAGCGCCGCCGCCTTCGCGAGGGACGCGTCGAGGTCGTCCACGCCGACGTACCCGAGCCAGTGCGGCGGCGCGCCGTGGTCGCGCGCCTCCTTCGGCAGCTCCATCACGCCGCCGAACGCCTCGGCGCCCGACGTGAACATCGTGTAGTTCATCGGGCCCTCCCAGGGCTGCACTCCGAAGCCGAGCGCCGCGTAGAACGCGCCCGCCGCCAGCGGCTCCGGCGTCATCAGATCGAACCAGACGAACTTCCCGGCCATCGGACCTCCGCCGCCACGCTACGCGATCGCCGGGTGCTCCGGATCAGAGCTCGCGGTCGAGCTCGGCTGCCGTCATCCCGGGCGGCCCGCCGCTGCGCTCCACGAAGTGGTCGAAGTCGTCGTCCGACAGGTCCAGCAGGCGCGCGGCCATCAGGATCACCGCGCCTTCGCCCATCTTGAACTCGCCGTCCGCGATCGCCAGCTTGTAGCAGGCCTCGAGCAGGTCGAGCTTCGCTGCGTGCGCCAGGCGCTTCGGGAGCACGGCCAGCGCCTGCACCGCGGCTTCGTCGTAGGCGTCGGTCCAGGCCCCGGCAGGCGTCTTGAAGCCGGCTGCCACGAGGTCCTGGAGCGGGAAGTGCCGGTCGAGGAACACCCGCTCGTCCTGCGTCGCGTTCAGGTCCGCTTCGGCGAGCTGGTTCATCACGTGCAGCTGGAACGCCAGCTCCAGGTCGTCGTCGTCCGGTTCCATCGGGTCCCTCTCGGCGGAGTGTACTCTCCGGGTGAACGAACGGCGCGGCGCGACCACTGAAAGGTGGTACCCGGGCAGGGCGTTCGCCCACCGGAGGATCCCCCGCCGAGGACGAACGGTGGAATCGGGGCCTCCGACAGCAGGCGGGGATTCGGGGTATGTTCCCGATCCCTGCGCGGAGGGCTTCTCAAGCGGCCCACCCTCTGCGATCCTTCGTCCGTTCGGGCGTTCGCGGGAATCAGGAGCACCATGTTCGACAACATCGGCAAGGACCTCGACGAGGAGGCGAACAAGCGGCGCGCTGCGTCCTTGTTCCTCACGGTCCTCGGGCTCGGCGGCATCACGGGCGTCGTCCTCGGGATCACCGCCTGGACCGCCACCCAGGTCATCGCCAACACCGACCTCGGCGCCGAGATGGTGGAGCTCATCGAAGAAGAGCTCGCGCTCGACGACGCGCCGCCGCCGCCGCCTCCTCCGCCGCCTCCGCCCGCCGCGGCCGACGCGAGCGAGGAGGAAGACACCGAGGAGACCCCCGACGAGATGTCGGAGGAGGTCAAGGAGCTCGAAGAAGAGGTCAAGGAAGAGATGAAGTCCGACGCCAAGCCCGCGGGCGTCGAAGGTGGCGTCGAAGGTGGTGTGGTCGGCGGCGTGGTCGGTGGCGTACAGGGCGGGATCGTCGGCGGCGTGGTCGGCGGGCAGCTCGGTGGGGGCGGCGTGGTCGTCCACCAGACCGATCTCCAGGTGAAGAAGCGGTTCACCCCCGAGTACCCGGAGTCGGCGCGCTCGCTGAACCTCGGCGACCAGCGCTGCCTCGTGAAGGTGTTCATCGACGAGGAGGGCGTGCCCTACAACGCCTCCGTCGAGCAGTGCCCGAAGGTGTTCGAGGACAACGCGCGCGAGGGCGTGCTCAAGTGGCGGTGGTACCCGTACAAGGTAGACGGGAAGAAGGTCAAGGTGCAGACCACCATCGCGTTCATGTACCGGATGTGATCCGCTGACGACGGAGCGGCCCGCCGGGCCTACTCCGACCCAATTCCTGGCCCCGCGCACCGCGGTGGCGTGACCTCGGACGCAGGGTCTGGTACCCTCCGCCCGTCCGTACCGGAGACCCGAATGTTGTTGCTGTTGATCGAAGCCATCGCCCGGGCCGAGGAAGGTGGCTCCGGGTTCTCGATGGGCGAGATGTGGACGAACGCCGGGTGGATCGCGCGCGCGGTCATCGTCACCCTCGCGTTGATGTCCTTCGTCACCCTCGTCGTCACGATCGAGCGCCTCCTGGCGTTCGCTCGCTCCCGTCGCCAGTCCATGCGGCTGCGCAACGAGATCGTCGGGCCGCTCCAGGCCGGCGACGTCGGCGCCGCCCTGCGCATCAGCGCCGACGCCCAGTTCAAGACCGGGTACCTGGCGGGCCTCTTGCGCGCCGGGCTCAAGGAGCTCGAGGAGTCGGCCGCCGACAAGTTCGCGCTCGACAACGCCAAGCGCGCCGTCGCCAAGGCGCACGCCGAGGAGCTCGCCAAGCTGCAGCGCGGCATGCCGATCCTCGCGACCGTCGCCTCCACGGCGCCGTTCGTCGGGCTGTTCGGCACCACGTTCGGCGTCATCAACGCGTTCGCCGGCATGGCGTCCGCGGGCGCGGGCCTCGCCGCCATCTCGGCCGGCATCTCCGAGGCGCTCATCACCACCGGCGTCGGCATCGGCGTGGCGGTCATCGGCGTCTGGGCGTTCAACTACTTCAACCACCGGATCGCCAAGGTCACGGACGAGCTGAACAGCGCCGAAGCGGACTTCGTGCAGTGGGCGGCCAAGCTCGTCCAGGGCTCGCTCCGCGGCGCGGCGAAGTAGCCCGTGGGCGCTCCCGTCGGGAAATCCGCCGGACCCATGGCGGACATCAACGTCACGCCGCTCATCGACGTGGTCCTGGTGCTGCTGGTGGTGTTCATGGTCATCACCCCGATGTTGTCGTCGGGGCTGCAGGTCGACCTGCCGATGGCCACGACCACCAAGACCGTCAACGACGCCGGCCAGCACATCGTGATCTCGCTCACGAAGGACATGCAGCTCGCGGTCGACCAGACCGTCCTCGACATCGATCCCACGCTCGAGGAAGAGCTCTGGAAAGACGCCGCGAAGGTCGGGATGATCGCCGAGATCAACAAGATCAACAACGACAAGAAGGCCGACTGGGCCACGTGCGACTCGGAGGACAACTGCGGGTCGATCCTGGTGAAGGCGGACGCGAGCCTCGAGTACGGGGTGGTGCGGCGGGTGCTCGACGTGCTCGGTCAGGAGCGGTTCACGGCCGTGTTCATCGCGGCCGGCAAGGAGAAGTAGCCGATGGGCGCCGCAGTCGGTAAAAAAGGCGCGATGAGCGACATCAACATGACGCCGCTCATCGACATCGTGCTCGTGGTGCTCATCATCATGATGGTGAACATTCCCATCCAGATCGAGGAGATGGGCCTGAAGGTGCCGGGCCCGGTGGTCACGCCTCCGCCCACGCCGCCGCCGGATTCGGAGCAGCTCGTGTTGGCCCTCTACGAAGACGGCCGCATCGCGCTCAACCGCCAGGTGATGTCGGAGCAGAGCGCGCTCTACGAGATGACCCGCCGGCTGCGGTCGATGTCGAACAAGAACGTGTTCATCGACGCCGCCTCGAAGGTTCCGTACGGCGTGGTCGTGAACTCGGTCGACCTCGCGCGCGAAGCCGGCGCGGCCAACGTCGGCCTCGCCAAGATGAAGCCCACCGGCCCGCTCGAGCCCACGTCCGTCGCGGCCGGCTCCGGCATGCCGCGGGGCATCTTCATCGGCTCGCCGCTCGTGCGCGGCGGGATCACCGAGAAGGTCGCCGACGAGGCCATCCAGCCGCTCAAGGGCGCGATGACCCAGTGTTACCTCACGGCGCTCGGGACGAACCCGGCGCTCACCGGGAGCATCGGCCTGTACTTCGAGGTGGGCCCCAACGGCGAGACGGGCCTGACGGAGGAGGCGAAGAAGTACCTCAAGCCTCCGTCGGTCGAGAAGGACGACGTGGGAGATCCGGCGCTCAAGGCCTGCATCGAGGGGCTCCTCCCGTCGGTGAAGTACGAGGCGCTCGGCGAGGGCAAGACCGCCTGGATCCGGTACACGATCCTGTTCTCTCCCGGATAGTCGCTTGACACCGCTAGATGCCTGGATCTCCGAGCGGTCGGTGACCCTCGACGCTGCGCTGTCTGCGGCGTTCGCGGGCTGCTGGCCCCCCCGGTTCGAAGAGGCCCTCCGCTACCCGGTGTTCGGCGGGGGCAAGCGCGTGCGGCCGCTGCTGGTGCTGGCCGCGCACGAAGCGGTCGGCGGCGGAAGCGACGTGGGCCCCGCGCTCGCCGCTGCCGTCGCGGTGGAGCTCGTGCACACGTACTCCCTCGTCCACGACGACCTGCCGTGTATGGACGACGACGACGTCCGGCGCGGCAGGCCCACCGTCCACAAGGTCTACGACGACGGCGCTGCCGTGCTCGTCGGTGACGGCCTCCTCACCCTCGCGTTCCAGGTGCTCGCCGAGGCCCCGCACCCCGCGGAGGTGCGGATCGCGATGGTCGGCGCCCTGGCGCGCGCCGCCGGGCCGGCGGGGATGGTGGCTGGTCAGGCCGCCGACGTGGGGCTCGGCGGGCCGGTGACCACGCTCGAGGCGCTGCAGCGGCTCCACGCAGGCAAGACGGGTGCGCTCCTCACGGCCAGCGCGGTGCTCGGTGGCCTCTCTGCCCACGGCCCGGCCCCGGCGCTCGAGGCCCTGCAGCGCTACGGCCGCGCGGTGGGCATGGCCTTCCAGCTCGCCGACGACGTGCTCGACGCCGACCAGGACGCCGGGGACGACGGTCCGCCGTCGTACGTCAAGCTCCTCGGCGTCGACGAAACCGCGCGTCGCGCGCGCGCCCTCGCCGACGAAGCCATCGCCGCCGTCGAGGGCCTCGCCCGACCCGAGCCCCTGCGCTGGCTCGCCGCGTTCACCGTCGAACGCAGCGTCTGACCGGCGGGTGGGCAAGAAGGTCCGGCTCGACGTGTGGCTCGTGGAGCGGGGGCTGGCGCCCAGCCGCCAGCGGGCCCGCGAACTCATCGAGCAGGGCGACGTCCTCGTCGGTGGCGTGGTGACCGACAAGCCAGCGGCGCAGGTCGACGTGGATCGCGGCGTGGCGCTGCGCAGCACCGAACACGTGTGGGTGGGTCGCGGGGCGCGCAAGCTGCTCTCCGTGCTCGAGCCCTTCGGGATGTCCGTCGAAGGCCACGTCTGCGCGGACCTCGGCGCGTCGACCGGCGGGTTCACCGAGGTCCTCCTGCACCGCGGCGCTGCGCGCGTCTACGCGGTCGACGTGGGCAAGGGGCTCCTCCACGAGCGCCTCGCGGCCGATCCGCGCGTGGTGGTGATGGACGGCGTGAACGTCCGGCACCTCGAGGCCCTGCCGGAGGCCGTCACGCGCGTGGTGGGGGACCTGTCGTTCATCTCGCTGGGCCTCATCCTGCCGGCGGTCGCGCGGGTGCTGGCGCCAGGGGGAGAGGCGGTGGTGCTGGTCAAGCCACAGTTCGAGGTGGGGCGGGCCCACCTCACCGGCGGCGGGCGGGTGCGCGACGAGGCCGCGCGCGCCGAGGCCATCACCCGGGTCCGCGCCGAGGCCGAGTCCGGCGGCTTCACGGTGCTCGGCGGGCTCGACTCGGGGGTGGCGGGCGCCCGGTCGGGCAACGTGGAGCACTTCCTGCACCTCCGCCGCCGGTGAAGGCTTCCAGCACCAGCTCGGCGCTGCCGGTGAGGAGGCGCGGTGCGACGGCGGCACCGACCACCCCGGCGCGCGCGAGCGCCTCCACGGCGAGCCCGGCATAGCGCAGCTGGACCCCGGCACCACCCCCGCCTTCCCGCAGCGGCGCACCCTGCTTGAGGTCCACCACCCACACCGGGCGACGGCGCGGGTCGGCGGCGGAGAGGTCGACGATCACGAAGTCCCCGCAGGCCCGCTGCTGGTTCGACCGGTACACCCAGAGCTGGGTGCAGCGCGACAACAGGGCCAGCGCGAACCCCTGCTCGTCGTTGCGGAACGCGAACAGGTGCACGACCCACGGCAGCCAGCACGGGCGCGGCCGCAGCACGGACGACACGTGCAGCGCTGCGGCGTCCCGGAGGACGAGCAGCTCGCGGCGCAACCGCAGCAGGGTGGGGACGCGGGGTGGCACGGGGCACCAGCAGCTCCACCGGGCGAGTACCGCCCCGCGGCCGCGGGCTCCAGGGCCCCGTCATCCCGGCGTCACCCGCGACGGTCCTTCCGCAGCAGGACCTCGACCTTGGACAGCTGGTCTGCGGCCTGGACCAACCGGAGCCGGAGCTCCTCGACCTCGGTCTCGACCGTCTCGTGTTTCTGGAGCTCGGCCAGCCGGAGCTGCGCGAGCTGCTCCTCGTGGGCCTCCTCCATGCCGTTCATGATGACGCCCACGAACAGGTTCATGATCACCATCGTCCCGAACAGGATGAAGGTGAGGAAGTAGGCGTTGGCCGTGAGCGGCATGGGGTTGTTCGCGACACACTGGTCGGCCCAGGTCTCGTACCCGTAGTTCGCGCACCCGTACATCTGGATGTACAGGATCTCCGTCCACCCTTCGAGGGTGACCACGCGGAACAGCGACAGGAGGCTGATCTCCAGGCGCCCGAAGTGGACGGGGTCGTTCGCGCCGAACAGGTGGGTGCCCGCGACGCCGTACAGGTAGAACAACAGGCCCAGCAACAGGCTCACGTAGCCCATCGACGGGATGGACTTGAGGAGCGCCGTGACCAGCACCTGCAGGCGCGGGAGGGCCCGGACGAGCTTGAGGACGCGCAACAGCCGCGCGAGCCGCAGCACCGCCACGCCTTCGGCCTGGAACGGCAGCAACGCGACCGCGACGATGAAGAAGTCGAACACGTTCCACGGGTCGGTGAAGTAGCGCCACGGCGTGCTGCCTTCGGCGCCGATCTTGACCACCACCTCGAGCACGAAGATCGCGAGGATGAGCTTGTCGAGCCCGCCGAGGAGCCACGCGTAGTGGTGCTCGACCCAGGGGTACGTCTCGACCCCCGCCAACACGCCCGCCACCAGGATGACGAACGTCACAAAGTTCTGGAACCCGGACGAGTCCGCGACCCGCTTGAGCGTCTCCGTCACGCATCCCCCCGCGGGCACCTCCTGTCCGGTTCCCCCGCTCGGTGCAACGGGTCGTCAGGTGTGCTCTGCGGAGAAGTGGCGCTCCACCTGGACGAGTACGTCGTCCGGGCTCCGCGGGAGGATCACCCGCGCCCACGGCGCACGCCGCACCATCGACGCGAACACCCGGTCGCGCGCGCGCCACGCGATGGGTCCGCCCAACACGAGGACGTCGACGTGTCGTTCGTCGAGCGCGCGCAGCGCGTCTTCGGCGGCGAGCACGGGCAGGACCTCGTACCCGGCGCGCGCGAGCTGCTGCTCCACGTGACGGGTGACTTCGACGTGGGAACCGAACACGAGGATGGTCGCCATCGCGGAGGGGTAGCATGCCGGAGTCGCTTTCGGGGAGCCCGAGCGACGGGGAGGGGCCATGGCCGCGCCGGTACCACAGAAGCTTCAGGTGATCGCCGGGATCCAGATCGTGTCCGGGGTCTTCAACGGCCTCGTGATGAGCGGCCTCGTGACGAGCCTGCTGTTCGCGATCCTGGGGACCGGCGGGTCCGTGATCGCCGGCTGTACGGCGTGGTTCTGTCCGCTCACGGCGTTGGCGCCGTGCGCCAGCTTCTGTGGCCTGTGGGGCCTCGGCCTGTTGCCGATCGGGCTGGTGGAGGTCGTCTGCGGCGTGGCCACGCTCCTCAACCCCGACAACGCCAAGAACTTCGTGAAGATCGGGATGTTCACCGAGCTCGGCTCGGTGCTGTTCGGCGGCGTCACCTCGTTCGTGGCCGGCATGGTGATCCGCGGCCTCGTCACCGACCCGGAGGTCGCGGGCTTCCTCGAGGCGGGCCCCGACGCCCCCTGACGGCGACGCCCCTACGGGCTAGTCCGGGGTCGGAGGTCACGTGTCCGACCACGGGTCCAACTTCCTTCGTCCGCTGCTCGCCGCCGACCTCGCGAGCGGCCGCCACACGGCCATCGTCACCCGGTTCCCGCCCGAGCCCAACGGGTACCTGCACATCGGCCACGCGAAGGCGATCTGCGTGGACTTCGGCCTCGCGGCGGAGTTCGGCGGTCGGTGCCACCTCCGGATGGACGACACGAACCCGCTCAAGGAAGACGGCGAGTTCGTCTCCGCCATCCAGCGCGACATCCGCTGGCTCGGGTTCGACTGGGGCGAGCACTTCTACAACGCGTCGGACTACTTCCCGCAGCTGTTCGATTGGGCGAAGCTCCTGATCCGTGACGGCAAGGCCTACGTCGACGAGCAGTCCGAGGAGGAGATCCGGCTCCGGCGTGGCACGGTCGAGACGCCCGGCGTGCCCTCGCCGTGGCGCGAGCGGCCGGCGCACGAGTCGCTCGACCGGTTCGAGCGGATGAACCGCGGCGAGTTCGCAGACAGCGCGATGGTGCTGCGCGCGAAGATCGACATGGGCCACCCGAACATGAAGATGCGGGACCCGGTGATGTACCGCATCCGGAACGTGGCCCACCACCACGTCGGCGAGCGCTGGCGCGTGTACCCGCTGTACGACTGGGCGCACGGCCAGTCCGACGCCATCGAGGGCATCACCCACAGCCTGTGTTCGCTCGAGTTCGACGTGAACCGCGAGCTGTACGACTGGTACCTCGACCAGCTGCCCGCCCACGAGCTGAAGTCGCGTCCCCGCCAGTTCGAGTTCGCGCGGCTCAAGCTCCCGTACACGGTGATGAGCAAGCGGCTCCTGGTGGCGCTGGTGGCCGAACGCCACGTCTCCGGCTGGGACGATCCCCGGATGCCCACGCTCGCGGGCCTGCGCCGCCGCGGGTACACGCCCGAGTCCATCCGCACGTTCGTCGAGCGGCTGGGTGTGTCCAAGGCCGACTCGATGGCCGAGGTCGTGATGCTCGAGAACGCCGTCCGTGAGGACCTCGATCACCGGGCCCCGCGCGTGATGGTGGTGCTCGATCCCCTCGAGGTCGAGCTCGAAGGCGCTGCAGAGGACTGGCTGGACGCCCCGTACTGGCCCCACGACGTGCCCCGCGAGGGGTCGCGCCGGGTGCCCATCTCTCCGCGCCTGTTCATCGAGCGCGAGGACTTCGCGGTGGAGCCCGTCGCCGGCTTCAAGCGCCTGGCGCCGGGGCGCTCGGTGCGGCTGCGCCACGCTGGGGTCATCACCTGCACGGCTCACGAGGTCGACGCCGAAGGCCGGGTGACGCGCGTGCGCGCCCGCCTGCACCCGAAGGGCGAAGGCAAGGCCGCCGCCACGATCCACTGGGTCGACGCCAGCCGGGCGGCGCCCGTGGAGGTCCGGCTCTACGACTCGCTGTTCACCGTCCCGATGCCGGGCGCGGAGCGCGACTTCCGCGAGGAGCTGAACCGGGAGAGCCTGAAGGTGGTCACCGGGTACGCCGAGCCGTCGGTCCTCGACACCGCGCCGGGCACGTGGCTCCAGTTCGAGCGCCTGGGCTTCTTCTTCGCCGAGCCCGAGACCAGCACCCCCGGCAAGCCGGCGTTCAACCGCACCGTCGCGCTCAAGGACGGCTGGGCGAGCCACCGCGAGGACGCGCGCCCGGTCAAGGCCGCGGAGCCCCGCGTGGAGGCACCGGTGGTGCACACGGTCCGCCGCCTCGACGAGTCCGGCCGCGCGCTCGTGGCCCGCGGGCTCTCCGAAGACGAGGCCGAGGCCCTCCAGGCCGAGCCGGCTCTCCGCGCGTGGTTCGACGGCGTGGTGGGCACGGGTGCAGGCGCCAAGGCCAGCGCGTCCTGGGTCGTGACCGAGCTCCCCCGCGTCGCGCGCGACCACGGCGGACTCTCTGCGGTCCGGTTCGGCGCCGAAGCGCTGGGCGCGTTGGTCCAGCTGGTCGAGTCCGGCGCCATCACCCACGGCATCGGCAAGCAGGTGCTCCAGATCCTCGCCGCCGAGGGCGGAGACGCGGTGACGATCGTGCGCGAGCGCGGGCTGCAGCCCATGACCGACGCGACCGCGCTCGAGGCCCTGGTGCGCGAGGTGCTCGCCGCCAACCCCGACAAGGTCGCTGCGTTCCGCGGAGGCCGCGCCGGGCTCGCAGGCTTCTTCGTGGGCCAGGTGATGCAGAAGTCGGGCGGTCGCGCCGACGCGAACCAGGTCAAGGACCTCGTGGCGGCCGCGCTCGCCGGGTGACGGCTACGAGATCTGGGACCACCGGCCGTTCCGGAACTCCCAGACCTCCTCTTCGTCCTCGTTCTCGCCCTCGACGTAGCACATGGTGCCCTCGTCGACGCCGGAGGTGGGGAGGTCGGCTTCGCGCTTCACGGGGGGGATCCAGCTGGCTCGGGTGATGACGCGCGTCTCGATGTCGTCTTCGGTCCGGTCCGCCACGTTCACCCCCACCCCACCGTAGACCGTCGACGGCGCCGCGGCCACCCCCGGGTCACCGCAAGTTCGACCACTGCAGGCTCTCCGGGGTCGACAGGTCTCCGGTCAACACCACGTTGAACGCGAGGGACACACGCTCTCCGCGCCGCACCGGGGTGACGTGGTGCTCGAGCCAGCTCGGGAACAACACCAGCACGCCGGGCTCGGGTGGCAGGCTCCACGACGTGCTGTTCGCCGGGTTCAGCTCCCGCCGGGTGGGCAGGGTCACCCGGGCCGCGGGGTTCGGGTGCAGGAAGGTCAGGCGCGCGTCCGGGTCGTCGCAGCGCAGGACGTAGACCCCCGACCAGAAGTTGTTGGCGTGGGCGTGGACCGGGTGGTGGTGGCCCGGGGGCAACACGTTGGCCCACATCCCCGTGAGGCGGAACCCTTCGACGACGTAGTGCAGCGCCTGGTGCGCTGTCGCCACGGCGGCGTGGACCTGCGCGACGAGCGGAGCGAACGCGGGGTCCCGGTGCAGGTCCGGGGCCGATTGCCAGGCGCCGCCAGCCCCGCCACGCAGCGCTGCGAGGCGCGCCCCAGCGGGTTCGTCGATCGCTGTGCGGTCGGCCACGCCGTGCTGGAACACGACGGTGGGGAAGAGCTGCAGCGCCCGGCTGAACCGGAAGAGCGGGGCGTCGGGCGGCATGGCTGGCTCCGGGGCGGGATAGGGGTGGGCCGTGTGGTGGTGGCTGGCCTGCACCACCTCCCCCGATCCGGGCGAGGGGTGGACCGGTGAGACGATCGTAGCGCCGGACCCCGTGCCCGCGCGCTTTCACGGTCCCTTGTCCCTCGCGTTCGGCCCCGAAGACCGCCCGCTCGAGCCCCTCCGCCACGGGGTGTGCCACGACCGACCCGGCGCGCGGGAGGCGCTGCTGGGCGCGATCGCCGAGACGGCCTCCGAGGCCCGGTCGGGGTGGGGCGTGGTCACGGGCGACGTGGACTGTGACGACCCCGGGTTCTGCGCGTGGGTGAACGAGCGCCTGTCCGCCGCGGCGCCAGAGGAGGCCGACCTGTGGCGGGTGGCGCTCTGGTCGTGTCGGGACGAGGTGTCGGCGCGGCGCCTGTTGGACGACGCGCCGATCGAGGTCGTCGGGGCCTACGTCGGCAACGCCGGACGTCACGGGCGGCTCCTCCCCTGGACGCCGCGGTTCGGCGAGCTCGTCACGTGGGCCCTCGCCGAGGACCCGCTCGCCGAGGACGCGCTCCGGGGCGTCGCCGCGCTGCCGGACCCGCAGGGGCGCGCGCTGCTGCGCCGGACGGCGGAGGGCTTGGACGGAGATCGGCGCGACCGCGTGTACGCTGCGCTGGACGGCACCCTCGACCCTGCCGAGGCGCTGCTCGTGGAGCGCGCGTGTGCGGCGCTGGGGCGAACGGGCTGTGTCGGGCGGGCTGCGCTCGCGGACCTGCCGGCAGCGGTGGCGGCCGGGTTCGACGTGCGGGCCCTCCCGGGTCGGTACCCGAACCTGTACTCCGCGCTCCGCGGGTCCCTCACGGACTGCGTCGTCGACGGGGACCCCTTCGCTGCGCACGCCTGCGCGGAGGCGTTGGCCTCGTTCGATGTCGAGGCCGCTGCTGCTGCCGTGGCCTCCTCGCCGTGGGCCTCCGAGCTCCGGGACGTGCGCGTCGTCCCGCAGGCCGACGCCAGCCTGGCGCTGTCCGCCTGTGGGTTGCCCGTGCCCGACGACGCCGCGCCGACGGGCGCCACCTACGCGGACCTCCTCGTGGCTGGGGGCCACGCGCTGCACATCCGGGCGGTCTCCATCGACGACACCGGCCCCGGTCTGCAGTACCGGTTGGCGCACCTCGCGGGCCTCGACGACGCGGAGTTCGGGCTGCTGGCGCCCCCTGCGCTCGACGGTCCCCGCGCGTTCCAGGCCTGGTCCGGCGGCGTGCGCCACCACCTCGGGTCTCCGTCCTCCTCGGGCTGGGACGTAGGCGTGGGGACGCGGCTCGTCAACGCCCTGCTGGCCGCCGCCGAGCGGGAGGAGCGCTTCGTCCCCGACGCGACGTGGACCGTGTGGGTCCTCGCCGGCCCCGACGCGCGCCGCTGCCTCGCCCGCGAGGGACTCGTCACGTTCGCCGAGGCGCCCGCGCCGGACCAGGTGGAGCCATGAAGATCACGCGTCGCCACGTGCTCGCAGCCCTCGCGGCGGTGCCCGCGCTCGGAGGCCTCGGGGCCGTCGGCGTCGCGTGGCGCTGGTGGGACCGACCCCCGGGGGCCGGGCTCCGGTGCCTGTCGACCGACGAGCACGACTTCGTCGTCGCGTTGGCCGAAGCCTGGCTGCCGGCTGGGGGCGAGCCCGCGCTGTCGGGCGCGGACGCGGAGCTCGGGGTGTTCCTCGACGACGTGTTGTCGGGCATGGTCCCCGCCACGGCGACCGAGCTCAAGCTGCTGCTCCAGGCGCTCGACGACCTGCCGTTCTTCACCTACGGAGCGTCGTACCGGACGCTGCCGCTCGAGGACCGGATCACGATCCTGGGCGACTGGCTCCACTCCGACCAGTGGCTGCTCCGCAACGCGGTGCAGGCAGCGCTGGTCCTCGTGGGGACGGGCTACACCACGCACCCGGCCGTGGTGGAGACCCTCCGGCCCTGGTTCGCGTGCGGGGTGGGCCGCTGAACGACCCGGGCCGCTGAACGATCCGGGGCGCTGAGCGCGGAACGCTGTTCGTTCAGCCGCCCTTCTTGCCCTTCCCCGCCTTCCCTTCCCCGTCACCGTCGGCCTTTCCGGCCTTCCCGGCCTTGCCCTCGTCTTCGGGGGCCGCTTCGGGCTCGGGCGGAGCGGGCTCCGGCTCGGCAGCCTTGGGCTCCTCGACGGGCTTCGGCTCCTCGGCGGAGCCGCTGCAGGCGAGCGCGAAGAACAGGGCGATACCACCAACCACCAAGGACATCGGACGCATCAGTCTCCCCCTCCCCAAGGACGGATGCCGTCCGGGAACCCCCCGGCCGGCGCGGCAGCATGGCACGGTCGCGTCGATCCGGGAAGGGGGGGCCCTTGCCCGCGGTCGCACCCCCCGCTAAGCCTGAGGTCCCTTCGACCCCTCAACTCCTTCGCGGAGCGCACGCCATGCTCGCCGACCTCTCGAAAGTCCGGAACATCGGGATCAGTGCCCACATCGACTCTGGGAAGACCACCCTGACCGAGCGGATCCTGTTCTACACGGAGCGCATCCACCAGATCCACGAAGTCCGCGGCAAGGACGGTGTCGGCGCGAAGATGGACTCGATGGAGCTCGAGCGCGAGCGCGGCATCACCATCCAGTCGGCCGCCACGTACGTGCAGTGGAAGGACATCCACATCAACATCATCGACACCCCCGGGCACGTCGACTTCACGATCGAAGTCGAGCGGTCCCTCCGGGTGCTCGACGGCGCCATCCTCGTCCTCTGCGGCGTGGCCGGCGTCCAGTCCCAGTCCATCACCGTCGACCGCCAGATGCGCCGGTACGGCGTCCCGCGCGTGGCCTTCGTCAACAAGCTCGACCGCCAGGGCGCCAACCCGGTGCGCGTCGCCACCCAGCTCCGCGAGAAGCTGCGCCTCAACGCGCGCCTCGTCCAGCTCCCGATCGGCCTCGAGGACAAGCTCGAAGGCCTCGTCGATCTCGTCGAGCTCAAGGCGTACGTCTTCTCCGGCGACGCCGGCAAGATCATCACCGAGGTCCCGATCCCCGACGACATGAAGGAGGACGTCGCCACGCACCGCGAGGCGCTGCTCGACGCCATCTCCATGCTCGACGACTCCGTGATGGAGGCCATGCTCGAGGAGAACGTCACGGCGGACCTCCTGCACGCCGCCATCCGCAAGGCGACCGTCGCCAACAAGTTCGTCCCCGTGTTCTGCGGCTCGGCCTACAAGAACAAGGGCGTCCAGCTCCTCCTCGACGGCGTCAAGGCCTACCTCCCGGCCCCCTACGAGGTCGAGAACAAGGCGTTCCAGCTCTCCGACAACACCGAGGTCGTGGTCCCCTCCGACTCGTCCCTCCCGTTCGCGGGGTTGGCGTTCAAGCTCGAGGAAGGTCGGTACGGCCAGCTCACCTACATCCGCGTCTACCAGGGCAAGCTGGCGAAGGCGATGTTCATCCACAACATGCGGTCGAAGCAGAAGGTCAAGGTGGGCCGCCTCGTCCGGATGCACTCGAACGAGATGGAGGACATCGAGGAAGCCGGCGCGGGCGACATCGTCGCGGTGTTCGGCGTCGACTGCAACTCCGGCGACACCTTCACGGACGGCACGATCGAGATGTCGATGACCAGCATCCACGTCCCGGACGCGGTCATCCACTACACGATCCAGACGAAGGACAAGGGCGCGACGCAGAACCTGTCGAAGGCCCTCCAGCGCTTCTCCAAGGAAGACCCCACCTTCCGCGTGGCGTCCGACCCCGAGACCGGGGAGACCATCATCTCCGGGATGGGCGAGCTCCACCTCGACGTGTACCTCGAGCGCATGCGTCGTGAGTACAAGGTGCCGGTCGAGTCCTCGCCGCCCCGCGTCGCCTACCGCGAGACCCTCACGAAGCGCGCCGACTTCAACTACACGCACCGCAAGCAGACCGGCGGCTCCGGCCAGTACGGCCGCGTCGGCGGCTGGATCGAGCCCGGCAACGGCGAGCTCCCGTACGAGTTCGTCGACGACGTGGTCGGCGGCGTCATCCCGCGCGAGTTCATCCCGTCCTGCGACAAGGGCTTCCGGGCCATGCTCGAGAAGGGCAACCTGATCGGCGCCCCGGTCACGAACATCCGCTGCGGCATCAACGACGGCGCGGCCCACGCGGTCGACTCGTCCGACATCGCGTTCCAGCTCGCAGCGCGCGGCGCCTTCCGCGAGGCGTACCCCAAGGCCGGCCCGGTCATCCTCGAGCCGATCATGAAGGTCCAGTGTGAAGGCCCGGCCGAGTTCCACGGCGGCATCGTGGGCACGCTGATGGGCCGCCGCGGCGTCATCGTCGGCTCGACCGAAGAGGAGGGCTTCAGCCAGGTCGACGCCGAGGTTCCGCTGTCCGAGATGTTCGGGTACTCGACCGCGCTGCGGTCGGCGACGCAGGGCAAGGCCGAGTTCACCATGGAGTTCGCCAAGTACTCCCAGGTGCCCGACTCCGTGTCCCGTGAGCTCGTCAAGAAGTACCAGGACGAGCTCGAGAAGAAGCGGAAGTGACCGCGGGCGCCCTGTACGCCGGGAACCCGATCGGCCCCTGGGGACGCGAGTCGCTCCGCCCCGGGGACCTCGGGCTCGTCGTGGCGGGCGCCGGGGTCGGGAAGACGGCCCTGCTGGTCCACGTCGCGCTGCAGTGGCTGCTGCGCGGCGAACGCGTGCTGCACGTGGCGCTCCGGGACACCGTCGACCACGCGCGGGCGCACTACGACGAGGTGTTGCGCGCCGTCCAGGAGCACAGCCGCGCAGACCAGGCGCGCGCCCTCGCCCCCGACGCGGCGGTGCAGGTCGAGCGCAACCGGATGATCCTGTCGTTCCATGGCCGCCCGTTCGAGCTCGAGGCGGTGCACCGCAACCTCGCGGTCCTCGAAGACGCCGCCCAGTTCCGGCCCGCGGTGTTGCTGTTCGACGGCCTGTCCGCGGCCCAGCTGGCGCACGTGGTCCCCGAGCTGCGGGCCCTCGCCGAACGCCGCGCGGTGCCCGTGTTCGCGGCGGTGTCGGTCGACGACCCCACCTCCTTCCTGACCCCGGACGACCTCGCTCCAGTGGTGCGGCTCGACACCCGCGGGCGCCGGCTGGCGCTGCTGGTGGGCGACTCCGCCACGTGGCTCGAGCCCTCCACGCTGCTCACCACGGCCACGCCGGACCGCACCGTGCGTTCGGTGCCCGAGCGGCGGTACGAGGCCCAGGACTGCACGTTGTACTCGGGGGGCGCGCTCGGCGCCGAGTCCGCGTTCGGCGAGGCAGCTGCGGCGCGCGGGGTCCACGAGGTCAACCTCACCTTCGCCGGCCACCTCCAGGCCCGGACCCGCGGCCGGTACGAGCTCTCGCCCAAGGAGCTGGCGCTCGGCGACGTCAGCCTCGCCTACGTCAGCAAGCGCCTGCACCGCACCTACAACGACCAATCGGGGCTGATCCGCGGCGTGCTCCAGACCCTCTGGCACATGGTGAGCCGGTCCCAGCAGGTGTTCGTCGTGGGCGCGATCCAGGCGGACAACACGGTCGTCGGGGGCACCGGGTGGGGCGTCGAGCTCGCCCGCACCTGGAGCCGCGAGCTGTGGGTGTTCGACCAGGAGAAGCAGAGCTGGTTCACGCTCGAGGGCGGGCAATGGGTGGCTGGCGTGCCCGTGATCCGGGCCAACCACTTCTGCGGCACGGGGACCCGCTACCTCGAGCCGTCCGGTCGCGCCGCGATCGACGACCTGTTCGCGCGATCGTTCCCCCGGGGCTGAGCGGGAGGTGAGCGTGGACCTCGGGTGGCAGTCTGGGCTCGTGGTCGGGCTGTTCGCGTCCGGCGTGTTCCTGCTGGTGTTCCGGCTCATGAACCGCGGCGGCGACCGCTCCGGAGAGGTGGAGGTCGCGTTGTCGGCTGGCGCGCTGGTGCTCGACGTCCGCTCGCCCGCCGAGTTCGCGGGGGGACACGTCTCCGGCGCCACCAACGTGCCGCTCGACCAGCTGGGCGCGCGCCTGGCGGAGCTCCCGACGGACAGGTTGCTCGTCGTCTACTGTGCGAGTGGGATGCGCAGCGCCCGGGCGGCGACGCTCTTGCGTGCAGCGGGACGCGCCGTCGTCGATGCGGGTACCGCGGCGTCGTTCCCCCCACGCTGATCGCGCAGTGACGAGGTGCAGGCGGACGCCGTTCGGACCGCGTGGTGGACCTTCAGTCCGTCCCCGGTGATCCGAAGGGTTCCGGATGTCCGACAGCCGCGTCGAACCCTTGTTGTCGTTCGCCCGGGTGGCCCTCGGTGCAGGTCGGGTGGAGGTCGAGCTCGACGCTGGAACGGTCGGGGCGGGCGCTTCCCCGGTGCCGGCACACACCTGCGAGCGGGCCGTCTCCGGCGTGGTGGGCCTGGTCCGGGTCATGTTCTCCAGCGCTCCTTCCCCCGCGCAGGAGCGGCTGGTGGAGGTGCTCGCCACCACGGTCGGCACGGCGTTGCGGGGACCGTCGACCGTCACCCCTTCCCGACCTCCGGACGCTGGTCGCGACGTCGTCACCGGGCTTCCGGATCGGGTCGCGTTCCTGGCTGGTGCACACGCGCGGTTGCGGGACGGCGTCGGCCGGGCCGTCACCCTGCTCGTGTTGGAGCTCGACGCCCTGCCGGAGATCGGAGAGCACCTGGGACGGGCAGCGGTCGAACACGCGCTGCGCACGCTCACCGCGGTGCTGGGCCGTGCGGTCCGCGGCACGGACGTGCTGGGCCACCTGTCCGGTGAGGTGCTCCTGGTGCTGCTGTGCGATTGCAACGAACGCGCTGCGGGGACCCTGGTCTCGCGGATCCGACACGTCCTCGCCGAGGCGTCCCCCGACGGCTGGCCCGAGCTGCAGGTGGACGTGGGAACCATCACGGCGCGTGAGGCCGAGCCCGACCTGCAGGGCCTCCTGGAGGTGGCCGAGGCGTCGCTGTTCGTGGAGCGCCGGTCGCGGCGGGCCCGGCTCCGAGCGGTCTGATTGGGTATATGGGTACCCAGAGAAAGCAGATGCCGATCAGTGTCGGAATTCACATACCCGTGCCCTGCGCAACCTGGGCGTTCACCCGTCGAGCGGGGGTTGGCACGGGGGGTGCAGAGTACCCAATCACGACAGACGGTGAGATGGTCCGAACCGAGAGAGCGGCGAGAGCCGAACCCTTCGGGAAGACGCCACGAACCTCAAAGTCGTGACAGTCGCTCTTTGACGTTGGAAACCCCAAGGAGGCCGC
>JBIKWC010000334.1:0-7821 GCA_044356535.1 Myxococcota bacterium
TCGAGGACGTTGTCGTTGTCGACCGCGGTGACCCTGCCGTCGGCGTCGGCCGCGATCCGGAACTTGAAGTCGATCGGGTGTCGCCCGCGGTGGGCATAGAACACCTCTTCGCGGGTGTACAGGATCTTGACCGGACGTCCTGCCTTCTTCGACAGCAGCGCCACCGCGAACTCGAGGTCGAACGGCTCGGACTTGCCGCCGAACGCGCCGCCCAGCGCCGGCTGGATCACCCGGATCTTCGCCTCGTCCACGCCGAGGACGTGCGCCAGCTCGCGGTGCAGGTAGTGCATGACCTGCGTGGCGCTCCACACCGTGAGCTCGCCGTCCGGCGACCAGCTGCCGATCGCGCAGTGGGGCTCGATCGCGGCGTGGGTCGACCCGGAGTAGTGCCACTCGCCTTCGACCACTGCCGCGGCGGAGGCCAGCGCGGCGTCCACGTCACCGAACGCGAGGTCGACCTCCTTGCACACGTTGTCCGTGCGCGGGCGCCCCTTCCAGTCGGCGTCGTGGACGAGCGGCGCGCCGGGTGCCAGGGCCTCGGCGGGGCTGAGCACGGCGTCCAGGACCTCGTAGTCCACGTCGATGAGCTCGAGCGCGCGGTTCGCGGTGTCTTCGTCGACCGCGGCCACCGCCGCGACCGCGTCGCCGACGTACCGCACCTTGTCGAGCGCGAGCGCGTGTTCGTCCGGGGTCCACGGGATCACGCAGAACGGGATCGGCAGCTCCTTCCCCGTGATGACCGCAAACACGCCGGGGAGCGCCTCCGCCTTCGTGGTGTCGATCCCGAGGATGCGGGCGTGGGCGTGTGGCGACCGCAGGATCTTGCCGTGGGCCATCCGCGGGAACACGAGGTCGTCCGTGTACTTCGTGGCGCCCGTGGCCTTCCCGATGGCGTCGGCCTTGCGACCGCGCGACCCCAGCACCTGGAACCCCCCGGCGGGGGTGCCATATGCCATGGGCACCCCGGCTCCGGTCGCGCCGGGGACCTGGTTCCTGGCGGCAGCCAGCACGGCCTCGAAGATCTTGGTGTACCCGGTGCACCGGCAGAGGTTCCCGGAGAGCGCGCGCTTCACGTCGTCGAGCGACGGGTCGGGCTTCTCGGCCAGGAGCGCCGTCGCCGACAGGATCATCCCCGGCTGGCAGAACCCGCACTGGAGCGCACCGCAGGCGTCGAACGCGCGCTGGACCACGCTCGGCCCCGCAGGCGTCGCGACCCCTTCGATGGTGGTGACGCGTTTGCCTTCGTTCGCGACCGCGAGCGAGCAACACGACAACACGGGGCGGCCCTCGACCAGGACCGTGCAGGCGCCGCAGTCGCCTTTGTCGCAGCCCTGCTTGGTGCCCGTGAGGCCGGCCTGGTAGCGCAGGGCCTCGAGCAGGGAGTGGTGCGCCGGGACGCTCCACGTCGCCGGTTCGCCGTTGACCACGAGCCGCACCGTCTGGTTCATGCACCCACCCCGTCGCAGGGGTGGAGGTCTAACCCCGGGCCCACCGCGGGGGAGGATCAGTCGGCGCCCACCACGAAGAGCATCTCGAACGAGGCCGGATCCTGCGTGTTGTCCCACCCCACCCAGTACGGATCCATGACGTACTCCCCGCCCTGCGACTCGAACGTGCACCCGGCGACGGCGGGCAGGTTCCCGGCAGGGAAGAGGTCACACGCGTACGGATAGTTGGGCGGTAGCTCGGCGACCGTGAACCAGATGCCGATCCGGGCCTCCCACGCCAGCTCCGTGCGGAAGGTCCCCGACGGGAGCTCGAACCGGACGAACTCGTAGTCGTTCGCGAGCTGGATGCCGGCGGGCGTAGCGTCGAGTGGATCGGCCGACCGCGTCACGCAGGCGACGAAGGGGGGCGTGCCGCCGGGCCAGGGATCGTGGGGCTGGTTCCCGGTCTCGGGGAGCCGCTGCGCCACGACGTCGAGCGGAGCGGTCGCGGGGGCCGAGTCGTGGCCAGCGCGATCGGTGATCACGAGGGTCCAGGTCTCGTGCAGGTCGCTCTCGCAGTCGATCCAGCCAGCGGGGCGGTCGATGCGGACGCGATTGAGCCCGTTCCCGTTGAAGTCCGGGATGTCGGCCGGAATCTCGAACACCTCCGTCACGGTGCCGTCCGTCACGGTCAGCCGCCCGCCCGAGAAGTCCTGCTGGAGGTCGGCCACGCTGAACAGGAACGTGGTGGTGAGGATGTGGGGAGCCGCCTCGAACGACAACACGGTGGGCGCGTCCGGCGAGATCCCGGTCTCTGCGGTGGGCTCGGTGTCCGTGTCGGTGTCGGTGTCCACGTCGGTGTCGGTGTCGGTGTCGGCCTCCCCGACCGGCGGCCCGTCGACGCGCGACAGGTCGGGCGGCTCGAACAGGAACGGGCAACCCCCGAGCAGGGTCAGCGCGAGGATTCGGAGCGTCCCGGTTCCAACCGCCACAGCGCCTCCCTGCCCCATCAGAATGCCCCGACGATGGTCAACACCGCACCACCCGCGAGGAGGGCCGCCCCAGTCCCCGCGAGGAGGTTGGTGGTCGAGTGGGTCCGGTTGATGCGGGCCTCGTCTCCTGCCAGGACCGCCTCCTCGTAGCTGTTCCGGGCCACGAAGGCCCCACCGTACAAGCCCCCACCCACGACCAGCGTCCCCACCCCGATCCAGGTCACGGCCTTCCCGCCGCCTTTGTCCCTGGTCGTGGTGGAGTCCACGGACGCAGCAGCCGTGGGGTACTTCGGCACGATGGCCCCCACGTCCACCCAGGCGGAGAGGGACACGAGCCCGTCCTCGTTCACCCACTGCAACAGGAACGGACGGCCGCCCGGCGCCCGGGTCGAGCGCTGACCGTCGACCAGCAACCACCCCGAAGACGGGGTCGGCAGCGCGAAGGGCTCCCCTTCGGCGTACTGGGCAGAGGCCTCGAAGTCGCGGCGGAGCGGGTGCCCCGCCGGAGCGATCTCCTGAGGGAGCTGGTAGCCCGGCTGGGTCCCCAACACGGCGCGGAAGTCGAGGGTGGCGCGCCCGTGGTCGCCGCGGAGGAACGCCTGCAGCGCGTTGACCCGGTGGAAGCCGGCGACCTGGACGGGAGTGAGCACGTCCGCGAGGCAATCGACCGTGACGCGCGCGTCGGAGGACGCGGTGACGAAGGCGCCTTCGTCCATCTCGACGAACGCCGACTCGGCGCGCGTCACCGCGTCCCCCAGCGTCCGGGCGTCACACCCGGCCAGGGCCGACGCCGTGAGTGCGAGCCAGATCGTCATTTCGCACGGCACCGCTGGAACGACGCAGAGCAGGACAGGGACACCGAGCCTCCGGCGGGCACCGACACCGTCCCTGCGGGAGCGGGGGCTGCGGTGCCGAACGCGGCGAGGATGGTACAGCTTCCGGCGGGGACCGGGGAGCCGGGGGCGTACTTCGCGCCGCCGCAGACGAGCTCCACGCGCGTGGCGTCGCCCGACACCGACACCATCCCGGCGGCGCTCTCGGCGGTAGGGGTGGGCGGAGGCGGCGCCGGGACCACGCTGGGGCTGGGCGTCGGGCTCGGCGTCGGGCGGGGCGTGGGGCGCGCGCTCGGCGCCGACGGGCGGGGGGCGACGGGTGCGACCGGAGCCACGACGGGTGGCGGCTCCGGAGCGGCTGCGGGTTCGATCCCCGGGGCGGCGTCCACCAGGGGGAGTGCAGCCGGGCGGGCGAAGAACAGGATCGCCCCGAGGCCCAGCGCCACCAGCACGATCGCCGCGGCCAGGAGCCCCCCCACCGCAGCCGTGCCGAGGCCCATCGCGAGCCACGGCGCGCCGCCCGGTGGGCGCCTCCGCATGCGGGAGATGGTCTCGGAGAGCGTGCGGCCCACCATCTCGTCGGGGGGGCGCTGGGGAGCCGCAGGGACGTGGCGACGCGACCACTCCCGCAGACCGTCACCACCCAGCCGCTCGCGGAGCGCCCGCAGCTCGCTCGCCACCCGGTCCCCCGAGGGCCGGACGCGCCAGTCCAGCGTGCGGAGCGTGGCGGCGTAGTCCACGACCGCCTTCACCGCCGGATCCCGCAGCAGCTCGCTCAGCGGTCCGAGCCGCGACGGACGCTCCTGGCCCTCTTCACCCGCGGACGGCGGCCGCTGGCGGGTGACCAGGCGGTGCAGCACCACCCCGAGCGAGTAGATGTCGCCCTCGTGGACCTCGTGGCCGTCCAACCGCTCCGGGGCGATGTACCCGGGTGTTCCACCGATCTGCGCCACGGTCGAGGTCTCTCGCTGGTCGAACTCCGCGCGCGCCACCCCGAAATCCAGGAGCTTGACGTGGCCGGTGGGGGTGATCTGGATGTTCGAAGGCTTGAGATCGCGGTGCACGATGCGGAGCGGTCGCCCGTCGCGGTCGACGGCGTGGAACAGCTCGAAGAGCGTCTCCGCGACCACGGCGCCGATCTCGAGCGCGACGGTGGGCGGCACCACCTCGCGCGTCAACAGCTCCTCGCAGGAGGTGCCGTCGACGAACTCCATCACCACCGCCCAGCGCCCACCGAGCCGCACCGGCGGGTCGACGCCGACGACGTGGGGATTGCGCACCAGCCCGAGGATGCGAGCCTCGTCGCGGAAGCGGGACAACACGTCCGGAGGCGGCGCGAGCTCGCGGAGGATCTTGAGGGCGACGTCCTTCTGGAAGCCGCCAGCGCCCTCCATCCTGGCGCGGTACACCGTCCCGAAGCCGCCCTGGCCCAGGATACCGGTGACGTGGTACCGGCGATGGTCCCCGATCAGGGTGGAGTTGGGCTCGAGCTCGTGCACGGGTGCCCATCTTACACGCTGCGCCGGAGTCCAGGAACGCCTTCTACTCCGAAGGCTTGGGGAGGCCGAGCACCCGCACCAGCAACTCCTCGAGGCCCTGATCGAACAGCGGGAGCCGGACCTCGCGCGCGCCGCGCTTGCGCGTGAGGATCCAGCGGTCTGCGAGCTCGGGTTGCCGACCGAGCGTCGCCTCCTCGGGCGCGAGGCCGTCCCAGGAGAGCTTCACGCGCTCCCCGTCGCCGTCGCGACCGAAGTGCAGGTAGCGCCCGGCGTGCTTGAACGTGATGCCGCTCGGCGAAGCCTCGAAGCCGAGCCCGATCTCGCGCGCGAGCCCGTGCAGCTGCTCGAACAGCGCCTCGCGTGCGCGACGTCCGTCCTCCCGCGCGCGCTCCGCTACCTCGCGCTCGCGGGTCTTGCGCTCTTCGTCCGTCTCGAGCGCCCGCCGGAACCGCGCTCCGAGCTTCGACGAGGGACCGTCCACAGTTCTCCCTTGCGAAACCCTACCCACGGGCGAGCCGCTTCTGGTCCGCCATTTGGAGCTAACCGGAGCTCCCGGCGGACGCAGCGGCACCGCGTACGTTGACCGCACTTTCCCGCGCGTGCTACACCCGGTGCCTCGCGAATCCCGGAACCCCGCGGGACGCTGGAAGGAAAGGCGTATGGGAAAGGCGATCGGGATCGACCTCGGCACGACGAACTCGTGCTGCGCCTTCGTGTCGAACGGAAAGCCCCAGGTCATCACGTACCGCGACGGTTCGCGCACCATTCCGTCCGTGTTCGCGATCGACAAGAACGGGAACCGGCTCGTCGGCAACGAAGCGCGCGCGCAGGCCGCAGACAACCCGAACCACACCATCGCGGCGTCCAAGCGCCTCATCGGTCGCTCGTTCGGCTCGTCCGCGATGCAGAAGATGCAGCAGGTCTTCACCTACGAGCTCGTCGAAGGCGACTCGAACGAGGTGTTGATCAAGGTCGCCGACCAGGTCTTCACCCTGGAGCAGATCTCGGCCGCCATCTTGCGGCGCATCAAGGAGTCCGCCGAGGAGGCTCTGAACGACGAGGTCGATCAGGCCGTCATCACCGTGCCTGCGTACTTCAACGACCGGCAGCGCCAGGCGGTGCGCTCGGCCGGGAAGCTCGCGGGCCTCAAGGTGCTCCGGGTCCTCAACGAGCCCACGGCGGCAGCCCTCGCGTACGGCCTCGGGCGCACGCTCAACCAGCGGGTCGCGATCTACGACCTCGGCGGCGGCACGTTCGACATCTCGATCATCGACATCAAGGACAAGATCTTCGAGGTCATCGCGACCGGCGGCGACACCTTCCTCGGCGGCGTCGACTTCGACGACCGCCTCATGCAGTACGTCCTGCAGAACTTCGTCGAGCAGACGGACATCGACGTTTCGTACGATCGCACTGCAGTCACCCGCATCCGCGACGCCTCCGAGTACGCGAAGATCCGGCTGTCCACGGACCCGTCGACCGAGATCCACCTCCCGCACATCTGCGACGACGACGACGGCAACTCCGTCGACCTGCGCCTCGAGATCACCCGCAGCCAGCTCGAGGAGCTCACCGAAGACCTCGTCGATCGCTCGATCGTCACGTGCGAGCGAATCCTCGGGGAGGCCAGCACCACCCGGGAGCAGCTCGACGAGATCCTGCTCGTGGGCGGCCAGTCGCGCATGCCGCTCGTGCGCCGCAAGGTGGAGGGCTTCCTCGGCAAGCCGCCCTCCGAGAAGGTGCACCCCGACGAAGCCGTCGCGATCGGCGCCGCCATCATGGCGCACAGCCTGTCGAACAAGGCCGGCCCGCAGGACATGACCCTGCTGGACGTGTTGCCGATGGCCATCGGCATCAACAAGGTCGACGGCACGATGCACGTGCTGTTCGCCAAGAACCAGCCGTTGCCCGACTACAAGACCCGCGTCCTGACGACCAGCAAGGACGCCCAGCGCTCGATCATGCTGCGCATCTACCAGGGCGAGTCGAAGCTCGTCGCCGAGAACGAGCTCCTCGGCACGTTCGTGTTCAGCGGCCTGCGCGAGGCGCCGAAGGGCCAGGTCAAGATCGAGGTCACGTTCCACATCGATTCGGAAGGCATCCTCAACCTCACGGCCCGCGACATCGACACGGGCCAGCTCGTCGAGTCGAAGATCAAGTTCGTGAAGGAAGACGAGGATGGCCCGCCGAAGAAGCAGGCCGCCGTCTCGACGGGTTCGACCGCGAACGCAGCCGCCAAGCGCGGCCTCAAGAAGCGCCGCAAGGAAGCCGAGGAGTCGAATCCTCCGGCCTCCGCGCCCCCCGCCCCGCTCAACATGCCCGTGCAGTCCAGCCTGGCGGCAAAGCCCAGCACGCGCCCGAACATGCCCGAGCCCGCTCCGCTCCGCGCCGGGAACTCTGCGCCGCCCCAGCGCATCGTCCAGCAGAACCCCCCGGCGAAGAAGGAAGAGAAGAAGGGATTCTTCGCCTGGTTGTTGTCGCTCTTCGGCCTCGGTGGCTGAGGTGGCGGAGGCCTCACCGGCCCGCTCGTCGGAGGGGGGTGAGGCGGCCCCGGACGCGCCCATCCCCCGGTCGTGGTCGGATCGGATCGTCATCGTGCTCGTGCAGCCCCTGCAGCCCGGGAACGTGGGCGCGGCGGCGCGGGCGCTCAAGAACTTCGGCCTGTCGCGGCTCGTCCTGGTGGACCCGCCGGGCTTCGACCCGGAGCGCGCGCGCTGGATGGCGCCCGGATGTGACGACGTGCTGGACAACATGCGCGTGGTCGGCACCCTCGACGAAGCCCTCGAGGGCGTCCACGAGGTCGTCGGCACCACGGCCCGCCACCGCAAGCTCGGCCCTCCCGTCCTCGAGCCCGCCGAGGTCGGCCGGCGGGTGTTCCTGGACGAAGACCCCGACCACGTCACCGCGATCCTGTTCGGCCGCGAGGACTTCGGCCTGCCGAACGAGGCCGTGCTGCGGTGCAGGTCCCTCGTGCGCATCGCCACGCCCGAACACGCGAGCCTCAACCTCGGCCAGGCCGTGATGCTGGTCGCGTACGAGCTGTTCCAGGAGGCGCGCCGGAACGGGGTCA
>JBIKWC010000083.1:0-26210 GCA_044356535.1 Myxococcota bacterium
AAGACCTACCGGACCACGCGCGACCCGCTGGAGGCGTTCCCGCTGTGGTTCATCGAGGGCAGCGCCGAACACGCTGCCCTCGGGCCCATCCAGGGCGAGTCCGCCATGCGCGTGCGCGACCTCGTGACCAACCCGGACCTGTACACCGGGCACGGCCTCCTCGGGTTCTGGGACGACTACCCCGGGTACACGTTGTGGACGTACGCCGGCGGCCACGCGCGCATCACGTTCCTCGAGGAGACGTGCGGCAAGGGCACCGTCAACGCGCTGCTCGAGCGGTCTCCCGAGATGATCACCGAGACGACGGTGGTCCCGACGATCTCCACGTTCCAGCGGCACGTGAAGAAGCTCTGCGGCATCGAACCCGACGCCCTCGCTGCGCGCTTCGACACGTGGGTCAAGCGCGACGCGTACGCCGACTGGCTCGACTCCGGGCAGACCCTCGCAGACTTCGACGTGCTCCAGAACGTCGGCGGCTACGTCCTGGCGCTCGACGCGTCCCCGAAGGGAGACCTCGTCGCCGTGCGCTCGATCTCGCGGGAGAGCGGACGCACCGCGCTCCACGTGCTCGATCCACGCGCCCCGCAGATGGCCCGCCGCATCGTGGCCGACACGCGGCCCGGGGCCGAATCGATCCACCCGATCGACCCCCGCAACTTCGATGTCGGGGCCGACCGCATCGCCTGGGTCGCCGAGTCCCGCGGGCGCGACACCCTGCACGTCCGGCGGCTCGAGGTCGACGCCGAGCAGGAGACGGGCGCCGCCCCTGGGGATGCGCTCGAGGAGGACCGCGACGGCTTCCTGTTCTCCGACCGCTCCACCCGCGAGCCGTGGTGGCGGGTGCGGATCCACGAGCGGGAACACGACCGCTACCGGTTGGGGCGCGAGGACCTGCTGGCGGTGGGCAGCGTGGCGCTCGAGCCAGGCGGGGACCGCATCGTCGTCACGGCCCTGCACGAGAGCGGCCAGAAGGACCTGTTCCTCGTGACGCCCGAGGGCAAGGGCCACACGGTGCGCCGCCTCACCGAGAACGTGCCCGCGGAGCGCGACGTGGCGTGGGGTGCGGCCGGGATCGTGTACGCCTCGGACGACACCGCCGACGGGAAACACGCCCTGTTCCTGCTCGATCCGGACAGCGACGCCGCCCCCACGCGCCTCACCACCGCCGACCACGACCACCTGTCGCCGGTGGTGCTGGCCGACGGCCGCATCGTGTACACGGCCTACGACGACCGCGACCGCGCCCAGCTGTACGCGCTGCCCCCGGAAGGGGAAGCGGTCCGCCTCACCGACGTCGCCGTGGGCGTGTTCGATCCAGCGGCCGGCCCCGACGGCTCGTTCTGGACGCTCGTGCAGGACCACGGCCGGCTCCAGCCCGCGAAGCTGCGCCCGACCCACCAGCAGTCCACCCCCGACCTGGCGCCACCGGCCGCCGCGGGTCCCACCTCGGGGCTGCCGCGGTTGTCGCTGCAGGACCACGTCGCCTACGACCCGCTCGATCCCCGGAACTGGTCGATGGACGGCGGCTTCGCGGCGATCGGCGCAGGGCCCGGCGGCGTGTTCGGCCAGATGTTCCTGTCCTTCTCGGACCGCCTCCGCGACCGCGGGGTGTTGTTCTCGGCCAACGCGTACGGCCGGCCCGAGCTCACCGACGCGCAGCTCCTGTTCGTGGACCAACACGGCCGGCTCACCTGGGGCATGGGCCCGTTCCACGCGCTGCGGTTCCGGCTCGACCGCTCCCTCGACACCCCGCTGCGCTTCCAGTCGGGCGAGCGCTTCTACGGCGCCCACGGCACGTTGCGGCTGCCCCTCGACCGGTACCTGTACCTGCAGGGCGACGCCTCGGTCGGCGGGGTCTCCTACTTCCTGTTCGACGACACGGCGGTGTTCCTCGCGGACCCGAACCAGAACGGCCGCGACGAGAGCGTGCTCGACGACTGGTTCCGCGCCAACTCCGACCCCCGGCTGCAGCTCGAGAGCGGGCTCCGCTTCGGCATCGACACCACGCGGTTCCACCCCACCACCGGCCCCGTCGCGGGGTTCACGTTCCTGGCCGACGTGAACGGCGGCGTACAGCCGCTCGACAACCAGCGGTACGGTGCGCTCCGGCTCGATGGGCAGGGGTACCTCCCCATCCCCCGGATCTCCGGAGGCAACGTGGGCATCGAGGCCTCCGCGGCCACGAGCGGCGGCGGCGACTACGCGATGGGCTACTGGCTGTCGTCGTACGACACGCTCCGCGCCTACCTGTGGGGCGACCCGAACCTCCTCGGGCGCCACTACTGGTTCTCGTCGGCCGAGGTGCAGGTCCCCCTCGACGCGGTGGTGCGGTTGGCGGTGGCTTCGAGCGTGGAGGGTGTGGTGGGTCTCGACTTCGGCGCGGTGGGCGACGAGCTCGACGAGCTGTGGGACCGCCGCGTGCTGGACGTGGCCCTCGGCGCGAACTTCGTGCTGGGGCCCCTGGTGTTGCGCCTCCACTTCGCGCGGGCGCTCGACACGGGCGCGCCGCTGCCCGTCACGCCGAACCCGTGGGTCACGAACTTCTCCCTGTCCTGGCTCGGTCAGTAGCGCCGGGGCTTGTCCGGTTCCGGGCTCCTGGCGCATTGTGGGGGCTACGAGGTCCCACATGTTGCTGCTGCTGCTGCTCGGCGCGCCGGCCCACGCGAGCCCCGGAGACGAAGACGACGACGGGTTCCTGACGGCCGTGGACTGCGACGATCGCCGCGCCGAGGCCCACCCCGGCGCCCGGGAGCTGCGCAACGGCCTGGACGACGACTGCGACGGCCACCCCGAGACCGACGACCCGGACGGCGACGGCCTGGACGTGCTCGAGGAGGCGTTCCGTGGCACCGACCCGAACGAGGCCGACACCGACGGGGACGGGCTCACCGACCGCGAGGAGCTCGTCGAGACCGACACCGACCCCCTGGTCCGCGACACCGACGGCGACGGCCTCGACGACCACGCGGAGCGCGAGCTCGGCACCGATCCACGCTCCGTGGACACCGACGGCGACGGCCTGCACGACGAAGACGAGCTCGACGTGGACGCCGACCCGCTCGACCCGGACACCGACGGCGGCGGTGCCTGGGACGGGTACGAGGTGAACGACCGCGACACCGACCCCACGGAGCGCGAGGACGACGGGGACCGCAGCCGCGAGGATCGCGACGAAGACGGCCTCACCGACGACCAGGAGCGCGGCATCGGCTCGAACCGCGACGAGCCGGACACCGACGGGGACGGCGTGGAGGACGGGGAGGAGTCCGCGCTCGGGCTCGATCCCCGCGACCAGAACTCCGACGACGACGGCCTCACCGACGGGGAGGAGCTGGACCGGGGCACGGACCCCCTCGACCCGGACTCGGACGACGACGGCATCACCGACGGCGAGGAGGACCGGCGCGGCCTGGACCCCCGCGACGCCGACTCGGACGACGACGGGCTGGACGACGGCTGGGAGGACCTGGCCCGGACCGATCCCCTCGACGGGGACACCGACGACGACGGGCTGTCCGACGGGGTCGAGTGGTGGGACCTGGGGACCGATCCCCGGCGCGTGGACACCGACCGCGACGGCCTCGGCGACGGGGAGGAGCGCGACCTCGGCACCGCGCCGCTCGACTTCGACACCGACGACGGCTCGGTCCGCGACGGCGTGGAGGTGGCCCGCGGCACCGATCCCCTCGACGCGAGCGACGACGTCCCGGACCCGGATCCGGACGGCGACGGCCTGCCCACGGGGTCGGAGAACCAGCTCTGGGGCACCGACCCGAACGACCCGGACACCGACGACGACGGCCTGTCGGACGGCGAGGAGGTGGCGCTCGGAACCGACCCGCTGGAGCCCGACACCGACGGCGACGGGGTGTCCGACGGCGACGAGGTGGCGGCGGGCACCGATCCGCTGGTGGCCGACGAAGACCCGACGACCCCCACCACCACGACGGACGGCCCCCCCGAAGACCTCGGCGTGGGCAGCTTTCGCGGGGCGGGGCTGCGCTGCGACGCTGCTGCGGGCGCGGGCCCCGGGCTCGGGTGGCTGGTGGTGGCGCTCGCGGGGTGGCGGAGGCGTCGGTGCTGATCACGGCTGCGGCCTTCGCCCAGGTTCCCCCGACCGACCTCGACAGCGAGCTGTTCCACACCGCGGTGGACGCGCGCCACACGACGTGGACCGACGACGCCGAGCGCCCCGAGGACACCGCGGTGTTCGCCGGGGCGACCTCGTTCTACGCCCACCGGCCGCTGATCTACACGTTCCCGACCGGGAGCGAGGTGGCGGTGGTGAGCAGCGTGTTCCGTACCGACCTCACGGGCGGGATCGCGTGGCAGGGCCTGCGCGGGGCGGTGCTGGTGCCGCTCTCGTGGACAGCGGGCTCGGAGGTCCAGGACGGCGGCGGCACGGGGCTCGGAGACCTCGCGCTCGACGGCAAGGTCGTGTTCGTCGACCCGGAGGACGCCCCGGTGGGGCTGGCGGCGACGGCGCGGCTGCAGCTGCCCACGACGGGGCTCGACCTGCCCCTCGGCGCCCCGGGCCCGGTGGGGTCCCTCGCGGTGGTGGCGAGCGGCGACCTGGGACCACTCGGCTTCGCTGCGAACCTGGGGCCGCGCCTGGCGCCCCGGTCGGAGCTGGGGGACGCCACGCTCGACGACGCCCTCGACTGGCGGCTCGCGGTGGTGGCGCCGCTGGGGGACTCGGCGGTGGCCCTCGAGGGCGCGGGGCGGCTCGGGTTCGGCTCGCCGCTCTCGGCCACGAGCCCGGCGGAGCTGCTGCTGGGCGCCCAGACGCCCCTGCCGAGCGACCTGACCCTGCGGGGCGGCGCGTCGCTGGGGTTGGGCGGCGCGGTCGGGGTACCTGCCTTCCGCGTGGTGGTGGGCCTGACGTGGATGCACCCGCTCGCGGACCGGCCGGACGCCATGGCGCCCCTCGAGGACCGCGACAGCGACGGCGTCGTCGACGGTGACGTGTGCGCGACGGCGCCGGAGGACCGCGACGGGTTCGAGGACGCAGACGGGTGCCCGGACCAGGACGACGACGCCGACGGCGTGGTGGACGGGCTCGACGCCTGCCGCACGGAGCCCGAGGACCGCGACGGGTGGCGGGACGACGACGGCTGCCCGGACCCGAAGACGCGCGTGGGGGTGCGGGTGACGTCGGCGACGGGGGGCACCTGGCCCGCGGTCGAGGTGAACGTGGTGTGCGGCGCGTTCACCCGCACGGTGTCGGCCGACCAGGCGATCGACGTGGAGCCCGGGCCCTGTACGTTCAGCGGCGGTGGCGCGGGCGGGGTCCCCGCGTTCACGAAGGCCGTCGAGGTGGGTCCGGGGGCCGCGATCGAGGTGGAGCTGCCGCTCGAGGTGCCGGGGCCGTCGGGGATGGTGCAGGTGGCGGTGCGCTCTGCGGACGGCGGCGTGGTGGAGCAGGCCGCGTGGTCGTTCGACGGGGGCCGGGCGCTGCGGGTGTCGGGGGAGGCCCAGGCGATCCTGCCGCCCGGTTCCCACGAGGTGAAGGTGTTCGCGCAGGGGTACACGGACCACGTGGAGACGGTGACGGTGGCTGCAGCGTCGCCGGCGCAGCTGGTGGTGGCGCTGGCGCCGCTGCCGGCGTGGCTCGCGCGCGGGCGGGTGCTGGTGGCGCGACCGCTGGAGTTCACGTCGGGGACTGCGGCGCTGGGCACGGAGGACTCGGCGACGGTCGCGGCGATCGCGAAGCTCCTGGCAGAGCACCCGGAGGTGGTGCGGCTGCGGGTGGAGGTGCACACGGGCCCGGCGGGCGACGCAGCGGCGAACCAGCTGTTGTCGGACGAGCGCGGGCTGGTGCTGCGGGACGCGCTGGTGGCGGCGGGCGTCGCCACGGAGCGGATCGCGATGGTGGGCTTCGGAGAGTCGCGGCCGATCCCGAGCAACACGGAGCGCGTGGACCTCTGGGCCGACACTGCGCCCTGACCGCGTCAGGGGTTGCAGCGCGGACAGGTGCCGGGGTCCGCGAACCCCGGGCGCTCGATCGCCGTCTCGTGGCCACACGCAGGGCAGGCGGACACGTCCTGGCGAACGGCGTTGGTGGGCCCACCGCAGTTGGAGCACGGCAGCCCCACCTCCACCCGCTCCGGTCCGAAGCCGGCGCTCCCGCACGCCGGGCACGGCGCAGCCAGCCTCGTCGCGAGGTCGGTGGCTGCCGAACCGACCGCGGCCATCCGGTCCGGGTGGAGCATCGCGCGCAGGTCGAGCTCGAGCCGGGACGACGGCCATCCCTCGAGGACCTGCCGGAGCGCGGTGTCGAGCGCGGGACCCGGAGCCAGGCCAGCGTGCGGCGCGCCCTCGGTCCCCGGACCGAGCCCCGCGACCACGAAGTGGTGGCGCGGGAAGCGAGCGGCCCACGCGTTTCCCGCCGCGACCGTGTCGACCACCTCGTGGCCACACGGCACGGACATCGTCACGAACCGCCCCACCACGGTGGGTCCGTCCCGGAAGTGCGCCACCACCAGCTCCACGCCCCGACCGAGCCAGGGCGCCATCGGGTGCGGGCCGTACGCGCCTTCGCTCGAGACCCCCACCAACGCCTCGGGACACGCTTCGAGCGCAGCCCGCGCCTTCGCGAGCGCAGCTTCCCGCTGGGTCCCCGCCCGGGGCACCGTCCGGGTGAACGTCCCGAACCCGTCCGTGTCGACGGCGGCCACTTCCGTCACCAGCCCCACGCGCGCGAGCGCAGGCGCGACGACCTGCTCCTTGCCGTGTTTCGTCGCCAACACCGCTCGCAGACCCGCGAGGCGCCCGGGCTCCCACATCGCTCGACTCCCCTGGTTCAGAACTTCTCGGGTCGCAGCACTTCTACGTCGCACACCGACAGGACGCCGATCGCGTGCCCCCACTGCTCCGCCAGGAGCGCGACGAGGGTCTCGGCGACCTCGGCCCGGGCGAGGACCACGACCAGGACGTTCCCGCCTACGCCGGTGAGGTCGTTGGCGCGTCGACCGCGGTTGCCGGACCCGCCGAGCGTGGGCAACACGGTGTACCCGCTGGCGCCGGCCTCGTGCACCACGAGGTCCAGCACCTCGTCGAGGCGCGCCGACTCCACCACGATCTCCACCCGCTTCCGTCGATGCAGCGTCGTCACGGGGCCACCTCCAGCAGGGTTCGGACGAGGGCGTGGTACGTCGGGATCCCGACGACCAGGTTGAACGGGAACGTGACCCCGAGCGAGAGGGTGACGTAGATGGAGGGTTGTACCTCGGGGACCGCCAGCCGCATCGCCGCGGGCACCGCGATGTACGAAGCGCTCGCGGCGAGGGTCACGAGCAACGTGGCTCCCCCCGGCGACAGGCCCAGGAGCCACGCAGCCGCCAGTCCCAGGCCCGCGTTCAGGAGGGGCACCACGAGCCCGACCGCCAGGAGCCGCAGGGGGACGAGCTGGCGGTCGAACCGGCGCGCGACCAGCAGCCCCATGTCGAGGAGGAACAGGCACAGGATGCCCTTGGTGGGGGCGCGCACGAACGGGTCCAGCGCCGCGCTGCCCTCCGCCCCGGTCAAGGCACCGACAGCGAACGCGCCGAGCAGCAACACCACCGAGCCGTGCAGGAACACCTCGCGCAGCAGCGCGCGCCGGCTCCGCACCGCCCGCTCCGGGTTCCCGGACCGCGTCCGCGCCCGCCCCGCGAGCCAGAGGCCGGCCAGGATCGCCGGGGTCTCCATCAGGGCCGCCATCGCGCTCAGGTGGCCCTCGACCACGAGGCCGCGGGACGCGACGAACTCGGAGGCGGCCACGAAGGTGACGATGCTGATCGATCCGTAGTGGGCGGACACCGTGGCGGCCGTGAGCCGGTCCACGCCGCCCAGCGTGCGCGCCAGGGCGTACGCGGGCAACGGGAGGAGTGCGCTGAGCGCCACGGCGCACAGGAGCGCGGGCACGACGCCCACGGCCCCGGACTCCGCGAGGTCCGTGCCTCCCCGGAACCCGATGGAGAACAGCAGGTACAACGCGATCCCGCGGGTCATCGCCTCGGGGAACTCCAGATCGGAGCGCAGGGCGCCAGCGACGACCCCCAGCCCGAACATCAACACCATGGGCGTCAGCAGGTTGTGCTGCGCCATCTCCAGCAACTCGATCATCGTCAGTCACGTGACCAGAGATCACCCTGGAGCGAGAAGCCCGCTGCGATGAGCGGGAGCCCCTGGGGCTGCTCGGCGCCGGTGCGGTAGGGGTGCTGCAGCCACCATTGGGCGATGACGAACGCCGTGGGCGCGATCATCGGGCCCCGGTTCCGCTCGTGGAACTGCCAGGCGAACATCGGCCCGACGCGGTGGTGGGCCAGTCCGCCGTCACCGATCGCGCCGTCGAGGCCGTCCGAGAACGTGTGTCGCGCCCCCATCCGCGCCTTTCCGGCGAGCACCAGCAGGTCGTTGTCCTGCAGGGCCTGGACGCCGCCGTCCGGCGCGAGCCGATCCCAGTACTGGTCGTAGAACGCGATGTCTCCGCCCGGCAGATCGAGGTCGTAGCGGATGAACTGGGTGGTCGACCGCACCACGACCGGGCCGGCGGCGCCGAGCAGGGTGAACCCGCCCCACACCGAGGTCCCCGTCGTGGGTGCGGTTCCACCCGCGGCACCCAGCTCCGCGAGGGTCTGGTCGTCGTAGCGCGCGGTCTGCGAGGAGAACGACGCGACCTGGTCGAACGTACCGAACCAGCCGCCGGCGTCAGCGCCCGCGAAGACGCGGAGGACCGACAAGGGCTGGACCTCGACCGTCCCTCCGACCCGGGTGAACGCGGGCGTGGCGAGCACGGACAGACCGGCGAACGCGGAGGTGTCCTTCAGGAGGAGCGAGTCGGAGGCGGACAACCGCCGCCGCACCCCCAGGCGGAACACGTCGATGAACCCCAGCGGGTTCACCCGGGCGAAGGTGGAGTTGCTGTACTGGAGCCGCCACGCGGGCGCCGGCTCCCACACCGCGTCCGGAGCGTCCTCCGGCCGAATCGTCCGATCGGCGCCCCACCCGACACCCGCGAGACACAACCACACGATGGTCCTCCAGGGATGAGCCTACTCAGACTGCGGAAGTCCGCAGCCACCGAGGAAGCAGCGAAGCCAGGCGCGCGGGGAGTCCCGACGCGGACACCCCCACCGCTGCGAAGCCGGTCGCCGCACCCACCAGCAGGTCTGCTGCGGTGGTGGCCACCGCGCCGAACACCCCGGGGAGCGGGTGCACGAGGACCTCGACGAGGTGGTGGAGCGCCGGGAGCCCGTGCACCAGGAGGTGTCCGCCCACCAGCGCGCGCGGCCTCCTCCGCAGCCGTTGCCAGCAGCGGCGGGATGCCGTTGTCGGTGATCCCCGACCGCTCCAGCTGCGGCGCGATCTCGTCGAGCTCCGCGTCCAGGAGCACCCACTCGGCGGTGCCTGCGAGGCACCGCAGCCGGATCGCGCGCACCAGCGCCTGCAAAGCCCGTCCCTCGAACGCCACCACCACCTCGTCGAGCACGGGGCGCGCCTGCTCTGGGTGCCCGGCCTCCACGTCCATGAGCGCCAGGTTCAGGCGCGGGAACACCACGTCCGGGTGGCCGATCGACTCGAACTCCGCGATCGACCGCCGGTACAGCGCCCGCATCTCGTCGCGCGACCCGCCCGCCCGGCCGACCGCGTTCGCGCGATCCGAGCGTGTCATGGCGAGCCCCCAGACCGAGCCGGTCGCCTCGAACCCCGTGAGCGCCACCGCCGACGCCTCGATCGACTCCGCGTCCCGACCGCCGTTCGCGAGCGCCGCCGACAGCCCGAGGTGGGCCTTGGCGACGCCGTGGAGATCGCCCAGCGCAGCGTAGGCCTCCCGCGCGCGTCCCAGGGTCTCCACGGCTGCGTCCGTCCGTCCGGCGCGTCCCAGGAGGTTCCCCCACTCGAGCAGCACCTCTGCCCGGAGGGTCCGCTCCCCCGCGGCTTCGCTGCTCGCCAGGCACGCCTCGGCGGCGGCCACGCCCTCCGCCACCCGCCCCACCACCCGCAGGAACCGCAGGTGTGTGCGCCGGGCCCAGACCAGGGCCGTGGGGTCCCCGATCGCCTCGGCCTCCGCGAGCGCCCGGGTGACGAGCGCCTCGCCGTCCGCGGGGCGCGCCCCGGCGAGCTGCTGCATCGCGAGCATGACGGTGTACGACACCCCCCAGCGGGGCGCGGCGGCGTGGGTTTCGAGGACCCGACCGACCGCTTCGACGGCCGCGGCGGCCCGGGTGCGGGACCCGACGCTCCACTCGTGGAGGAACCCGCGCCACAGCGCTGGGAGGTGGTCGGCTCCCTCGCCCGCGCGGACGGCGTGGAGCGACGCGGTCAGCGCGTCGGGGGCGGTGGCGGCGCACGCGCGCTGGACCTCGGCCCACCGCCCGGCAGCGCGCGCGCGGCTGGCGAGCGCGTCGAGGATCCGGGGGTGGAGGACGCGGAGGTGGTGGTCCGGCGTGACCTCGAGGAGGTGCAGGTCGCAGAGCCGCTCCACCGCCAGGGCCGACGGGGTGGTGTCGAGGCGGGCACAGGTGTCGGCCCACCGCCCGGCCTGCACCTCGGGGCCCAGCGCGCCGAGCACCTCGACGGAGCGCTGCGCCGCGGGGTCCAACTCCATCAGGACCCCGTCCAGGCGCGCTTCCCACACGGGGTCTGCGGCCAGGACGGTCGGATCGGCGCCGGGCCGCAACGTGAACCCGACGCTCCCCGGGATCAGCGCGGACGCCCGCATCGCCGCCGCCACGACCTCCACCAGCCACCGCGGGTTGCCTGCCGCCCGCTCGACGAGGGCCGACGCCACCTGCCCCTCGAGCGGAAGGAGCGCGTGCAGGAGCGCGAACGAGGCCGCGTGGCTCCAGGGGTTCAACGTCAGCCGGACCGCGCGGAGCCCGTCCACGAGGGCCCGCTCGGGAGCGTCGGGCAGGATGGTCTCGTCGGCGCTGCCCACCACGAGCAGCGGGCCGGGTGCACCAGCGAGCTCCCGCGCCATCGCTGCGGCGTCCGCGGACGTGTGCAGGTCGTCGAACAACACCACGACGGGCCGGTCGGAGGTGACGACGAGCAGCCGCGCCAGGGCCAGCGCGCGGTCCCGGGGGCTGTCGAACCGCACCCCGCCAGCGGCGCCGGGCGCACACAACCCGAGCGCCAGCGGCAGGTGTGCGGCAGGGAGGCGCGTCGCGAGGTGAGCCCGGAGCGCGGATTCCGCGAGGCCGGTGGCCCGGGTCCAGCGGCGGGCCGCGAGGGCGGGGTCGTCCCCCGGGTTGACGCGCAGCACGTGGGCGACCCCGAGCTCCGTCGCGCGCTCGCCGAGCCACGTGAGGAGGTGGGTGCGCCCGGACCCCGTGGGACCGAGCACCAGCGCGGCGGCGGCTCGCTGCGTGGCGTGGACCCCGCCCAGCAGCCGCCACAACGTGTCCCGCTCGGCTTCGCGCGCCACTGGACTGGGGCGTCGCAGCCCGAACAGGCGCTGGGCGGCGGCGAGCTGGACCACCCGGTGCCGGGCGGGCGGGGGCCGCGGCTCGGCCCAGCGCGGGCACCACGGGGCGGCTGGCGGGGCCTCTCCGGTGGCGGCCGACGCTTCGGGGACCTGCGGTGCGAGGCCCGTCGGCAGGAGCACTGTCTCGAGCTCCGCGAGGGTCGGTGACGGGGTGACCTGGTTCGCTGTGGCGCCTCCGGGGAGGGCGAGGAGAGCAGCGGCGGCGTCGGCACAACACTGGAACCGCTGCTCCGGCCGGCGGTGCAGGAGCGCGCGCAGGAAGGCAGCGAACCCCTCGGGGGCGTCACACGCTGGGAGAGGCGGCAGCGCACCCCGCAGGTGGGCCACCACCAGCGCGCCCGTGGCGCCGCGCCCGTACGGGGGCGCCCCCGTCGCCAGCGTCCAGGCGACACATCCCAGGGCGTACAGATCGGTCCACGGGCCGAAGGCGCGGACCTCCTCCTGGAGCTGCTCCGGCGCCATGTACGCGGGGGTACCACTCGCCGAGTCGCTCGCGGTGGCGTCGCCCTCCGCGTCGAGGGGGTGCGCGATCCCGAAGTCTGCGAGCAGGATGCGTGGGCGGGCCCCCGGGTGGTCGCGGGTGGCCAGGACGTTGCCGGGCTTGAGGTCGCGGTGGAGGAGACCGCGGGCGTGGGCGTGGGCGAGGCCGTCGAGCAGCGCCAGGAGCACGGACCGGACGGTGCCCCAGGGATGTGGCCCGCGTTGCAGCGCGCCGTCGGTCGCGCGCTCCATCGCGTACCACGGGGTCCCGGCCGGGAGCTCGGGAGACAGCCCCTCGGCGAGCTCGCCGTGGTCGAGGATCCGGACGACGTTGGGGTGGTCGAGCCGCGCCATCGCGCGGACCTCGGCTCGGAACGCGGCACGATCCACCCCCGCGCGCACGAGCTTGACGGCGGCGTCGACGGGGAGCTCGCGGTGGCGCGCGGACCAGACCTCTCCCATGCCGCCCTGGCCGAGCCGCTCTCCGAGCCGAAACGGGCCTGCCGTGGTCACGGCTCCAGTGTACGCCCGAACGTCTGCGGGCCGGTGCAGGACCGGCCGCGTAGTACGATGATGGGCCGGGGGGGGGGATCGTGTTCAGCCGACGCAGCATGTTGAAGACGCTGGGGGCGGGGGCGCTCGGCCTGCCGCTGTTGCCTTCGCTCGAACGCCGCGCGTGGAGCGCGCAGGCCACGTTCCCCACGCGGCTCGTCCTCGTCACCCGCGGGCAGGGCACCCTCGTCGACGACCTCGTGGTGCCCGGCACCGGCCCCACCGACTTCGCGCTCGGCCCCATCCTCGACCCGCTCACCCCGTGGAAGAGCCGGCTGGCGGTGTGCGGCGGGATCGACGACACCACGAACCTGCTGGACGGCTCGTACAACGGCCACACCCGGTGCCTGCTCCACACCTGGACCGCCCGCGGGATGCGCTGGCAGGTCGGCAGCGACGGCGTCGCAAGCCCGACCGGGGCCGGTGGACCGAGCGTCGACCAGGTCGTCGCCGACGCGTGGGCCGGCAGCACGCCGTACCGCTCGCTCGAGTTCGGGGTGAGCGCCGACACCCAGACCATCCAGACCCACAACTGGCGCGGCGTCGGTAGCCCCGTGCCCCCGGAGAACGACGCGAGCGCGATGTTCGAGCGGCTGTTCGCCGACCTCGTCGCCACCGACCCCGTCGAGCGCGCCGCGCGGCTGGCCCGGCGGCAGCGGGTCCTCGCCGCCGTGAAGGCGCAGTTCGACACCGTGTTGCCCAAGGTGTCGGGCGAAGACCGGGCGAAGCTCGAGAACCACCTCGCGTCGGTCGAGGCCCTCGAGACCTCGCTGGCCGGCGGGACCCTCGGGGACGCGTGCGTGCCGCCGAGCCCCGACTTCGCGGACACGTCCCTCGACGGCCGGTCCCGCGCGCAGATCGACCAGCTCGCGATGGCCCTCGCCTGCGACCTCACCCGGGTCGCGACCCTCGCGTTCGGTGACTACCAGGACTGGTCTTGGCTCGGCCTCGACTTCCCGTCCGGCTGGCACGACGCGGTCCACGCCGGCCCCGTCACCGTGGACCTCCGGACCAACCTCCGCGCCAGCTACCGCTGGTTCAGCACGCAGCTCGCGCAGCTCCTGGCGGCGCTCGACGCCATCCCCGAGGGGAACGGCACCGTGCTCGACCACACGCTCGTCGTGTACAACAACGTGTTCAGCGCGGGCTCCAACCACTCGCACACGGGGAAGACGTTGGTCCTCGCCGGTGGGGGCGCCGGGCTCGTCGGCGGACGCAACCTCGACTTCGGGGGCGCCGGCAGCGTCGACCTCTTCTCGGCCCTGCTCGAGGGCCTGGGGGTGGACCCCACCTTCGGAGACCCCGCCTTCGCCTCCGGGCCGCTCGCGGGGGTGCTCTCGTGACCCCCCTCTGGCTCACCCTCGTCGGCTGCGGTGACGACGGCCCCGGCGCGCCGAAGCCCCAGCCCACCACCCCCACCCCCACCACCACCGAGACGCACAGCGCGCCCGAGTCCGACACCGGCACTCCGCCGTGTGTCTCCCCGGAGCCGCCCGACGCGCCGCTGCGCCTGCTCACCCGCACCGAGGTCGACCGCTCCGTCGAGGCCGTCACCGGCGTCCCGGGCACGGCCCGCGTGCGGCTGCCGAAGGACCCGACCGTCCACGGCTTCGAAGGCTACGCGGCGGTGTCCACGGTGTCGCAGCTCGCCGCCGACGGCTACCTGCGGTCCGCCGAAGACGTGACCGCGGCGATCGACTGGTCCACCCTGGCCCCGTGTGACCCCGCGAGCGGCGACCGCGCCTGCGCCGAGTCCTTCGTGGACACGTTCGGCCGGCGCGCGTTCCGCCGGTCGCTCACCCCGGAGGAGCGCGACATCTTCCTGGGGTTGTTCGACGACCTCGTCCCGACCGAGGGCTTCCCGGGCGCCCTGGCGACGATCGTGCAGGCGATGCTGCAATCGCCGCAGTTCCTGTACCGGCTCGAGCTGGGAGATGGCGCAGTACAGGGCACCAGCGTGCGGCTCACGGCCCACGAGCTCGGCGCGCGGCTCGCGTCCACGTTCTGGGCGAGCACCCCCGACGAGGAGCTCCTCGCCCTGGCCGACGACGACTCGCTGCGGGATCCGGCTGTATTGGCCGCCCAGGTCGACCGGATGCTCGCCGATCCACGCGCCCACGAGGTGTTCGGACGGTGGGTGGAGCAGTGGACCGGCGCGACGGACCTGGACACGCAGCCGAAAGACGCGACGGCCTACCCGGAGTGGAGCCCCGCGCTGGCCGCCGACCTGCGGGAGGAGCTGCGGCGGACCGCCACGAGCACGGTGTTCGACGGGGAGGGTACGCTCGACGCGCTGCTGACCGAGCCCGTCACCTGGGTGAACGGCCCCGTGGCGGCGCTGTACGGGGTCCCGGGGCCGGCGGTCCCGACGGACTGGATCGAGGTGGAGCTCCCCGCGGACGAGCGCGCCGGCCTGCTCACGCGCGCTGCGTTCCTCACGGACGCCGCCCACAGCAACCAGACGTCGATCGTCCACCGCGGGCTGTTCGTGTTCGAGCAGCTCACCTGCGGGGTGCAGCCGCCGCCGCCCGGGGACCTCGACATCACGCTGCCGCCGCTCGACGACACGTTGTCCACCCGCGAGCGGTTCGCCCGCCACACCACCGACCCGCTCTGCGCCGGGTGCCACGACCGGCTGGACCCCGTGGGGCTCGGGTTCGAGCACTACGACGCCCTCGGGAAGTGGCGGGACTTCGAGGGCGACGGCGTGCCGGTGGACGCCTCGGGCGTGTTGACGTACGGCAGCCAGGCGGGCCCGTTCTCCGGCGCCGTCGAGCTGTCGGCGATGCTCGCGGACGACCCGGCGGTCGAGCGCTGCTTCGTCACCCAGTGGTTCCGCTCCACCTGGGGCCGCGAGCCCGGCGCCGGCGACACCTGCGCCGTCGAGGCCCTGAACGCCGCGTTCGTGGACGGCGACGTGCAGACGCTCCTCCGCGCGATCCCCACCACGGACGCGTACACCGTCCGCCGGGTGCAGCCATGATCGCCGCCTGGCTCCTGGCCTGCGGCGACGACCCCGCCGGGAAGCCGACCGACCCCGACCCCACCACGCCGGACCCCACCGAGGCGCACTCCGGGGAGCCCACGCCGGGCGGCATCGTCTGGGACGACGTGTCGGGCGTGTTCGCCGAGCACTGCACACCCTGCCACGTGGAGACTCTCCGTCCAGCCGGGGGCTTCTCCGCCGACCGGCCGGAGGACTTCGTGGGGGTCATCGACCCCGAGACCTCGCTCGCGTACGTGGAGCCCGGAGACCTCGCGCGGAGCTGGATGTGGCGCAAGCTCGAGGGCACCCACCTCGCGGTCCCCGGCGGCGACGGCGCCGCGATGCCCCCCGTGCCCCTCCCGGCGGCGGACCTGCGCGCGATCCAGGCCTGGATCGAAGGCGGCGCGCTCGCGGGCCCGCCCGTCACCACCCCCGACGACGGCCTGCTGCGCGACAACCCCGCCTGCGACCCCGTCCTGGCGCACTGCGAATCGGACTGCGTCGACGGCCCCGCGTCCGTCACCCACGGGGCGTGGTCCAACCGCCTGACCACCTCGCCCACCGTGTCGTGGGACGCCGTTCCCCAGGCGGTCCGCTACGAGGTCGCGGTGGGCAGCACGCCCGGCGGGGACGACGCCGGCTGCTGGACCGACGTGGGCAGCGCCACGGAGCACGCGTTCACGGCGTTGTGGTCGCTCGAGGACGGGGGCACCTACCACGCCTCCGTGCGGGCGTTCTTCGCGGACGGGACCGTGTCCGCCTTGACGTCGTCGGACGGGTGGACCGTGGACATCCAGGCCCCCGAGGCGCCCACTGCGGTGGACGACGACCGCGCGCCGGTCGACGGGGCGGTGTCGTGGAGCCACCCCGGGACCGATGACGCCTCCGGGTTCGTCGGGTACGAGGTGGCGCTCGGGACGGCCCCGTTCTCCGACGACGCGGTGGGGTGGACCCCGGTCGGCGCCGATCCGTCGGCGGTCCTCGGCGTCGACGTTCCCACTGGAGCGCTGCCGGAGGGGGCCTGGTACTGGGTCTCGGTCCGCGCGACCGACGAGGCCGGCAACGCGAGCCAGCCGGGCACCTCTCCGGGGTGGATCACGTGTCCGCCGCAGTTCGCGTTCGTCCCGGGGGACGCCGCGCTCGGGACCACGCCGTTCTGCCTCGCCCGCTACGAGATGCGCATCACCGGCCAGGCCGACGGCGCCCAGGGGTGGGACGGGGCGTTCGTGGCGGAGAGCCGCCCGGACGGCACGCCGTGGTCGGGCGTCGACAAGGGCCAGGCCCGGGTGGCCTGCGACGGGCTCGGCTTCGCGTACCAACTCGTGAGCAATGTCCAGTGGCAGACCGCGGCCCGCAGCATCGAGCGCACGCCCGAGAACTGGTCGGGCGGTGCGCTGGGCGCCGGCAGCCTCAACCGCGGGCACTGTGACGAGGACCCGCTGCAGGCCCTCGCCTCCGACGGTGACCCCTGCACCGGGACCAACAACCCGGCGTGCCTGGATCCGGTCGACCCGGACTGGTCCCAGAAGCGCACCCACGTCCTCGCGAACGGCGAGACGATCTGGGATCTGGCCGGCAACCTGCGCGAGCAGGTCGACGGCTCGACCGGCGGGCCGGACACGTTGTGGACGAGCTACGACGGCGCGGTGTTCACGACGGACCCGGGCTGGGAGGACTACCGCCTGGCGTTCGGCCCGGAGGGGCCCTGGACGTCGGACCAGGGGACGGGGCGGATCTACGGCGGCTCGGGCAACCTGACGCGCGGCGGGTCCTACAACCCGGACTCGCGGGGGGCCGGCGGCTCCCAGGGCGAGCTCGACGTGGGCGTGTTCGGCGCCCACCACAACACCTGGAGCACGGGCGGGACCGAGGGGTTCCGGTGTGTGTTCGTGCCCATGTAGCGGCCCGACGCTACGGAGCCCGCGGGAGGTCGGGATGTGGTTCGTGTTGGCAGCGTGTACCCCGGACGCCCCCCAGTCCCGACCGGAAGCTGCGCCCGGCGTGGTGGTGCTGGCCGGGGGTGGCTCCGAGGGAGACCTGGGCGACGAGACCGCGTGGAGCGCGCGCCTGTACCGCGAGCTCCTGAGCGGCGGCGACGTGACCGGTGACGACCGCGTGGTGGTCGCCGTGTTGTCGACGCTGCGCGAGGACGAGTGGCTCCTCGACTACTTCGCGTGGTTGGGCGCCGACGAAGCCACGAACGTGTTCGTGCCCGACCGGGAGGCGGCGGAGGGCGCACCGCTCGACGGCATCGACGCAGTGTTCCTGAAAGGCGGCGACCAGGGCTGGTACTACGACGAATGGAACGACACGGCGCTGGAGCGAGGCCTGCGGCGGGTGCGCCGGGACGGCGGGGGCGTGGGCGGCACGAGCGCCGGCGCGATGTCGATGGCGGGAGTGGCCCTGGCGGGCGGTGAGGACCTGGTGAGCGCCGACGTGTTGGGCGACGCCTGCACCCGGTACCTCGACGACGCCTCGGACGGCGGCAGCGGCCTGCACGACGACTTCCTGGCGTTCCTGCCCGGGCTCGTGGTGGACACCCACGTCACCGTGCGGGGGCGCCTGGGCCGCATGGTGGGGACGCTCGCGCGTGCGGTGGACGACGGCGAGGACGTGCGGGGCGTGCTGGGGCTCGACGAGCGCACGGGGCTGGTCGTCGACGGGGACGAGGCGCGCGTGGTGGGGGTGGGCGCGGTGAAGCTGGTGACGCCGTCGGCGGAGGCGCCGGTGCGGGCCTGTGGTCGCCCGCTGGCGTGGGCGGGGCTCGGCCTGGACGTGTTGGTGGACGGCTGGTCGCTGCGGCCCTCGACGCTCGAGGTCACGCCGGGACCCCGCGCCGACCTCGCCCCCGTCCTGGAGCCCGCCGCCGAGGGAGGCGCCGGGGACTGGTGGGTGGATGGCGACGTCCCGTCCCACGAAGCGCGCTTCGGCTGGGTCGTGGACCGCTACCCGCGGACCTTCGACACCCACCCGGGGACGGCGTCGGTGGTGTTGCCGGGCACGGTGGGGATCGTGGACGCACACGACACCGACCGCCGCGGCCCCGGCGAGGAGGCCCTGCTGGCCGCGCTCGCCGCGCACCCGGGGGCCAGCGGGTTCCTGGTGGGCGCGGGCGGGCGGCTGGAGCGGACGGGGCGCTCGGTGGTGTACGCGGACGGGGACCGCGGCGAGCTCGCGACGCTCGTCGTGGACGCGGGCGCGGTGTCTGCGGTGGACCAGTCCCCCGAGCCCTCGACGGTGGACGACAGCTTCCCGGCGGCGGGGCTCCAGGGGCTCGGCCTGCACGTGTTGTCGACGAGCGACGACCGGACCTGGGACACGGTGACCCACACGCTCGAGTAGCGTGCGCCGCAGGTCGCGCGTGCGGTGGGTCGACGGAGGTTGTAGCCTGAACCAGGACGGAGGGCGCCTTGCTCCTGCTCGGTAGCGCTTGCACCGCACTCGCCAACGCCCCGGCGGTGGTCGAGGACGACGTGTACTTCCTCGCTCGCTCCCAGGTGCCGTACCCCACCACTTCCGGATCCGTCCTGGTGGCCCCGACGACCCCTGACGGCGACTATGCAGTGACGCAGGTCATCGCCGCGGATCCGAACCTCGATCTCAGCCGCGCCTGGGGCATCATGGTCTCCGTGGACCTCGACGGGGACGGCCGGAGCAACCTGCTGGGATCGACGGCACCGGACGTGAGGTACGACTTCGCGGATGGGCGCGAAGTCAGCTTCGACGCGCCCCTCGACCCATGCTCTATCGAGTGGACGGGCGACTGGAACGGGGACGGGCTGGAGGACCTGGCGTCCTCGGCGACCGCGTGGGTGTCGACGGGCTCGGGGTTCGAGGTGGCGGCGCGGATCGGCGTGTCGGAGACCTGCCGGTTCGGCGACCCGGTGGTGCTGGGGGACGTGGACGGCGACGGTGGTGACGACCTGCTCACGTACGTGCCGGACACGGAGCTGCCGCCGCCGCCGATGGCGGGGACGTTCTGGGCGGACGACCGTCGGTACGGTGGGCGTTGGTCGCTGTTCTTGTCGGCGGACCTGGGTGCCGGGACGTGGGCGCCGCGGTGGACGGTGGACTCTGCGCGCTTCCTGACGACGGACGCGGCGGCGCCGCTGGACGTGGACGGGGACGGTCGGCCGGAGCTGGTGGGGTGGCTGCAGTCGCAGGACCCGACGGGGGTGACGTACGGGGAGCTGGTCGTGTACGGGGACCTCACGTCACCGAGCGGGCCGCGGGAGCTCGCGCGCGGGTCGGCACCGCTGACGGAGGTCGCGGGTTGGTACGTCTGGACTTACCCGCGGCTGGTGCCGGTGGGGGACTGGGACGGGGACGGCGACGGCGACCTGCTCGTGGACTCGTACGGGTTCGGGGAGGTGACGCGGGCCGTGGTGGACGTGGACCTGGCGCGCGAGGCGCTGTGGACGGTGGTGGACCGGCTCGAACTGCCGCGACGGGCTCCACCGGAGGTGGACGTGACGGTGGAGTCGTTCCCGACGGTGGCGGACTTCGACGGGGACGGGACGCTGGACGTGGTGTACAGCGTGTCGGAGGACGGGGTGGGCAGCCGGAGCTGGTTCACGGGCCCCGGGCGGGACTTCCCGACGGCGTTGGTGACGGCGCCCACCGGGGTGGAGGGGACCCAGCGGTCGGGCGAGGGCCCTGCGGGTTGCAGCCACGCCGAAGGCGGCTGGGTGGTCGCCGGCGTCGCGGCCCTGGTGGCGCGCCGGATCCGCCGGAGGGGCTGAGGGTCCGGCCGCGGTTCGTCGCGCGAACCCCGCGGGCGATCACCAGGTGTACACGCCGACGCCCCGCGCAGGCAGCGTGACGGTGAGCGTCCGACCGTCGACCGACGGGGGCGGGCCCACCACGGCCGAGGCCCGCGAGGCGTCGACCGGCAGCGTCAGCGTCACGTCGCCCTCGCTGTCGGCGCGGCGGGTGACGACGAGCCAGGCGCGACCGTCGTCGTGGACGGTGAGCCGGGCGCCCACGCCCTCCGGCAGGTCGAACGCCAGGGCGTCGCCCGTGGAGAGGTCGGAGAGCCCGTCGAGCTCCCCTGCGACGGTCAACACGTCCTCCCACAACCCGCGCTGGTCGGGCCGCGACAGGTCGAGGGCGCTGGCGCCGTACCACACCACGACGTCGGCCCCCGCAGCGACGGCGTCGAAGGCCATGTAGCGGGTCTCTTCGAGCGTCGGCACGCGACCGGGCGTGACCCCGCCGGTGATGTGGTCGTAGCCGAACGCCTGCAGCACGATGAGGGTGCGTGCTTGCGGCGCGACCTCGGCGGCCAGCGCGGTGGTCTCGTGGACGAGGTCGATGCGGTAGTCGGGCACGGGGTAGATGTTGAAGTCGAAGCTCTCGACGGTCGGGGCCAGGCGCTGGAGCTCGGCGTCGAAGGCGGCGACGAGCGTGTCGAGCTCGGAGCCGCTGAGCCCTGCGAGCTCCAGCTGGTAGGGCACGAACGACTCGACCCACACCGTGGGCACACCGAGCTCCTCGCGGACGACCTCGGACGCGACGGCGATGTTGTCGAGGTCGATGGAGTCTACGCCGAGGTAGGTGTCGATCGCGTGGTAGAGCAGCGCTTCGTCGTAGGTGTGGAAGCCGCCGAGCACCCCGGGGTGGTCGCGCCAGCAGGCGGCGTCCTGTTCGTCGAGGTGGCCGCGGAACGTGGCGCGGTCGATCGGCTGGGTGCGGTCTTGCAGCTCCATGAGCAGGAACCCGGGGAACCAGATCTGCAGGCGGCCTTCGGCGGCAGCGTAGGGGTCGTTGGGCCCGGCGCAGGAACTCTCCGCAGGCACCCCCGCGAGCGACGGCGCGAGGAAGTGCAGCAGGTGGTCGGTGGTGGTGGAGGCCCCGTCGACCTCGCTCGTCACGTACAGCGGAAAGAAGCCGTCGAAGCCTGCGTCGGCGAGGGTGGTGAACGCAGACGTGTAGCCTGGATTCGCGACCTCGCCGAAGATGGGGGCGCCGGCGAGGACGAGCGACAGCGGCGCCCCACCGGGTCGGCTGACGGTCGGTGTGGTCGATGTGGTCGGTGTGGTCGGTGTGGTCGGAGGCGTAGTGGTCGTGTCGTCGGGTCTGCTGCACGCGAGGAGCAAAACGGTCGGGATCAAGCGGCCTCCATGCCTGCAGACGAACGCACGCTTCGACGCCTCGGGCGACTCACCTGTCGAAGCCGTAGCACCGTTCCGCCGGTCGGGCATCGACTCGTGCCGCCCCGCCAGCCTTCCGCGTCCGGTCCTGCGCTCGCGGAGCCAGGGGGGAGGTGGCGGCGGTGGCGGGGGAGGCGTGTCGCGCCGCGCCGGCGGACCGGGCTCACGTGGCGTTCGGGAGACGGCGTACTGCTCGCACATCGTGAGCACAGAACAGAGCTGAATCCGGTTGATTTTTCGATCACGGTGCCTGGATGGAGGTGGCTGGACCTGGGTGGCTCGGTGAGTGCAGCGCGCGGGGTTCACCTTCCGTACGCCGCGGAGCAGGGCCTGGTGGTGGTGGAGGGGCCGTTCGCCTGACACTCGCTCTGGCTCAGCGGAGGCGGGCCAGGACCGCGCGGGTCGTCGTCGACCACCCGCGGGGGTCCAGCGCCGCCTCCAGGGCCCGCGCGGTGACCGCCTTCGCGTGGGCATCGCGCCGGCCGGCTTCGTCGAGGTCGTGCCACGCGGGGGCCGGGCGCAGCTCGCCGCGGGCGCTCCGCTCGCGGAAGGCGCTCGTCACCTGCTCCACCAGGAGCTCGCGTTCTTCGGGCGTCATCCCATCACCTCCGCGAGCGTGATCCCCGCGCGACGCAGACACTCCACCAGCAGCGCCCGCGCCCGCCCGACGTTCTTCAGGAACGTGTTGAGCTGCATCGAGGACTGCGCCGCGAGGGTGGCGTCCGGTGCAGCGCCCCCGAGCCGGGCCTCGAAGGCGACGCGCGCGGGCCCCTTGAGCGCCTCTCGGCAGCGCTCCAGGTGGGCGCGCAGCGCAGGGTCGGGGAGGGCGGGCTCCACCCCCTCGGGTTCGACGCCCTCGACGGGGGTGGCCCGGTTGCGGCGAACCCCGTCCACAGCTGCGTTGCGCGCCACCCGCAGGGCGAACCGCAGCAGGCTGTTGGGCCGCCCGTCCGGGGTCACCCGGCCCGCCACCTGCCACACCCGCAGGAGCGACTCCTGCAGCACCGCCTCGACATCCACCACCGCTGCGAAGGAGCCCAGGCTGCGCCGCAGCGGGGCCTCCGCCCCGGCCATCCAGTCGCCGAACGCGACGGGATCACCACCCTGGATCGCGCGGAGGTGGACGTCGAGGTCCATCAGGCCTCCACGACCAGCTCGAGCCCCGACACCCACACGCGCGTGGGGGCGGGTCCGGTCCAGGCGAGGACCAGCCGCACCGTCGCGCCGGCGCTCACCGCCCCGGCCCGCGTCGTCCCCGGCTGGGGTCCGGTGGTGGTCACGCGGTGACCATCCGCGGCCAGGAGGTCCACGCCCGACGGGGACCAGTCGCCGCCAGAGGGCCAGGTGAGCTCGAGGATCAGCTGCCCGCGCTCGTTGCGGACCACCCGCGCCGTGGCGGCGGCGACGAGCCGCTCCACGAGGGCGTCGAGCTCCTGGTCCTTGGGGGCCAGGGACGCAGCGACGGGCGCCGGCGGCTCGGGCGCGGCCTCGGAGGACAACTTGAACTCGTCCGCCGCCAGGATCGGCCGCTTCGACCGGCTCTCGCTCTCCCGCGCGGCCTCCGCCTTCTTCGGCGCGGCGGGAGACTCCGTCCGCGCCCGGCGGAGCGACGGGGCCCCGGACGGCGCTGCCATCGGCGCCGGCGCCGGCTTCGCCATCGGGGACGCCCCAGCCAGGCCCACGCCCTCGGCGCTCGTCCCGTACGGCAACGCCTGGGGCTGGCGGACGCGGCGGAGCGGGGCGCCCGGGTCCACCGTCACCTCCGTCGTCTCCGCCACCCACGAGGTCCGGCGGGTGGCGAGCTGGTGGCGGAGCCCGAGGGCCTCGATCGCCGAGTCCACCACGCGCGCGTCGGCCCCGCCCGCGGCAGCCACCTCGAGGTCTTCGACGGCCTCGCGGGCGAACCGGGTCACGACCACGCGGCGCCCGGCGCCCTCCGCCACCGGCAACACGGGGATGCGCCGGGTGACGGTGCCTCCGGCCGTGCGCGCCTCCACGATCAAGAGCCCGCCTGCGGGATCGAGGCGCACGCCCACCCGCGACGGGTGCCCCGCCAGCAGGTCGGTGATGGTCGCCGGCGCCACCTCGCGGAGCGCCGACCCCGACACGCGGACGTCGACCCAGAGCGGGTCACCGGTGCGCGCGAGCAGCGCCGCCACGCCCGGCTCCGTCGCCTCGTCCAGGCCCACGATGGCCTCGTAGCCGCCGCCCGCCCGGGCGACACCGCTCGTGAGCGTGCGGTTCACCGAGCTCCCCACCCCCACCACGTGGACGCGGGCTCCCGTCGGCAGCGCGGTCCGGATCTGGCCGATCACCTCGCGCTCGAAGCCGATCCAGCCGTCCGTCATCAGCACCACCTGGCGCTGCGACTCCACGGACAGGGGCGCCAGCGCCTCCAGCACCGCGGTGTGCATGGCCGTTCCGCCGCTCGCCCGGAGCGCACGGAGCCACTGCGTCGCCTCGGCGCGGACGCGCGCGTCCACCACCACGACGCCCGGCCGCCACCGGCGCGGGGCAGAGGAGAACTCGATCAGCTCCAGCCGGTCCCCGTCGCGGAGGCCCGCGACCAACGCCGTGGCGAAGGCCTGCAGCTGCGCCAGCGGACGCCCGCCCATCGAGCCGGAAGTATCGAGGAGCAAACAAAGATCGCGCTGCACGATGTGCATCGGGCTCGCGGGCGGCACCAGGGTGAGGAGGCCGTACGCGTCGTGGTCACCGAGCGGGCGCGCCGTCTCGAGCCCCACGCCCGGAGCCAGGGCCGCGACCGGCCAGCGCACCACCACGTCGCGGTCGAGGGCGCCGGACAGGGCCACGCCGGACCCCTCGTGGCGCAGCGGGTGGGAGGGGCTCGTGGCGGGGCCGGTGGTCGCGTCGCCGATCCGCACCGTGGCGGTCGAGGGCACCGCAGCGGAAGGGTCCACGTCCACGACCAGGCGCGCGGCGTCCGGGGTCTGGCCCGGCGCGCCGAGGAACCGCGGCCCCACCACCGTGGGCCACCGCCACTCCCACCCCCCGGAGACCCAGTCCAGGGGCTGCTCGACCTCGAGCTCCACCTGCAGCTCGACGCCGGGCGGCAGGTTGCCGAGCTCCTGGGTGAACAGGCTGCTGCGCTCCTGCTCGAGCAGCGCGGCGGTCCGGCCCGCCAGCACGGCGTCTTCGAAGGCGCGGCGGGCGTCCTCGCGGCGCTCCACCCGCCCGGTGATGCGCTGGCCTCCGAGCGTGAAAGCGTAGCCGACGACGGCGCCGGACGCGGGCAGCGGCAGCTGGAAGGTGACGGCCAGCGGCTCGGTGTAGGGGTTGACGAAGGTCTGGCGGAGCTGGACGTTGGCGAGGCCACCCGCGGCGTCCACGTGGACGTGGGCGGCGCGCAGGGGGAGGTCCCGGCCGTCGGCGGCGACGAGGCGGCAGCCGGTGCTCGGGAGCGCGGGGGTGGCGGCGAGGGCGGACATGGTCATGGGAGTCTCCAGGTTGGGGTTCACCCCTGCAACGGGGGGCCCGCGGATCTGGTGACGAACTTTCTTCGGATTCTCGATAGATACCTGGGCAGGCTGTTTCTGGTCGGCGGGATGACGCGGGCCGGGTCCCGGTGTAGGACGGAGCATGTGGATGCTCCCGGTCGCGTGTGGTGAACCCGAGGTCCCGGCCGCTGGCGACCCGGTGTCCCCCGCGTGGGGCGCTGCCTACGGCGCCATCACCGCCCTCGAGCCCCAGGTGCAGCCCGGGGACCTCTCGGAGCTCTGCGACGCCCGCGGGTGTCGGTACCGCGTCCCGCTCGCGGCCCCCGTCGCCGAAGACGGCTTCGCGTCCGAGCTCTCCACCCTGCTCGACGATGGCCCCTGGCACGTCACCGGCGTACGGGTCGTCTTGAACGCCGACGGCGGCGCCCTCGCCGAGTTCGGCCTCACCCCGGACAACCCGTGAAGCTCCAGCCCTGGAACATCGAGATCTCCCGCGTCGGCCCTCAGGTGTTGCCGCCGATCGAGACGTTGGCCCGCCCGCCGGTGCACCCGACGCGGACCCCGCACCCCCGCTGGACCTACCAGAACCTCGTGTTCGAAGGGGGCGGCGCCAAGGGCATCTCCTACGTCGGCGCCCTCGAGGTGCTCGAGCAGGAGGGGTTGTACCCCCACCACGTGCTCCGCGTGGCCGGCACGAGCTCCGGGAGCTTCCTGGCGGCGATGGTGGCGGTGGGCACCACGGCGGCCGAGCTGCGGGGCCTGTTGTTCGAGACCGACTTCGAGTCCGTGATGCAGGACGCCCGGTTCGGGCTGCTGTCGCAGGCGTACAACTTCGTGACGATCTACGGGCTCAACCCGGGTTCGGCGCTCCTCGACTTCCTCGGGAAGCGGCTGCGGGAGCACACGGGGTCCGAGGACGTGACGTTCGCGCAGGTCCTCGAGCGGTGTGGGCGCGAGCTGTGTGTGCCCGTCACCAACCTCACGCGGATGTGCACCGAGTTCTGCCACCCGAAGACCACGCCCGACATGCCCGTGCGCCTCGCCGTGGGGATGTCGATGTCGCTGCCCGTGCTGATGGTGCCGTACCGGATCGTGCGGTCGGCCGACGGGAA
>JBIKWC010000007.1:0-75110 GCA_044356535.1 Myxococcota bacterium
CGGACGGCGGCCTCCTCTGCAACTTCCCGGTCCACGCGTTCGACGGCTGGTGGTTGTCCCTCGAGCGGAGCGACACCTTCCTGCAGCGCCTCCGCCCGCTCGAGCGCGTGTCGGAGCTCGTCCACGACTCGGTCCGGTTCCATCCGCGCAACCCGCGGACGCTCGGGTTCACCGTGTTCGACGACCTCGAGCTCGGGGACGCCACCGAGCGCTGGATGACCGCGGACATGCGCCCGCCCGCCCGGCCCGACACCGCGCTGGCCCGCGCCCGGGCGGACCACGAGGCCACGCTGCAGGAGCGCACCGCCGTCCGGTCCAAGCTCGACGGCGCAGCGCAGCGCCTCGTGGACGCGCTCGCCCGGCTCGACACCAACGGCGACGGCCAGGTCTCGCTCGAGGAGGTGAGCGGCCTGTTCACGACCGGCGGCCTCTCTCAGGAGGACGCCTCGGTCCTGTTCGACACCGACCAGCCTTCGGCCGTGTTCGCGGCGCTCGATCACAACGGGAACGGGCGGATCGCGTGGGACGAGATCCTGCGGTACGTCGACTCGCGCCACGTGGACCTCACCGCGCACCTCGGCCTCACGCACTCCGAGCCGCGCTCGATGACCACCTTCGTGTCGACCGTGTTCAACACGATGCTCATGCACCTGCGGCGGGTGTCGCTGGTGCCCGAGGACCGCGACCGCACCGTGCCCATCGACTCGGACTACGTGTCCACGACCGACTTCGCCCTCGAGCCGGCGGACCGGGAGTTCCTGTTGGAGTCCGGGCGCCGCGCGACCCGCGGGTTCCTGGCCCGGAGGCCCGCGGCTGGGGCATGATGAGGGCGCATGCGCGAGTTCCTGCTGCGGGTGCTGCTGAAGATCGGGTGGGCGGTGGGTGCCGGCGCCGACCACCACCCGCGGCTGCACGCAGCCGACGTTCCGCGCTTCCTGCCGCACCTCCGCCCCGGCGACTTCGTGTTGCTGGGCAACGCCGGCCGGTTGTCGCACGTCGCGGTCCACGTCGGCGCGGGGGAGCTCGTCCACGCGATGGCCACCGAGAAGACCATGCGGGGCTGGGCGGGCGCCTTCCGCGACGCCATCCACCGCCTCCTCGGCCGTCCCGACCAGTTCGTGGGCGTGGTCCGCGAGTCGCTGGCGCACTTCCTCGACCGGTACGAGCGCGACACGCTGGTGGTGGTGCGGCCCCCGGAGGCCACGGAGGAGGCTCAGCGCCGGGCCCTCACCCACGTGGCCTCGCTCGTCGGCAAACCGTACGACTACGGCTTCAAGAGGCAGAACGCCGCCTACTACTGCACGGAGCTCGTGGACGAGTACCTGCGCGCGGCGCTGGGCCCGGCTGCACCCGCGCTGGCCCACACCCGGCACCGGGTGCCGCTGCTCCTGGACGAGGACGTGATCGAGCCGGTGGCGGTGTTGCACGCGCCGGCGCTCACTGCGGTGGCAGCGACGTCGTCGGCCTTCCACGACCACGCGGCGCGGCTCGCGGCGGCGGTCCGGGTGTAGCGTGGCGGAGGAGGTCGTGATGAGCCTGACGTGGACCCGGGAGAGCCCGCCGGTCTGGGACGCGGACAAGCGGCGGATCGTCGGGGGCGCGCCCGAGGGCGTGTTCTCCGCGTTGAAGGGCACCGCCGACGGGGTGATGCTGGCGGGCGACTGGTGGCGGGCCGAACGCGGTGGCCAGGTGGTGGGCTACGGCTGGATGGACGTGACCTGGGGCGACGCGGAGATCCTGTTGGCCGCGGACCCCGAGGGGAAGCGGCACGGCGTGGGCACGTTCCTGCTCGATCGCCTGGACGAGGAGGCCGCGAAGCAGGGGCTCCGCTACCTGTACAACGTCGTCCCCGAGGGCCACCCGGACGCGCGCGCGCTCGCGGGGTGGCTGCAGCGGCGCGGCTTCGAGACCTCCGGGGAGGGCTGGCTGCTCCGCCGCAAGGTCCGGTAGTCCGTCAGGCGGCGCGGAGGAAGGCCGCCAGCCGCGCGTTCGTCTCGTCCCGGCGGGTGAGCGGCAGCCCGTGTGCCGCGCCCTCCACCGGGGCCCAGGTCGCGCCCGGGATGCCCCGCGCCAGCGCCTCTCCCGCCCACACCGGCGCGAGGAGATCGTCGGTGCCGCTCATCACGAGCGTGGGGAGACCCGCCAGGGCGCCCAGGTGGGGGGTCTCGTCCTGGCCTCGCATCGCCCAGACCTGCTCGCGCACGATCGGGGGCGAGTCGGCGAGATCCCGCCCGAACACCGCGCTCAGGCGCTCGGCCTCGGCGTCGCGGTCCACGCCCGCCAGCTCCGACGGCGACCGGATCAGCTCCAGGAACGCCCGGCGGCGCATCGCCCGCGTGCCGACCAGGGTGCGCAGGCCGAGCCACGCGACGTGCGCGGAGAGCCGGGTGGGGACGTTGCCGTCGGCGAACGTACACAACAGCCCGAGCGAGGCCACCCGGTCGCGGGCGCGGCGCGCGAGGCGCAGCGCGATCAGGCCACCGAGCGAGTGGCCGACGACGTGGGCCCGCGCGATCCCCAGGCCGTCGAGCACGGCGCGGGCATCGTCCGCGAGCTGGTCGACGGTGAGGCGCCCCGCCCCCCGGGTGGAGGCGCCGATCCCCCGGTTGTCGAACGACACGCACCGGAAGGACGTGCGGAGCGCCTCGATCTGCGGGTCCCAGCCCACGGCCGCGACGCCCGTGCCCTGGATCCACAACACCGCGGGTCCCGCGCCTTCGTCGTACACGGCGAGCTCCGCCCCTGCGCTCGCGACCTTCATCCCGGTCCTCCCCGGCTCCCCTTAGCCTCGCGGCAGGGGCGCCATCGGCCCGATCCGGGTGGCCAGCGCCTCCACGAAGACCCGCACCTTCGCCGGCAGGTGGGTCCGGCTCGGGTACACGGCGTAGACGGGCCGGACCGCGCCCGACGCTTCGCCGAACACGATCTGCAGGCGGCCGTCGCGGACCGCGTCGTGGCACACGAGCGACGGGAGGCGGGCCAGCCCGACCCCTCCGATGGCGGCGTCACACACCACCTCCAGGTCGTTGACACACAACACCGGAGCGACGCGGTGGACCCGTCCGCCCACGTCCCAGGTCTCGTGGGGGCGGATCCCGATGCAGCGCCAGCGCGCCGCGTCGTCCGGAGACGGCGTGCCGTGGCGCGCGAGGAACGCGCTGCTGGCGACGTAGTACATGTACCCGTCGCCGAGCTTGCGGGCGGTGAGGGTGGAGTCCTCGAGCGCCCCGACGCGGATCGCGAGGTCCAGGCCCTCCTCCACCAGGTCCACGCGCCGGTCCGCGAGGGCGACCTCCACCCGCACGTCGGGGTATCGCTCGAGGTAGTACGCCAGGACCGGGCCCAGGAACCGTCGCCCGTACAACACGGGCGCCGAGACCCGCAGCAGGCCCACGGGCTCGGCGCGCTGCCGCTGGACCTCGGCGTTCGCCTCGACGATCTGCGCGGCGATGGCGGCGCAGCGGTCGTAGTAGACGCCGCCGGCGTCGGTGACCCGGACGCGCCGCGTGGTGCGCTCGAGGAGCCGGACCCCGAGCGCGGCCTCGAGCTTCGCCACCCGCTCGCTCACGGTCTGCTTGGTGAGGCCGAGGTGGCGGGCCGCGCGGGTGAAGCCACCTTCGCGCACGACCGCGGTGAACACGAGCATGTCGGCGGGCGAGATTGTCATGTATGGCCTGCCAATGTGTCTGGTGGGGTCTTCATTGTCATGATGCCATGGCGTGGTGATGGTGGGGGCATGCACAACAAGCTCATCGTGGTCGCAGGGGGCGCCGGCAAGCTCGGCCGCCTGATCCTCAACGCGCTCCTGGCTTCGCCGGGGGTCACCGTCCGGGCGCTCGTCCGCGACCCGGGGAAACCCGAGGTGGCGGCGCTCGCGTCGGAGCGGGTGTCGCTGCACGCGTTCGACGCCGTGTCGGCCACCGACGCGGACCGCGCCGCTGCCGTCGCGGGCGCCTGGGCGGTGGTGTCGGCCCTGCAGGGCGGCCCCGACGTCATCGTCGACGCCCAGCTCGCCCTCGTCCGCGCAGCGAAGGCCGCCGGCGCGCGGCGCTTCGTGCCGTCCGACTACTCGTACAACCACTTCACGCTGCCGGCGGGGTTGAACGTGAACTCGGACTGGCGCCGGACCCTGGCCGAGCAGGCGGCCGCCGAGGTGACCGCCGGGTTCGAGGTGGTGCACGTGCTGCAGGGCATCTTCATCGACGGGTACGTCCTGGGGTTCCTGGGGATGCTGGACGCCGAGCGGGGCGTGCTCCGCTACTGGGGCGACGGCGAGACGCCGATCGACTGGACGACCTGGGAGGACACTGCGCGGTACACGGCCGCCGCTGCGCTCGACGACGCGCCGGTGCCCCCGCAGCTGTTCGTGCGCGGGGACCGCGCGAGCGTCCGCCGGTTCGCGGAGCTCTGGCAGCAGATCCACGCGCGCACCCTGACGATGGAGCGGCTGGGTTCGCTGGAGGACCTGGAGCGGGAGACCCGCCGCCGGCTGGCTGCGGAGCCCCAGAACCTGTACGCCTGGTTGCCCCTGATGTACGCGCGCGGCATGTACGGGGGCGAGGCATTGCTCGGGCCCCTCCACAACGACCGGTACCCGAGCGTGGTCCCGGAGACCCTGGCCGCAGCACTCTCTCGCGGGGCTGCGTGATGGGCCGCGCCAGGTCGGTGGTGGCGTCGCTGGCGCTCGAGGAGCACCGGATGAGCGCGTCGTTCCGGAGCTTCGGCCTGCGCGGGCTGCCGGGGTTCTCGCTCGACCCGTTCCTGAACGTCGACGACTTTCGCATGTCGCAGCCCACGTTCCCGCCGCACCCGCACGCCGGGTTCTCGGCGGTGACCGTGATGCTCGAAGACTCCGCGGGCGCCTTCGTGAACCGCGACAGCCTGGGGGACCGCAGCCGCATCGCGCCCGGCGGGGTGCACTGGACGCAGGCCGCCGCCGGCATGCTGCACGAGGAGGTCCCCGAGGTCCCGGGTGTCGAGTCGCACGGCCTGCAGCTGTTCGTGAACCTGCGGTCGGACCACAAGGCGGCGGCGCCGCGGGCGTTCCGGGTGGAGCCACACGAGGTCCCGGTGGTGGAGGTCGACGGGGCGCGGGTGCGGGTCCTCGCCGGCGCGTTCGGGGGCCGTCGCTCCCCGCTCGACGCGCTCCTCACGCCGGTGCTGCTGCTGGACGTGTCGCTCGCGCCCGGCGCGCCGGTGCGGGTCCCGGTCGAGGCTGGACACAACAGCTTCGCCCTGTCGCTCGCGGGCGGCGGGCGCCTGGGCAGCACCCCGTGTGGGGCACACCACGCTGTGGGGTTCGCGGACGACGGCGACGTTGTCGAGCTGGAGGCGGGGGATGGTGGCCTCCAGGTGCTCGTGGCGGCGGGTCGGCCGCTCCGTGAGCCGGTCGTCGCCGGGGGCCCGTTCGTGATGAACGACCGCGCAGGCATCGACGCCGCAGTGGCCCGCTACCGGCGGGGCGAGATGGGGGCGCTGTCGTGAGCCTGTTCGCCCTCACGATCGAGCACCAGACCGACCTCGCGGCGTCCCCCGAGCGGGTGTACGACGTTCTCACGCGGACGACGGAGTGGCCCGAGTGGAGCACGATGCTGCTGTTCCGCGGCGGCGTGCTCGGCCTCGGTGAGTCCGTGCAGCTGGGCCTCCGGACGGAGACCGCGAGCTACGACTTCACGGCCCGGGTCACCGCCCTCGCGCCGGGCCGGGCCTTCGAGTGGCTGGCGCGCACCGGGCTGCCTGGGCTGTTCGACGGGCGCCACCGGTTCGAGCTGTCGCCGCTCGGGACCTCCGGGTGCCGACTCCGGAACGTGGAGTGGTACACGGGGCTCCTGGTGCCGGTGGTGTCCCGTACTGCCATGATGCGCGCGGCACCTGCTGGGTTCGCGGCGATGAACGAAGAGATCCGACGCCGCGCCGAATCCCCGGTCCGGTGACGGACGTCGGTCGGCGCCTGGGCCGGTCGCGCGGCGACGATCGTGTTGGGAACGTGGTCCTGGCGTCGGCACCGTCCTCGCAAGGTGCGCGGCGGAGGTCCCCGTGTCGCTCCTCACCACGTTGCCCGAGAAGGCCGATCGCAACCCCGCCTGCGCCGATCCCGACTGGATCCGCTCGGAGCTCCCCGAGGGCCCCGCCGACCGCGACCTGCAGCCGCAGGGCAACGCCGAGGCCGTCGTCTCGCTCGGCCGGGACCAGGCCCTCGCCGACCAGCGGGTGTTCCGCGACGGAGTGCTGGGGGTGCTCGAGACCCTGCGGAAGGGGATCGGGGAGCCCGGGTCGGGCGTCGACGCCGCTGCGTCCTACGGCGTGGAGTGGCTCGACCGGAACGGCCTCGACATCTTCGCGCTCGCGCCCACACACGACTCCGCAGAGCGGGCGGGGAAGGGCATGGGCGCCTGGTTCGACGCCACCGCCACGGTCGCCGAGACCGCCACCTACGACGACTCCGCCGCGGGCATCGTCGAGCGGCCGCTCGGAACCGGGGGCGAGGCGGTCTCCGAGGGGATCCGCCTGTACGCGGGCGTGGATCTGAAGAAGATCCCCGAGATCATCGCCCACGAGGTGCAGCACCTGGTGGTCCGGGGGGAGGAGGAGGTGCGTCGCCCGGAGGAGGACGCAGAGGGGCGGTGCGCGGCCTGGGCGCGCGACGAGCACTTCGCGGCGTACCACTCCGAGTTCGAAGCCTACTGGTCGACGGGCACGTTCCCGCCTGCGACCGAGCGCCCGTCGGGGCCGTTCACGGTGTCGGCGGTGACGCCGTCGGGCGAGCGGTTGACGCGCACCTTGTCCTTCGAGAACGCGCGGCAGGAGGCGATCTTCGTCCACCTGTGTGGGCCGGGCCGCGGCGATCACACGTTGAAGGACCCGATCCCCTACGCCTACGTGCCGTACTTCACCGCGTGTGACCCGACCTTCGCGGGCTTCGTGGAGGCGCTCACCACCTTCGACGGCCTGAATGCGCTGAACAGCGTGCGGATCGAGGCGTTGCGCCGCGAGCTGGAGGAGGGCGGGCACTGGGAGCTGGCCGCCGACAAGCTGTACCCGGACGAGCGCGCGTGGCTGCTGGAGTCGCCGGACGCTGCCGGGTTCTGGGCGTTCGTCATCGACCTGCAGCTGGACCTGGAGGTCCGGCGGGAGCTGTCGCAACCGTTGAGCTGATGGATCGAACCTCGCTCGCGCTTCGCGGAGGACCAGTCCCCGCACCCCCTGCCAGGGGGCGCTCCGCCCAGGACCCCCCAGGTCTCGGCGGAGCGCGAGCGAGGACCATTTCACGTCGTGGAGGTCATCGAACCACAGCCCCTCACCCCAACCCTCTCCCCCTCCGGAGGAGAGGGGGTAACACCTGATTTCCCCTCACCCCGACCCTCTCCCCAGAGGGGAGAGGGGGAAGGAAGAATTCTTATTGTTAAGAAATTCGCAGCATGTTAAAAAATTAACATGACGCCAGACGATCCCGCGCCCCCTTCGTTGTCCCGCCGCGAGCGCCAGCTCCTCGACATCGTGTACCGCCTCGGACGCGCCACGGCTGCCGAGATCCGCGCCGAGCTCGCCGACTCCCCGAGCGACTCGAGCGTCCGCACCCTCCTGCGCTTGATGGAGGAGAAGGGCCACCTCGCGCACGAGGTCGACGGGCCCCGGTACGTGTACTTCGCGTCGACGCCCCCCGAGGTCGCGAGCCGCAGCGCGCTGCGCCACCTGCTCGGCACGTTCTTCGGCGGCTCCCCCGAGCGCCTCGTCTCGGCGCTGGTCGACGACGAGCAGCTGGACGACCACGCCCTCGACGCGCTCGCCCGCCTGGTCGACGAGAAGCGCAACCCCCGCTGACCCCCCGCGCCCACCCCACCCGAAGGAACCCTTCATGTCCCTCCTCCTGGCCCTCCAGGCCGCCGTGATCTACGCGGTCGCTCTCCTCGCTGCCCGCACCGGTCCCGCTGCGCACCGCCGCGCCGTGCTGCTCGGCGCCGTCGTCCTCGTAGCGGCGCTCCCCGTCTTCGCGCTGGCTCCCCACTGGTCGCCCGCCGGGGCCGGTCCCGCCGCGGTCTCCGCTGCGGTCCGCGTGCTCCAGGAGCCCGGCAGCGCCGCCTCCACCCGCGAGGTGGTGGCCGCAGCGCCGGGCGCGCTGTCCGTCGGGGCGGTCCTCTCCGCGGTGTGGTGGGTGGGGTTCGTGGTCCAGCTGGTGCGCCTGGGCGCGGACCTCCTCGCCGCGCACCGGTTGCGGGCCACCGCCCGGGACCTGGACGGAGACGTGGCGTACACCGAGGCCCTCGACGTTCCGGTGGTGGTGGGGATCGTGCGCCCGCTGGTGCTGTTGCCGGCCGCGGCCGTGGGGTGGACGCGCGCTCGCCGAGACCTCGTGCTCGCCCACGAGCGGGCCCACGCACAGGGCCGCGACAACCTGTGGCTGCTGCTCGCGCGGCTCGGGGCCTGTGTCCACTGGTTCGATCCCTTCGCGTGGTGGGGGGTGAGCGCCCTCCGCGACGCGTGTGAACACCACGCCGACGACGCCGTGCTGCAGGGGGGCGGGGACCGCGTGGTGTACGCGCAGACCCTGGTGGACCTCGCGCGGTACCGGGCCCCGGCGGCGGCGCTCCCGATGGCGCAACCGTCGGGCCTGGAGCGCCGGGTGCGTGCGGTGTTGGCCGAGCGGCCCCCGGTGCGTCGCCTCGGCGGCTTCGTGCGCGCCGGCCTCGTCGCAGCGCTCGCGGTCGGGACCGCCACCGCGGGCACCACGCCCACCCCCCGCGCGCGGGAGGGTCTCGCGGCCCGCCTCGAGGCCGAGGCCGACCACCTGGTCGCCACTCACCACGCCGAGGGCGTCGCGCTGCTCGTCGTCGACGTGCGGAGCGGCGCGGTCCTCGGTCGGGCCGAGCGCGGCGGGCTCGCCGAACGCCCGGTGTCCCCGGGCTCGGTGCTCAAGCCGTTCACGATGGTCGCGGCGCTCGAGCAGGGGGTCCCCCGCGAGACCGTGTTCACGGACGGCGACATGGCGTCGATCCTGGCGTGTTCGTCGAACCCGGGCGCGGTGGAGGTCGCCACCCGTGCCGGTCGCCCTGCGCTGGAAGGCGTGCTCCACCGGGTGGGTCTGCCCACCCCCGCCGAGGTCTCCCTCGACCGCCTGGTCCTCGGCGACGTTCGCGTCACGCCGCTGCAGGTGGCTGCGGCGTGGACCCACCTCGGCGGCCACGGGGCCCTCGCGCCGCAGCTCGCCGCCGAGGTGCGCGAGCTGCTGGTGGGCGCCGTGGAATCGGAGAACGCCACGGGCAAGGAGGCCGCCGTGCCCGGGCTCCGGATCGCCGGCAAGACCGGGACGGCGCAGCTCGTGCGCGCGGACGGCACCCCCGACGCCGACCAGGTCCTGGCGAGCTTCGTGGGCCTCGTGCCGGCGGACGAGCCGGAGGTGGTGGTCCTGGTGGCGGTCGCCGGGCCGCAGGGGGAGGCGCGGTGGGGCGGGACGGTCGCGGCCCCTGCCTTCCGTCGCATCGTCGAGGGCAACTGGTAGCTTCAACACCCGCCGGGGAAGAACGAGAACCCGTGCTTGAAGGATGCCTCCCACCGGAGCAGCCACACCAACACGGGGACCTCCACGAGCAACGCGAGCCCGCCGAGCGTCGCGGCGCCGACGCCGGCCAGGCGACCGGCCCAGTCGCGGCTCGACACGGCGCCGAGCAGTCCGTAGACGAGCACTGCCCCGTCCACCACGATGGCCGGGACGAACGGAGCGAGGGAGAGGAGCAGGCCCCACGCTGCGCCACCGAGCGGCTCGCCGTAGAGGCCGCCCCCCGCCAGCGCGCCGCCCATCACGAACAGGCTCGTCACGCCGAACCGCCACGCCAGCAGGGTCAGCGCTGCCCGGACGAACGGCGACCCACCCGCGGGACGGCGGATCAGCAGTCCGCCCATCGCCGCCCCCACCAGCGCGACAGCGAGCGCGCCCGCCCCGAGGCCTCCGACCACGCTGACTCGCGTGACGATCGATCGCGCGTCGATCGCCACGACGAACACCGAGGTCGCGAACGCCGCGAACGACGCGACTGCTGCGAGCGCTGCTGCCCGTCCCCACCGCCGCGCGCCCTGTCCCGCCACCACCGCCGTGCTGCCCATCTCGACCTCCCGCTCCCGTCGTCTGCACCGGATGTGCCGCCGATCCTCGGCGTTTCGACGTCCGAAGGCGTCGGACGTCCGTCGGGGGCACCGCCGGGCCAGCCGACGGACGTCCACCGGTCGGGCGACGGGCCAACGCCGTGGATCGCTGGTTCACGGGCTGCAAGGAGCCGGGCCGGAGGTTCCCGTGGACTACGCCCAGCAGCCCGCCGCCGAGCGCACCCTGACCGACGACATCCGCGACGAGCAGGGGTCGAAGAGCGGGTGGACCGCCGATCAGGGCGCCGGGCAGGGCAACGCCGCGCGCTGCGACGAGCTCGGCTACTTCGACGGCATCGACGCGAGCGGCGGAGCCACGGAGTCCACGAGCGAGCTGGTGGCGCTGTTCGACCAGCTCGTCCCCCAGGGCCTCGGCGTCGAGCTGTCCGGCGCGATCCAGCTCGTCGCCGGCGTCGCTGGGGGGATCGAGTTCGCGTGCAAGGCGGTGAACCTGTCCGGCGGGTGGCTCGAGGTGGAGGCGAAGGGGGCGGGGGCGGCCGGGGTGGAGCTGGGTGACCCGCTGGGCAGCGTCCACGCTGGCGGCACGTTCGAGAAGGTGATCACGTACCGGGTGCCGTGGGCCGGCCTCGTCGCCGACCCCGCGCGGATCGGGCAGGTGCTCGGCTCCATGTGCGGGACCTCCGCGCCCGAGGCCGTGGAGGCGCTGCTCCACTTCGTCGTCCCCGGGGTCGACCTCAACCCGTACGTGATCCGCGAGGAGGTGACCGCGGGCATGGAGTCCGGGAGCGAGGTGAAGGAGACGGTCCTGGGGGTGGAGTTCGGCTGGATCGTGGAGGTGGCGCCGTCGGTGACCGTGGCCATGGAGTACGACGACGTGGTGGACGCGCAGGGCAAGCGGACCGGGCACATCGAGCTGGGCGGCGGGTTCGAGGCGCTCAACCAGGTGGTGGTGAAGTCGAAGAGCATGGGCGACCTGGGCATCGCGACGCCGCTGGTCGAGGGAGCTACTGGGCTCGAGATCGACTTCGAGGAGAACGCGGGCACGAAGACGGTCACGGGCGGTCGGGCGACGTTCGACAGCACCGTCGGCGCCGGCTCCGCTGCGCTCGCGGTGAGCGGCTCGCTCGGCACGGACGGCGCGAAGCTCACGCTGGCGTCGGCGATCCCCAGCGGCGACCTGTGGTGGGGGCTGGTCGCGGGCGCCGTGATGGCCCAGGTCCCGGGCGCCGAGGCCCTGGGGGTCGAGCTGAGCCCGGAGTCCGAGATCGCCCTGCAGGCGGAGGTGAACCTCGGTCAGCTGTTGGCGGGGAGCGCAGCGCTGTTGGCGGACGTGGCCCGGTACGTCGCGACCGGCCAGTGCCCGGAGGTGCTGCAGGACGTGCGCGCCGACCTCGATGCCGCCATCGCGGCCTGCACGGTCACGATCCCGGTGGCGGCGTCGCTCGTGGTCGGGGTGTCGGCCGGCGAGAAGACTGGTACGGGGCTGATCGTCGGCGGTTCGGCCGAGGGCTCCGTCGGCCTGGTGTACGAGACGGACGACATCCTGCCGCTGCTTGCCGCTGCGCCCACGCCGGAGGAGGTGCTGGGCAGGTTCCGCGCCCAGGGGGCGAGCAGCGCGAATGCCTGAGCGCCTTGTGTGCAGCGCGGATCTGAACGATTGGCAATGGCCCCGGCTGTAGGCCGCTCGTCACGTTCCGGTCGTGCGGCAGCCACGAGCTCCCTAGCCATTCGTGTTCGGCAGCATCCGTAGGCAATCCGGGCACACCGTGTAGACCACTTGCAGCCGTGCAGGCCCCTCCGTCTGCTCGTCAGGTTCCCGCCACGTCCCTCGCTCCCGCACGCGCCCACACATGCTGCAACGGACGTGGACCAACCCACCGTGGCCGCTCTGCACGTGCTCGATGTGGGTGGGCACCCTTCTCGGCTCCGTTCTCACGAGCTCGTGTTCCACCCGCAACCGCGACCTCGACTCCGGGACGACGCGCATCACCATGTACCGACGCAGCTCCGGCGAGTCGCACCGGTACGGACGCTCGATGGGCGACGCCCTCAACTCTGCGGTGTTCAGCAGCACCTCGAACCACATCCTCGTCGTCGCGTCGGTGATGAAGCCCCAGATCGGACGTCCGACAAGTTCAGCGGGGCCCAGCCCCAAACCGCCATTCTCGTGCGCAAACGCCTCCCACGACCCCGCGACGGCCACGATCCGCCGATGCTCGTCGAGCCAGTAGGTGTTCGTCGTGTCCGCCATCCGCTCACGTCTTCCTGGGGGATCGATCGCCGCCGCTGACTCCGTTATGAGCTTGCGACCGCCATTGCAATTGTGCATCGCTCGCGCTTCGCACGAGCGAAGCTCAATTTTCGTGTCTGTCGTGTGGGTCAGGGGCGCCGCCCCCGACACCCCCGCGGAGGACCAGTCCCCCGCACCCCCTGCCAGGGGGAACCTCGCCGACAGCGCGCGCGTGACACCGGGCGCGGGGACCTGGCCTTCGCTTGCGCTCTCGCGCCCATGCGTAAACACTGAACCATATGGTTCACTATAAACCCCACAGCCTCGATGCCTCGTTTGCTGCGCTCTCGGATCCCACACGGCGCGGCGTGCTGGAGCGGCTCGGACGCGGGGACGCGTCGATCACGGAGCTGGCGGACCAGTTCCACCTGACGCTCACGGGCATGAAGAAGCACGTCGCGGTGCTGGAGGACGCTGGGCTCGTCTCCACCGAGAAGGTCGGCCGCGTGCGGGTCTGCAAGCTCGGCGGTCGCCGGCTGGAGCAGGAGTTGGGGTGGCTGGAGGAGTACCGGAGGCGCTGGGACGAGCGCTTCGACGAGCTGGACCAGGTCCTCGAAGAGCTGAAACGCAAGGAGAACAGCGATGAACACCAGTGAGCCTGCATCGAGGAAGCGCCACGCCACCACCGAACGGACGTCCGACCGCGAGGTCGTCGTCACCCGCACCTTCGCGGCTCCGGCGAATCTCGTGTTCGAGGCGTGGTCGAAGCCGGAGCTGTTCCAGCGGTGGTGGGTGCCGAAGTCGTTCCCGATCACGTTGGAGTCGTACGAGGCGGAGGTGCGCGTCGGCGGGACGTACCGCCTCGTGTTCAGCGCCCAGGGCGCCACGGCGGCGTTCTTCGGCCGGTACCTCGAGGTGATGCCGCACTCGCGCCTCGCCTGGACGAACGACGAGGGCGGTGAGGGGGGCGCCGTCACTTCGGTCACCTTCACGGAGAGCGGTGGCGAGACGACCGTGGCCGTGAGCAACGTCTTCCCGACGAAGGAAGCGCTCGACGCGGAGATCGGGTCGACCGAGGACTGCCCGAGTCGCTCGACCAGCTGGAGCAGGTCCTCGCCCAGGGTTGACTCGTTCGGTGATGAGAGCGCGGAGGCCGTGGTGGCGGCTCCTCGTCCGGCGCACGCTCGGTCGGCGGAGGACGGGTCGCCGAGGTGTGGGTCCGCCTCAACGTCCCCGACCCATGAGTGGCTCGGGTGAGACCGCCGGATCCGCCTCCGAGGACGTGGGAACCGATTCGGGTAGCGCCCCGGGTTGGTCCAGGGAGAGCATAGCCGTCCGGACGCGGTGGTCTGCTGGACCGTGGTCGCGAGGGCGCCGCGGCGAGCGACAGGGGCGGGTCCGGCGGTCAGAACCGGAGCCCGACGACGATCCGCTCCGCTCCGGCCACGAACGGGATGCCGGTGAGGCCCGCCCCCGCGAACCACCGGTCCGCCTCGTACCGCCAGGAGAGCTCGGGGGCGACCTCGACCACCCCGACCCGGAGCGCGTGCCGCCGCTCGCTGCCGATGAGGAACGACACCCCTCCCTCCCCGATCGGGAACAGGTCGAACGTCCCGTCGGCGACGCCGCCGGCGAGCGCCAGGCTCAGGTCGCCACGCACCCGCCGGCCCCCACCCTCGAGGGCCAGCCCCGCCGCCCCGCCCCCGCCCGCGCTGTACGACGAGGCCCCGGCGAAGCCGCCGACGAACGGCGCGATCGCGAACCCGGGCGACAGGGCCACCCGGTACCGCCCGGAGAGCGCCACCCCGCCGCCGCTCCAGACGGAGTCGGAGCACGAGCCGCCGGGCATGATCCCGCACGACGTGGCGGGACCGCCGGCCCCGCCGACCCCGAGCTCGAGCCACACCGCCTCGCTCGGCGCCCACCCGGCGCGGACCGCGGCGCCGCCCACCACCGTCTCGGTCCCGATGACGCCGAGCGTTCCGTGCCCGAGGGACAACCCGACCTCGGCGGACCCCTGTGCCGCGGAGGCGGCGGACGGCAACAGCATGGTGGGGGACGGATCGGAAGCCACGGCCACCGAAACTGCGAAGACCAAGGGACCTCCTACGCCCGCATGGCCCGCGGGTCGCCGGTCGTCGCTTGCTTGCGCTCACGCCGGAGGCCTCGCTCCTCCGAGGACGGAGCCCCGTCGTCAGAGCCGCCCGACCGCGGTGAGCCCCACCGCGCCGTCCACCCTCGGGAGCAGGGCCACGGACCGCCAGGTCGACCGGTTCACGCCGCCCTGCACCAGCGCCGCGACGAACGCCTCCGCCCCCAGCCCCGCGAGGACCCACCCGGGGAACGGCTCGGTGCCGTCGTCCGACAGGGGCACCCACAGCGCGGTCCCTAGGCCGGTGGCGGCGAGCCCGCCGATCGACAGCCCGCACGCGAGCGGATCGGCCCCGACGTGGACGGCCTGGGCGCAGGTCCCGGTGGTGGTGAGCGCGCCCCCGAGGGCGAGCGTGGGGAGCCCGAACGTGGCGTAGACGAGGCCGGTGGTGTCCTCGAAACCCCGGTCGGGGAGCGCGAGCGCGGTGAGCCCGGCGCCGGTCGCGGTCACGGCGATGCCGGCGACGGTGGCGACCCGGGCGGCCTTCGACGGGGAGGCGGACGGGCTCGCGAGGGCGGCGGCGGCGAAGAGCATCGACGCTGGTATCCGGGCGGAGGGGGTCACGACTGCGATGCGTCGGGTCCACGTCGTCGGCACCTCCTGCAGCGGGAAGTCCACCGTGGCGGCAGCGGTCACGCGCGCTCTGGGTCCCGCACGTGGAGCTCGATGCGCTGCACTGGCTCCCGGGCCGTCGCCGTCGATGGGTGGGTTGTCTGGGCGCTGGTCGACACCGTGGTGCGGCTGGACCTGCCGCCGCGCACCGTGGTGTGGTGGGCGTGGTCGACCCATGCGCGGCGCCGCACCGAGTACGGCCGGTGTTGCGCTCCGCGCCCTTCCGGGTCGTCCACCTCCGCAGCCGCGCCGCCCTCGAGCGCGACGCACCTCGTGGATGGGGCGCAGTCCGGGCAGCCATGGCCTCCGTCGCCCCCTCGCCTCGGCGGAAGGGTGGCGAGCATGCCCTCGATGTCGACGGGGGCGTCGCTCATGCGTGCTCCGGCCTCGGGTGCGGCGGGCTCGATTCGAACGCTCTCGGCCGTCCATGGTCAGTCTGGAACAAGGAGCGCCCCCGACAGGAATCGAACCTGTGGCCCACAGCTTAGAAGGCTGTTGCTCTATCCAACTGAGCTACGGGAGCGTCCCCTCTGCGTAGCCCCCGCCCGAGGGCCCGACAACACCGTCCCCGCCAGCTGCGCGCCCGTTAGGCGGTGGCAGGAGGCACGATGGCGCGGTTCACGGAGCGGGTCGCGGCGCTCCCGCGGCTCGGGGTCGGCATCTCCACCGAGTACGGCGCCGCCGAGGCCGGCATCGACCCTGTTGCGTACCGCGACGAACACGGCGGGATCGACTTCCTCGAGCTCGGCGTCGACCTCGCGCGGGGCCTCGACGCCGCCTCGCAGCGCTGGGTCGAGCGCGGGTGGCCCACCACCTGGCACTTCCTCGACGTGAACCTCGAGGAGCCCGAGGACGTCGACCCCGACTGGCTCCGCGACACCGCGGCCGGCGTCCGCGCCGCCAACGCCGCCTGGATCTGCGGCGACGCCGGGCTATGGCACGTCGGGCCGCGGGATCGGGGGCACGGGACGCTGCTTCCGCCCGTGCATTGCTGGACCAGCGTCCACGCCATGGCCGACGCCGTGCGCCGCATCCGCGAGGCCACCGGCCGCGAGGTCTTGCCCGAGAACCCGCCCGCCCACGTGCTCGTCGGCGACCTCCACCCCCTCGAGGTGTTCGGGGGCCTCGCCGAAGCGGCGGACTGTGGCCTGCTGCTCGACCTCGCGCATCTCGTCATCGTCCAACGCGCCCTCCGCCTCGCGCCCACCACGCTCCTCGACGCCTTCCCCCTCGAGCGCGTCGTCGAGCTGCACGTCGCCGGCGGCACTCCCTTCCGCTTCGGGCCCCACGAGCTCGTCGACGACGACCACGGCCCCGTCGTGCAGGAGGCCACGTGGGAGCTGCTCGCGCACGTCGCGCCCCGGTGCACCGCCCTGCGCGCCGTGGTGGTCGAGTGCGAACGGAACACGCCCGACGAGATCCATGCGTTGTTCGCCCGGACCCGCGCGCTCATCGGCGAGGCGCCGGGGTTGCGTGCGCCCCCGGTCGAGCCCCCGACCGCGCGCCTGTTGCCCCCCGACGGTGTGGACACCCGCCGCATCCAGCGCACCTTGTTCCGCATGATGCTGTCGCCGCGCTTCGCCGACCGCGTGCGCACCGAAGGGACCGGGCTCCCCGCGCGAGAAGACGCCTGGCTGCGGGCCCTCGACCCCCTGCTCGTCTCGGCCGACGCCGGGAACCGCCGCCGCGACCAGCTCCTCGGCAACGTCGCGCTCGAGTTCCTCCGCACCGTGCGCGCGGCGCCGCCGTTCCACGAGGACTTCGTGGGCTCCGACGAGATGCACACCGCCCTCGCCGAGGACCGGCCGCTGTCCCTCGCGTTCGCCGCGTACGGCGCGCGGGTGCTCCCCGAGGGGCCCTGGCGCGCGATCCTGACGCTCGACACGGCGCTGGCCGAGGCCCGGCGCGGCGAGCGCCCCCTCGCCGACCACGCGGGGCTCCAGCTGGCGCCGCGGGCCCAGGTGGTCGTGGTGCCGGAGGGCACGCTGGCCGCGGCCCAGGCGCTGCAGCTCGACGAGGCTGCGGGCAGCATCGGGCCCGGGACGGAGGGCGTGCTGGTCGTCGCTCGGCCCGCGGGACCCCACCAGGAGGCAGACGTCCACGTCGAGGTGCTCCCGGACGCGATCACCGAGCTGTTGGGCGCGCTGCCGCTCGATGCTGCCGCGCTCCGCGCGTTCGGCGTCCGCCACGACGCCTCCCCCACGGAAGTGGCCGAGCTGGTGGCAGGGTTGCGGAGCGATGGGGTGCTGGTGGGACCGCCGGTCGAGAACTCATTTGCCTGATGGAACCCCGGTGCCAATGGCATAGGAATGAGATTGCTCGAAGGTGCGGCAGGATCGACGTTTGCCCGTGGAGGCGGGGTTGGCACGGGGGGTGCAGTGTAGGTTTGCACGACAGACGACGGGACGGTCAGTCACCGAAAGAGCGGCGAGAGCCGACTTCTTCACGGGACGAAGCCACGACCTTCGGAGTCGTGACAGTCGCTCTTTGACGTGAAAAACCCCAAGGAGGCCGCGTCCGGCAACGGAAGCAGCCCTCGGATCGAACAGACGGCCTCGGGCCACCGTTCGTGCGGAGCACCGGAGCGATCCGGTACCACCGACGAGCGTCGTGGACACCGGGACCGGGATGGACCAGCGGGACACCGCTCGTCGACGCGACACCCGCGAGGGTGGAGCACCGGTCCGACAGGAGAGCCTCGGAGGGGAACAAAACCCAAGGAAGGAACAGACGTACCGGTCGTTGCAACACACGATCGGAACGAACTGGACTCGTCGGTGGAACAAACCCCTGAAGTCGGCCGCCGGTCTGTGGAAACGGATCGGAGGTGATGCGGGAGCGGAGGTCACGGCGCGGATGTTCGAAGCATCCGAGTCGGGCCCGAGATCCATCGAAGACCGAGTGCTCCGCGAACGCACCGACAGCGATGTCGGCAGCCCGCGGAGGTCGACCCACCCCGAGTCATCGGTGGTGGGGGAGACTCCGGCCACCCGACCCCCCGCGAGGGAGGAAGAGGGAGCAGGAGAGCCTTGCTTCGACGAGCCAGTCCGAAGGAATTCGGATGGCGGAGGCCCCGGGCCGTTCGAACCCTGACCGAAAGGTGAGGAGTCGAGCGTGTGCGGAGGCAGGAGCAAGGGTCCACATCACGAGCGAAGTCGCGCCGAAAGGCAGGCTCGCCCGAGAGATCGACCCGCACCGACCTGATGACCCCTGTGTGCCGGGCAACCGGTACCCACGGCACCCGTCAGGTCTCCCGAGGAACGACGTGCGCTTCACCGCGCGCGACGGACGACCTCCGGAGTGATCGCCTGCCACCGCGGAAACGCGTCGGCAGACGGGAACGGGCAGGCACGTGTCACCCACGGATTTCGGTCCGTGCGGGTGAACCTCGAAGCCTCCGGGAGACCGGAGTCACAGAGGGAGGAACGGCAGGAGGGGAGAGGCGAGGCAGTGATGCCCGCCGGCTACCGAACGAGGAGTCAACCTTCGAAGGGAGGACGCGAGGGTCCTTCCGGACCCGGTCCCAGGTGGACGGCAGTCGCAAGACGGCCGAGCACCAACGACCGACCCGGAACCAACCTCGTGAACCCCAGATCTGGTGCCGGCTGCAACATGCCGGAGGCCAGCAGCGGAGCAAACCGTCGAGGTGGTGGAAACCACGAGGACGGAAGGCGCGGAGGAGATGGCATCTCCCTCGCCGAAGCCCGCGGAGAACGTCGTTTGCTCGCGAGCGTGGAGACACGGTGCGAGACCGGAGCCGAGAGGCGCCGGGCGCGAAGGAGCCGCAGGTGGGACCGGACGCTGTTGGAGAGACCCGGAAGAGGGGCCCGAAGAAGGACGGAAGAACCAGGAGAGGAAGGTCGTCGACGCCTGCAGTGATGCAGGAGCCGAGCGACCGGCGCGCTCCGGCCAGTGTGCCGGAGGTGACGCAACGGGTGAGGCGGTGTCCCGGTGTACGTCGAAAGACAACCCGGAACGCGCTCTGCCGCGAAGTCCACGAGGTGGCCGCCGGAGACGGCGAACCACGAGGTGGGCGAGTCGGGAAGGCCAACGACCGACACGCGAGCAGAGGAGGCAGGCAACTGCGCGACCTCGAATCCGAGCGAACACCACGGGTGCGAGAACGGGGCGAAATCCCCGATCCCAACCGGAGCGAGCGAGAGACTCTGCAGGACCGTCCGCTGTCACGTCGTCATGTCTACAAACCCCCGCGAGGCCTGGGAAACCAGGCTCACCGCGGGGGTTTTTTCGTTGCGTGTCCGGCGCTACCGGGCGCGGAGGCCCACGTCGCTCCACGAGAACCGCCCGGGGACCAGCGGCGGCAGCGGCACCCCGAACGCGGGCGCTACCACCGTGAGCAGCTCGAGCAACACGTGGGCGGTGCCGCCGAACAACACCGTCCCCGGCGCCAGCTCCCATGCAGGCGACAGGTGTCGGGTGTCCTCCCACTCCCACGGGATGCCGTCGATGTGTGGAGCGCGCAGCAGGGCGCCGAGGTCGACCGGCAGGAGCTGGACCACCTCGCCGCCGTCGGCCACCATCGCCGGCGCCACCTGCGCCACGAAGGGTTCCAGCCGGAAGTCCGACGTGTAGAGCGGAACCGACGACAGGCGTCCCAACACGCTGACCGCGCGGGCGCCCACCTCTTCGTCGGCTTCGCGCAGCGCGGTGGCGAGGAGGTCTGCGTCCTGCGGCTCGGGCTTGCCCCCGGGCCAGGCCACCTCACCCGCATGGCGGCCGAGCTTCGTGGAGCGCAGGGTCAGCATCGCCTCCACCCGCCCGGCGCGCCACACGAGAGGCACCAGTACCCCCGCACGGAGGTGGTTCGTGCGCCCCGGCAGGGCGGGGATCTCGTGGGCGACGTGGCGTCCGAGCGCCGCGCCGAGGTCCGTGGGCGTGGGGGTCATGGCCCCTCCTATCCGCCGATGGACCACGTCAGGGCGCGGAGGGCGCGGCCAACTCCGCCTTCGGCCCCTTTCGCTCGGTCGTCGTGGTGATGTGCGAGGCCCCCGCCTGCTGGAAGAGCGCGGTGACCCTGCGGAGGCGGTCGCCGTTCGGCGCGTTCACGGAGAGCAGGATGCTGCCGGTCTTGAGCTTGCCGTCGTAGATGCGCGCCTCGAACTCCGGCATGCCCAGCCCCACGAGTCCCCCCGCGACGCCGCCGCCGGCAGGGCCTGCTGTGGTCCCGCCCAGCCCGATCAGCAGGGGGCCGGTGGCGACCAGCGGACCGACCCCGTCGAGGGTCAGCGGGGCGAGGCCCCCCATCACGTCCATCGCCCCGCCGACCCTGGCACCCGCGGCCTCCGGGACTTCGTCCGGAGCGATGTCGTAGTCGCTCCCGAACCGCCGGGTGGTCCGGTCGTCCTTCATGAGGATGGAGATGGCTTCGTCGTCGAACCCGGCGGCTCCGAGCCTCGACACGATGGTGGTCGCCTGGGCTTCGTCGACCGCGAGACAGAACGCTGCGTTGGCCATGCGGCCCTCCTGGGGTGCAGCGCCCCGGTGCGGGAACGCCGGAACAGCGGCGGAGTTCCCGACGCGCTGTCCACCCCGGGGTGCTGCACGGCGCGGGCCGCTTGGCTGTACGCAAAGACGACCGTTTCGCGAGGTTCGGCCGGGCAGCGACGCCGCGGGACGTCGCCGGTCGTCAGGTGCCGAGGGGAGGCCCGAAGACCGCGACGGGGCAGTGGAGACCGCAGCCGTGGGCGTCGCCGCGACCCACCAGACCCGTGGCATGGGACAGCGCCGCGGGAAGGGTCGGGAACCAGGTGGGGTTCGGCGGTTCCGTGCCCGCGAGCTCCCAGGTGAGGCCCGGCACGTCGGGGTCCAGCAGGTGCCCGGGCGGCGTGCCGACCAGCAGCAGGCGGCGCCCCGTCCGCTCGAGGAGGGCCGTCGCGTGGCGAAGCGTTCGTGCGGCGGTGCGATCGAGGCTGTCGGCGCGCTTGAGCCGGGCCACGAGCACCCGCGCCTCGTCGTCCTCCATCACCTCGGTGAGCGCGTCCAACAGCTCCTGCGCGCTCCCGAAGAACAGTGGACCCTCCACCTGCACCACCGTGACCGCCCGGCAGCGGCCCGGGTGCTCCACGGTCACCGGGGGTGGGTGGTCTTCGTCGACCTCCCGCAGCCGTCCGTCCTCGCCGACCCACAGCGGGCGCACCACGAGGAGCTGGGACCGGCGGAGGAACATCACCAGCGACAGGGTCACGCCCACGCCGATCGCCTGGTCGAACGGCAGCAGCCACGTCGCGAGCACCGTCCCCACCAGCGCGAACCGGTCGGCGGGGGCGGCGTCGAACCAGGCGCGGAGGCGGGCGGGGTCCACGAGGTCGAAGGCGGCGATCAGCACCACGCCGGCGATCACCGGCACCGGGACGGAAGCGAGCCCCATCCCCAGGAGCGGGAGCGCCGCGAGCAACAACACCGCCGCCCAGACGCTCGCGAGCCGGGTGCGACCCCCCAGCTGTTGCACCAGCGCGGACCGGGCGAGCGAGCCGCTGACCGGGTACCCGCCGAACAAGGCCGACGCAGCGTTCGCGAGGCCGAGGCCCACGAAGTCGAGCCGCGGATCGAGGTGCTGACCCGTCCGCTCGGCAGTGGCCCGGTCGATGGCGGTGGTCTCGACGAGGGACAACACCGCCGCAGCCACGGCGGTCGGCAGGAGCCCGACGACGCCACCGGGGGAGGGCAACCCGAACGGGGGCAGACCCACCCAGCCGTTGGTCGACAACGTGCGGACCCCACCCTCGTCGAGGTGCAGGACCACGGAGAGCGCAGTCGCCCCGAGGGTGGCCAGCAACATCGGGATCCCCCGCGGGAGCCGCCGCCGCAGCGCGACGATGGTGGCCACGGTCCCGACCGCCAGCAGGACGGAGGGCACGTGGGCCGACCCGAGCGACGAGCCCCAGGCCCAGCTGCGGGAGAGGATGTCGCCCGAGACGACGGCGGTGCCCGTCACGTGGGGCAGCTGGCCGACCATCATCAACGTCGCGGCGCCGGTGACGAGCCCGGTGACGACGGCGCCCGAGACGAAGTCCACCAGCCCCGCCAGCGACGTCGCGCCCGCCGCGATCTGGAACCCACCCACCAGCAGGGCCAGCGTACCCGCTGCAGCCAGCGGGTCGGGCGCCTGCGCCACCGCCGAGGTCGCGACGAGCACGGACACCGCGTTGGTGGGGCCCACGACCGTGCTCCTCGACGACCGGAACAGCGCGGCGACCACGGTCGGGATCGTGGCCGACCACAGGCCCACCACCGGCGGCAGCCCGGCCACCATGGCCCACGCGAGCCCCTGCGGCACGCTCATGGCGGCGACGGCCAACGCCGGCAGCACATCGGCCCGGAGCGAGGCGGGCTCGGCGTCCACGAGGTCGGCGAGCGGAAGGACGGTGCGGCGGGTCACCCCCCCTTCATCGCACGCGCGGCGCAGGATGCAACCTGGAGACGAATCGTGTCTGCCATCTCCGAATCGTTGCTACCAGGCGCCTCGGGCGTGTCGCGGCGCCACCGGCCAGACCTCGGGCCCTGCTGGGAGGAACGCGACGCCAGCGCTGTCGCAGAGCGTCGCAGCTGCGGTGCGTGCCCGTGGCGCGGGCGTTGCAGTAGGTTCGCCCGGGCAGGAGCAGTCATGTGGTGGTCGGAGCTGGCCTGGGGCGCGCCCGTGGCGCCGGGCAACGTGTCGGTCGCGGCGAAAGGCGAGCAGTCTTCGGTGTTCACCATCACCGAGTTCGGTCGGTTCGCGGTGACCGCGACGTCGGGACAGGGCACGGCGGTGCGCGTGGAGGACCGGATGGCTGGGGTCCTCGACGCCAACGGCGTCCCCGGGGAGGTCGACGGTCGCGTGGACCTGTTCCTCGACCGCGGCCAGGTGAAGGTCGTCGCGGAGTCCCACCCCGAAGGCACGGGCCAGGTGCAGCTCTCCGTCCGCCCGTTCGCGCAGGTGGCGCCGCCCGTGCAGCTCCTCCCCGCACGCCGGGTGGACACCACGTTGCGCGACTTCGAGGCCCGCAGCTGGTGGGTCGACGCGCCGGACGGCGGCCCGGTCTCGATCGAGGCCGCAGGCCGGTTCCTGGGCGACCTCCGGCTGTGGCGTGACGGGGTGTGGCTGGTCGACGCCGTGCCTTCGTGCCGCACGATCGAGCCCGTCGCCGGCGCGCCATGGCAGGACTGCGTGTTGTCCACCACCCTCGAACCCGGGGTGTACCTGGCGTCCGCGTATGGCGCTCCGGGGCAGCCGTGGACCACCGACGACCCCACCGCGGCGGCGCTCGAGGTGCAGTGGGGGGTCCCCACCCTCGCGGACTTCGGGGTCCAGCGCGGCGAGCTGCCCCCCTCCGGGTTCCTCCGGCTCCACGTGCCGCGGGGCGCACACACGCTGTTCACCGCGCTCCCCGACGTGGCGCCGTTCCGGCTGGTGGGCGGGATGGGCGGCGAGCCCACGATCACCACCGAGTCGCGGCGACCCACTGCGTACACCCGCGCCGACGACACCACTGTGTCGCTCGTGGGCGCGCCCGGGCAGCCCTATGCGCTCACCTGGTTCCAGGAGGGCACCACCAGGTCGGTCACCCGCCCCGCGACGTACTGGGTGGGCAGCCTCTCCACCGGGCACCCGTCCGACGTGCTGGAGCCGACCGGCATCGTCACGGGTTCCGGCCCCGTGCCCGGCCAGGTGTGGAAGGTCGCGGCCCAGGCGGTGACCCTGTCCAGCACCACGTCGTTCGCGGAGCAGTTCAACGTCGACGCCACCGCGCGCTCCGTCCTGGTCGAGGTGGTCGAGGACGGCCCGTACCACTTCACCGTCACCGGCGCGCCGGCGTCGCTCCAGCTGGTGCCGTACCTGCACGACTGGCCGGCGGGGATGCAGAAACCTCCCCCGGCCTCGGGCTCCCTGCAGATCGAGCTGGCCCCCGGCCTGTACCAGCTCACGGTGTCCGGCGCGCCCGGCCCTGCCTCGTTGACCATGGGGTACGACTCGCTCGCCGCCCGGGCGCAGCGCGCGCTCGGCGCCGGGCCCCCGCCCCAGGTGCGCCGCCAGACCGTCCAGTTCCCGGTGTTGCCCCTCGACAAGTACCACGAGGTCCGGTTGTTCGCGGGCGCCGCGAGCGGGCTGTTCGTGCGCGAGCTCCCGCTCGACCCAGCCGAGGCCCTGCCCGTGTCGCTGCTGCCGAGCGAGGTCATCGACGTGCCGATCCGCGTCGCTTCGCGCGGCCGACTGGAGTTCCTGGCGCCCGACGGCTCCCCGTTTCCCCTGTCGGTCGACGGCGGCCCGCTCGGGACCGAACACGACGTGGCCGAAGGGGAACACCAGGTGCGGGTGGTGAACCCCCGCTCGCAGCCGGAGCTCGCCACGCTCCAGCTCACCCCCGCCGCGCGTGCCCCGCTGCAGCCGCTCGACCCGGCTCGCCTCGCCACGCTCGACGCGTTCCCGAAGCTCCGGGCCGACCGTCCCATCGGCGTCGACCTCGCCGACCAGGTCCCCCGGACCGTGCGCCTGGTGGTCGACGAGGCCGCGCTCTACCTCGTGGAGTCGACGGGGCTCCTGGCCACCACCGGCACGCTGCGCACGCGGACCGTCCCGTCGCTCTCGCAAGACAGCCAGTCCGGCGACGGCCGCAACTTCCAGCTCGCGCGGTTCCTGCGGCCCGGCGACTACCAGCTCACGGCGGTGGCCGACGGCGCCTCGGCGGGACACGCGGGCCTGCGGCTGCGCAAGGGCGTGGTCCGCGAAGGCGGCGACATCAGCGACGACACCCCGGCTCGGGTGACGCTGCAGCCCACCGAGGCCGTGCGGCACGCGCTCGTGGTGGAGAAGGAGGGCGACTTCCACGTGGTCCACCGCGGGCGCACCCGCGTGTTCGACTGCCGGCTCGAGGACGCTGCGGGTTGGACGGTCACCGGCGTCCCCGACCAGACCTGCGACGTGTACGTGCACCTCACGCCCGGCCGGTACGTGCTGGTGGGGCTGCCGGACCGCGTCGAGAGCCGCCGGCACACGGTCGTCGAGCGCGTGGAGCCGGGGAGCCTCGTGCGCACCGGCCACGGGCCGTTCCCGCTGCCGCTGTCGGAGGGCGTGACCGCGACCTGGACCGAGCCCCGCGCTGCAGAGGCCCGCCCCGTGGACGTGTGGCAGGGCGAGCTGCCCGCAGAGGTCGAGGTGTCGTTCGAGCTGTCGGCCGAGATGACGGGCCGCGTGTTCGCCGGGGAGCGCGAGGTCGCCACGTTGGCCGCCGGACGCGGCTGGAGAGGCGTGTTGCCGCGCGGCCCCGTCCGGGTCGAGGTGCAGGCAGCACGGAAGGGCACCGGCGTGCCGTACCACCTGTCGCTGTGGCCCACGCCGCTCGTCACGGGCGTGTCCCGCTCGATCGCGCTGGGCGAGGCGGTCGACGTGGTGGTGGCGGAGCCCGGGGTGTACACCTTCGAGAGCGACGGGTTCGTGGATGTCCGCGCCCGGCTGCTCGGCGCCGACGGCCGGGTGGTGGCCGCCAACGACGACCGCCCCGACGACTGGAACTTCCGGATGTCCACCCGCCTGGACCCGGGCGGCTACCAGCTCCGCGTGTCGCCGGTGAGCGGAGAAGGCGGAGACGACGTGCGCGTCTCGATGCGCGCGCCGAAGGAGGTGGACGGTGGCGCCCTCCGCGACGGGACCCCGCGGGCGCTCCGGCCGGGCCGCGACGCCTGGGTCCTGGGCCTCGACCGCGGCAAGGAGGAGGTCGTGGTGGCCACCGCCACCAGCCGCGAGAACGTGGGCGTGGCGCTCGAGGTCCAGGGGGACGACGGGTGGCGCGGTGTGGCCGTGGGGACCGGCACCCGCGCTGTCGCCGTGGCGCGGGTGGGCGACCGCCCGGTGCGGGTGCGCGTGTGGAGCGAGGACGGCCGCGGGGGCGAGGTGACCGCCGAAGCGTTCGCGCTCAAGCCGCGGGGCAACGCCGTGGCGCTCGGGAAGGGCTGGGGCGCGGTGTCGTTCGGGGGCGGCGCCGGCCAGTTCGTGGTGCGCGACGCGTCCGCGGGCACCTGGGTCTGCGGGGTGCCCGGCGGGTGCCGACCGGGCGGAGACGGCGTCGTGGACGCCCCCGCCGAGGGCCTGATCCTGGTCCGCGAGGGGGGCTCCGTGTCCGCCGATCGGGTGCAGCTGGCCGACGGGGAGTCCGTGACCCTGCGGGTCGGGGAGCGCCGCGAGGTGCTCGACCTCGAGCCCGGCGACGGTCCGGTGGTGGTGGAGGTGCGGGGCGCCTCCGGCACGCTCGGCGCCCAGGTCGCCGGCGCCGAGAACCCGGTCCTCGTGTCCGGCAGCGCGTCGTTGGCCATCGGCGCGGCGGGGGGCAAGGCCGTCACGTTGTGGGGGCAGGGCCTCGAGGACCTGGACGCGCGGGTCGTGCTCCACGCGTTGTCTCCGGCCCGGCCCGAGCCCGCCGCCGACGGCGCACACACCTTCGCCGTACCGGCCGGGGGCGCCGTCTCGCTGGCGTTGCCCGCGGCGCGGCACCTCCGGCTCGACCTCGAGCGCGGCCTCGCGGTGACCACCGGCGACGGGCGCGGCGCCTGGGCCGAGCGGGACGCCACCGCCGTACACCTGCGGTCGGCGACCGGTCCGGTGTTGTTCGTGAACCCGACCGACGCGGAGCGCCTGGTGCACGCCGACGTGTTGCCGGCCAGCGGCGGCGCGGTCCTGGTGGTCGGGGAGCCCCACGAGGGTGTCCACCCCGCCGCCGAGACCTGGGTGATGCCCGTGCCCGCGAGCCCCGGCCGCCTCGTGGTCCGGGGCACCGCGCGGGCGCACTTCGTGGGCAGCGAGGGCCAGATCCGCACCGAGGCGCCCTTCGACGTGGGCGCCGGCGGGGTCCTGACCCTCGCGGTGACCCCGGGGCCCGTCCTGGCCTGGGTCGAGTCCGCGCCTGGAGCCGGGCCGTCTCGCGCGACGCCGGCGGGTGCCACCACGCGGGTGACCGGCGCGCAGGCGGTGTGGTTGACGGGCGCCCGGGTGGGCCTCGAGCTGGCTCCGGCCGCCGCCAGCGCCGTGTCGCTGCGCGCGCCGTGCCCCCTCGTGGCCACCGTGGCGGGCGGGCGGGTGGTGGTGCTGGACGCCGGCGAGCGACTCGACACCTGGGTCGCCGACCCCGCGCGCCCCGTGCCGGTCGAGCTCCGCGCGCTCGCGGGCACGGCGCTGTACGGCGAGCTCGCCACCTCGGCGTCGGTCCCTGCCGCCCTGGGGGAGGGCCTCGGCCCGGAGACCCTGCTCGGCCCGGGTGGCTCGGCCTGGTACACCGTCGACGTGGCGCGCGAGGGCCTCGTGGGCTTCGGGGCGCGCGCGGACGCCGAGCGGGTCGACGTGGTCCTGTACGACGCAGCGGGCGCCGAGCTCGCGCGCGGCCTCGTCGCCTCCCGCACCCTCTCGCCGGGCCGCTACCTCCTGGCGTTGTCCCAGCCGCCGGGGTCGGCGCCCGTTCGCGCCCGCCCCGTGGTGGTCGGCCTCGTCGAACCCCCGAGCGGACCCCCCGAAGACGTCGTCCGCTCCTACTTCCCCAGCACTCTCACGCGTGAGGTCGCCCCGTGACCCGTCGCCCGTTCGTCCCCCGCTGGCTCCAGGGCCTCGCTGCCACCGCCGTCCTCGCGACCGCGGGCCTCGGCACCCTCACGTTCGCCGCCAACCCCGATGTCGTGCTCGACGCGCTCCTGCAGCGCCCCGCGGCCGCCGGCACCGTCGTCGTCCCCGACCGCTTCCTGCGCAGCTGGGACCCCGTCACGGTGTTCTTCCCCGCCGGGCGCGGTCCGGCCGCCGGGGGCCCCGAAGACGCCCCCGAGCGCCACGTCAAGCTCCTGCCGGCCCACCCTGGCGCCTGGACCTGGCTCGACGGCCGCACGCTGCAGTTCCGCCCCGCCGAGCCGTGGCCTCCCCTCGAGACCGTGTCCGTCACCGTCGACGGTCGGGCGACGGCGCTGTCGTCGCTGCTCCCGCCCCCCACCGACGTCGACCCGCCGCACGGCGCCACCGGCCTGCAGCCCGTCGACACGCTCACCGTCACGTTCCCCCGGCCCGTCGACCCCAAGGCGTTGGCGCGGATGGTGGCCATCCAGCTGCGTCCCCTGCCGGGCACGGGTGAAGGCCCGGCGTTGTGGCTGCGGTCGACCGACTTCGAGATCAAGGTGCTCGAGCGGGCCCACGCCGAGGCCCCCGCCAGCTACGCGCTCGTCCTGCACCAGCCCATCCCCCTGGGCCAGCGGGCCGTGCTCCGCGTCGCGTTGTCCCACGACGAAGCCTCCGAGGAGGCCGTGTTCGAGCACGTGTTCTCCACCGCCGAGCCGTTCCGGCCCCGCACCATCGGCTGCGACGGCGGCAGCCTGCCCGTGTCGCCCGAGGGCACCCGGCACCCCGCCGAGCGGCCCCTGCGTTGTGTCCGGGACCGGAGCGTGCGCATCGCGTTCTCCGCCGCGCTCGGGGGTGTGGGTCCGCTCGAGGGGCGCAACCTCGTGCGGTTCGAGCCGGCGGTCGAGGGGCTCCGCTTCGACGGCGGCGGCACCGAGCTGCGGGTCCGCGGGGACTTCCGGTCCGAGGTGCCGTACCGCGTGTCGCTCGTGCCGAGCGCGCTCACCGACGTGAACGGCCGGCCGCTCGAGATCCGCGGCGAGTCCGTCGCCTGGTTGTACTTCCCGCGCCGCGAGTCGCGCCTGTCGTGGGGCGTGGCCCAGGGCGTGGCCGAGCTGCGGGGCCCGCGCCGCGTACCGGTCCAGGGCAACGGCGTGGGCGAGGTCGACGTCCGCGTGTACCGGGTCGAGCCCACGAACCGCTCGTTCTGGCCGTTCCCCGACGCCCCGCTCGCCGTGGACGAGGAGACGGCACCGCCCGGCCCGGGGGAGGGACCCGGCCCGTGGACCGAGGTCGACGCCATCCCACCACACGAGCTCACTGCCCGACTGGCCGCGCTCGGCAGCCCCGCCCGCTCCGAGGTCGTCCCCGTCGGCCTCGACGGCGAGCGGTCCGGCCGCACGGGCCTCGACCTGGGCCCCATCCTGGAGCGCGCCGCGGGCCAGCGCCCCGGCCACTGGCTCGTGGGCATGCGCCGCCTCGACGGCTCGGCCGAGCGGCAGTGGATCCGCCTGCAGGTCACCGACCTCGCGCTCACCACGGTCGAGAACGAGACCGACGTGTGGTTCCAGGTCACCTCCCTCCAGACCGGCGCCCCGGTGGCCGGCGCCACCATCCGCCTCGACGGCGTCTCGGACGACGCGTTCCGCACGCTCGTGACCCTGCGCACGGGCGCTGACGGCAGCGTCACCTGGAAGGCGCCGGGGGAGGGGGACCACCGCGTCGGGCGGGTCTCCGTCCAGAGCGGCGACGACGTGCTGGTCCTCGACCCCGAACACGCGCCCGACCGCTTCGAGGACGGCGCCTGGCTCGACGGGTACGGCGGCTGGCTCGACTGGGCGTTCCAGGAGCTCACCGACCGGGCCGAGACGCCGCGCACGATGGTGCACCTGTTCCCCGAGCGGCCCATCTACCGGCCCGGTGAGGAGGTCCACCTCAAGGGCTACCTGCGCAGCCGGTTCCAGGGCCACCTGACCCCGCTCCCGGGCGCCGTGACGGTGCAGGTGCAGGGGCCCGACAACAGCTACGACCTGCCGGTCACGGTCTCGGCGAACGGCTCGTTCGACACCACCTGGCTCGAGGAGGCGCCCGCCACCGGCGTGTACACGGCCACCGTGCGCGACGGCGACGGCGTGGAGCACGGGCGCGCCACGTTCCGGGTCGAGGCCTACCGCCTGCCCACGTTCGAGGTCGACCTCTCCGTCCCCCGCAATCGCACCACGTTGCCCAACGACGCCCCGTTCGACGTGGGCCTGTCGGGCGCGTACTACGCAGGCGGCAAGGTCGCTGCGCGGCCCGTGCGGTGGCGCGTGACCCGCTACCCGTACGCCTGGCAGCCCAAGGTGGGCGCGCTCGAGGGCTTCGCCTGGTCGAGCGACGACCGGTACGGCCGCGGCGGCGGCTTCCGGGCCACCCCCGAGCTCGCGATCGAAGGCACCACCGATGACGACGGCGGCGCCTCCATCACGCTCGATCCGGGCCTCGAGGCCGACGGCCGCGCGCGCACCTGGGTCGTCGAGGCCACGGTCACGGGAGCCGACGACCAGACCGTGACCGCGAACCTGTCCGTGAACACGGTCCCGGCCTTCGTCCTGGGCCTCAAGGCGCCCCGCTGGCTCGACGAGGCCACTGCCATCCCCGTGGAGGTCGTGGCGGTGGGCCCCGACGGCGCCCCCGTGCCCGGCCTCGAGCTCACGGTGAAGACGGTCCACCGGCAGTGGCACTCGCTGCTGCAGCAGTCCGACTTCACCACGGGCGAGGCCCGCTACCTCACCGACGTGGTCGACGTGCCGCGGGGGGAGCGCGCGGTCGTGAGCGGAGCGGCGCCCACCGCGGTGTCGCTGCCGATCGAGGAGCCCGGCGTCTACCTCGTCGAGGTGGAGGCCCGCGACGCGCTCGGTCGCGCCCAGGTCGTGCGCGTGGACCTGTTCGCCCGCGGGGAGGGCGCCGTGAGCTGGGAGAAGCCCAAAGGCGGCACCTTCGACCTGTCGCTCGACCAGCCTTCGTACCAGCCGGGCCAGACCGCCCGCATCGTGGTCCGCTCGCCGTTCCAGGAGGGACACGCGCTCGTCGTGATCGAGGAGCCCGAGGGCAACCGCTACCAGCACCTCACCGTGCGCGGCGGCCAGGCGACGGTGTCGATCCCCGTGAAGACGGGCTGGGTGCCGCAGGTGCCGGTCCACGTGGTGCTCCGCCGCGGGCGGGGCCCGGAGGCCGCGACGCTCGGGCAGCTGGATCTCGAGCGCCCGCAGACCGTGGCGGCGTCGACGAAGCTCGTGGTGGAGCCCGTGGAGCACCAGGTGAAGGTCGCGCTGAAGGTGCCCGAGAAGGCCCTCCCCGGCGCCACCGTCCCGGTGACCGTGTCGCTCGCGGACCCGCGGGGCAAGCCGCTCGGCGGCGAGGTCACGTTGTGGCTCGTGGACCGCGCGGTGCTGGCGCTCGCGAAGGAGGCGCGCCTCGATCCGGTGCCCGACTTCGTGGACGACCGGGGCACCCACGCCTCCCTCCGCGACACCCGCAACGACGTGCTGGGACAGATCCCCTACGAAGAGGACCCGGGCGGAGACGGCGAGGAGAGCAACGGCGACGGGGTGTTGTCCAACGCCACGGTGCGCAAGGACTTCCGCCCGCTGGCGTACTGGGCGCCCGCGCTCCAGGTGCCGTCGACCGGCTCGATCACCGTGCAGGTGAAGCTGCCGGACAACGCCACGATCTGGGCCGTGCGGGCCAAAGCCATCTCGGGCACCGAGCGGTTCGGCGCAGGGACCGCGGAGCTGCCGGTGCGGCTGCCGGTGGTGGTGGAGCCGGCGCTGCCGCGGTTCGTGCGGCCCGGGGACAGCTTCGCGGCCGGCGCGCTGGCGCGGGTGGTCGAGGGCCCCGGAGGCGCTGGCGCAGCCGAGATCTCCGTCCGCGGCCTGACGGTCGAGGGCGCGAAGTCGCGGGACCTGTCGCTCGACGCCGCGAAGGCCAACCGCCTGGCGTGGACGCTCGGGGTCCCGACGCCCGCCGTGGGGCCCACGGGCCTGCTCCTGACGCAGGACGTGAGCGTGAAGGTGGGGGTCCGCCGCGCGAGCGACGGCGCTTCCGACGCGTTCGAGGTGGTGTTGCCGCTCTACGACGACCGCCGCCCCCGGTACGAGCGCACCCTGCTCACGCTGGCGCCGGGCGCCTCGGGCACCGTCCCCGCCCTGCGCGAGCCCGCGCGGGAGGGCAGCGTGGAGCGCCGGGTGGTGGTGGCCAGCGACGACGCCGTGGTGCGCATGGCCGCCGCGCTCGACGTGTTGCGCCGGACCGAGCCCCAGAGCGCGGACGCGGCGATCTCGCGGGGTCGCGTGGCCGTGGGCCTTGGCGCCTTGCGGGCCCCGCTCGGCCTCGAGGACGACGACGAGGTGAAGGCCGTCGTCACCGAGACGAACCGCTGGCTGGCGTCCGCGCTCGATCCGAACGGGCTCGTGGCGCAGTGGCCCGGGACCCCGGGCCGCGTGTGGCTCACCGCCGACGCGCTGGCGTTCCTCGGAGAGTCGGCGGCGCAGGGGTACCCGGTGGACGCAGCGCTGGTCGACGCCACCACCCGGGCCCTCACCGCGGCGCTTCGAAGCGACTACCGGCACTTCGTGTCGGGCGAGTCGTGGATGGAGCGCACCACGGCCCTGTGGGGCCTGTCGGCGGGCGGCAAGCTCGATCCGGCCTTCGTCTCCGAGCTCGCGCGCAACAGCCGCCTGCTGGCGCCCGAGGGCCGCGCGAAGGTGCTCCTGGCCTCGTCGCGCGGGACCGTGGAGTCGCCGCTGCTGGCCGCGCTCACCGACGACCTCGTGTCCCAGATCCAGACCGAGCTGTACCAGGGCACCGAGCGCTACGCGGGCCTGGCCTCGCTCGGCGCGCGCTCGCCGCTGGTGGCCCCTTCGGAGACGAGGCAGCTCGCCACGTTGACGCAGGCCCTCGTGGCGGTGCGCCCCACCGAGCCGAAGCTCCCGCTGGCCCGCGACGCCCTGGTCCGGCTGGGCGCCGAAGACGGGTGGGGGCAGCCCAACGCCGACGCCGCCGCGCTGCTGGCGCTGGCGGACTGGCTGAAGAAGAGCCCGGTGGCGCCCCCGTCGGCGATGGTCGAGCAGGGCGGCGCGGTGACGCTGCTGGCGGGCCTGGCGGGCCAGCCGGCGGCGAGCCTGGTGGCCCCGGTGGGCGGCGTGACGAAGCTCACGAACAACGGCAAGACGCCGCTCGTGGTGCTGGTCGTGACCCGGTGGATCCCGCAGGCCGACGGCGGCGAGACGGCGCCCGAGGCCCACGGCCTGGTGGTGGAGCGGGAGTGGCAGGTGGTGCGCGCGACCGGGCCGTCGGACAAGGCCCCGGTGACCGCAGGCGCGGTGCTCCGCGTGAAGGTCGGCGACGTCCTCGAGGAGCACGTCCGGCTGGTCAACCCCGAGGAGCGCTACCACGTGGCGCTCACCGTGCCGCTCGCGGCGGGGGTCGAGCCGATGAACCCGGCCCTGCTCACGTCCGGGCGCGACGCCACCCCGACGAACGTGTCCACGGCGCGGCCGTCGTGGTCCGCGTTCCTCGACGACCGGGTGCGCTACGCGTTCGAGACCCTGCCGAAGGGGACGTACGACCTGTACTTCCGCACCCGGGTGTCGATGGACGGTAGCTTCGTCCAGCCGGCGGCCTGGGCGGAGATGATCTACGACCGCGACGTGAACGGCAGCTCGGCGGGCGGCCGGGTCGTCGGCGCGGCGCAGTGACGGGCGGGGGCCTGAGGTGCTAACCTCGCGCGATGCTCGTCTCCTGCTGGTGGTCCTCCTTGGTCCTCGCTGCGCCCTTCCGGGGGACCATCGAGTACACCTTGTCCGTCTCTGGGCCGACGGCGGAGCTGATGGCCGTGGCGCTCCCCCAGCGGATGCTCCTCGAGTTCGGCAAACACGGGTCGTCGGTGGAGCTCTCGGGCGGGATGATGCCCCAGGGGCGGTTCGTGACCGAGGCGAGGTCGGGCCGCTCGGCGTTCGTGCAGGACGCGTCGCGGACGGTGGCGGACCTGCCGATGGCCCCGACGCCGCCCGCGCGCGGGATCGAGGAGCTCGGGGACGGGGGCGAGATCGCGGGCTTCCCGTGCCGGAAGTTCAAGGTCGTCTCGGAAACGCCGATGGGCGACCAGACGGCGTACGTGTGGGCGGCGCCCGGCCTGCCGATGCCGGACGCACAGACCCTGGGTGGCGCGCAGAGCGTGCTGGTGTCCGTGGGCTCGGGCATGCCGCTCAAGGTCGAGGTGAGCACCGACGTCGGCACCGTTCAGGTCGTGGCTGTGCGCGTGGACCGCAAGGCGCCCCCGAAGGCGCGGGTCCTCATCCCGGCGGACTACGCGCCGGGGAGCATGCCTTCGCTCCAGTGACCCCGTGAGGCGCGCCGCGGGCGGGTTGCTGGCGGCGCTGGGGTTGGCGTTCGTCGGGCTGGTGGTGGTGGCGGGAACCCGCAGCCGCCTCGTCGACCCCGCGCCCACCGTGCAGCTCCGCGACCGCACCGGCGCGTTCCTGGGGGAGGTGGGCCCCCCGGGCTGCGTGGGGCGCTGGCCCGTCGACGTCGTCCCCGAGCGCATGGCCGCGGCGACCCTGGCCCTCGAGGACCGGCGGTTCGCGACGCACCCGGGCGTGGACGTGGTGGCCGTGGGGCGCGCGGTCCTGGAGAACCACCGCGCGGGGCACGTGGTCTCCGGGGCGTCGACCGTGGCGATGCAGGTGGCCCGGATGCAGGACCCCGGGCCCCGGACGTTGCCCCGCAAGGCCCTCGAGGCCCTCACCGCGCTCCTGCTGGTCGATCGGCACGGCCGCGACGCCGTCCTCGCGCAGTACCTGCGGCTCGCGCCCTACGGCAACAACATCTGCGGCGTGGGGTACGCCGCCCGGCGTTACTTCGACAAGCCCGTCGACGACCTGTCCTGGGCCGAGACCGCGCTCCTGGCCGCTGTTCCGCAAGCGCCGCGCGAACACGACCCCACCGAGCCAGAGGGCCTCGCGCGCGCCTCCGTCCGCGCCCGCCGCATCCTCGACCAGCTGCGGGACGACGGGGTCCTCGACGACGCCACGCACCTCGACGCGCTGCGCGAGCTCGGGACCTCGGTGCAGGTGGACCGCCCGGTGCGCCCGGAGGCCACGATCCACGCGGTCCTCGCGCTGTCGGACCTGGCGGCGAACGCGCCCGGCACGCTGGTGGACACCTCGCTCGACCTCGCCTTGCAGCGCGACGTGGCCGGCATCCTGCGCCGGTCGGTGGAGGCGTGGGAGGACCAGGGCGCGGGCAACGCCGCCGCGGTGGTGGTGGACCTCGCCACCATGCAGGTCCTGGCCGACGTGGGCTCGGTGGCGTGGAACGACGAGCGCCACGGGGGCGGCATCGACTTCAGCCGCACGCGCCGGTACCCGGGGTCCACCCTCAAGCCGTTCGTGTACGCCGCCGCGATGGACCGCGGGCTGGTCGATCCCGGCACCGTGCTCGACGACCTCCAGCGCGGCCCCGACGGGATCGGGAACGCGGACGGCCAGTTCATGGGTCCGCTCCTGCCCCGGGTGTCGCTCGCGAACTCCCGGAACGTGCCCGCCATCGAGCTGACGCGACAGATGGGCCTCGAGGACACCTGGGCGCTGCTGGCCCGGCTCGGGCTCCACGACGACGCGCTGCCGGCCTCGCACTACGGGCTGTCGCTGGCGATCGGGGGGATGCCGACGACGCCGCTCGCGCTGGCCCGGGCGTGGGGAGCGCTGGCCACGGACGGCCGGCTGCGGGAGCTCCAGTGGACCGCCGACGCCGTGGCGCCCCCCGGAGAGCGCGTGTTCAGCGAGGCCGCCGCGCGGTGGACGGCGCTGGCGTTGTCGGACCCGATGGCCCGGCTGCCCACGTTCCCGCGGATGGGCAACGGCGAGCTCGCGTTCCCGGCGGCCTTCAAGACGGGGACCTCGCCGGAGCATCGGGACGCCTGGACCGTGGCGTACACCCGCCGGTACCTGGTGGTGGTGTGGGTGGGGCACCCGGACTGGCGCCCGATGGAGGGGTTGTCGGGGTACCGGGCGGCGTCGCTCCTGGCGCGGCGGATCCTGCTGCGCCTGCACCCCGACGACGCGCAGGGCCTCGCGGACACGGGCTTCCCGGCGCCGGAGGGCTGGACCGACGTGGAGGTGTGCCCGCTCACGGGCCTCCGCGCAGGGCCCCACTGCGGGCACGTGGTGACGGAGTGGTTCCCACCGCAGCGCGCGCCCGAGGCCTCGTGTGGGGCCCACGTGCTCGAAGACGGCCACGTGGTGGTAGACCTCCCGCCCCGCTACGCGGGCTGGCAGCAGCGCGAGGGGCTGCCTGCGCCCACGCGGCCCTTGCTCACCGACGACCGCCCGGTGGCGTTGTCGCTGGTGTCGCCCGTGAACGGCGCCCACGTGACCCGCGATCCGGACGCTGCGCCCGGCATGAGCTCGCTGCGGCTGTCGGTGGCGGTGTCGGCGCCGGTCGAGCAGGTGGTGTGGTACGTCGACGGGGCGCCGTTCGCGGTGGTGGGGCCACCGTACGAGGCGCGGTGGGCGCTGGAGCCCGGGGAACACGCGTTCGAGGCGCGGCTGCCCTGGCGCCCGGAGCGCAGCGCGGTGGCCACGGTGCTGGCCAGATAGCGAAGCCGACCGTCCTGTGGCTGTCCCCGCGGGTGTCCCGCGACATGTCCCACCCGGCGCCGGTGACGGTCCAACGCCAGGGATCCGCTGGCACCCGCGTTGCACGGTCCCAGGTCGGAGGTGCCCGGTGACGTGGTTCGCGGCAGTGCTCGTTGCGTGTGAGGGGGGAGATACGGAACCCAGCCGGGACCCGTTGTTCCACATCGCGACCCAAGGCAGCGGTGCGGTGCGGGCCGAGACCCGCGGGCGGACCTACGAGGAGGGGACGGGCTTCGACGTGATCACCAACACCCCGCTGACCCTCACCGCGCTCCCGGGCGAGGGGTGGGCGTTCGACGCGTGGACCGGCCACCCGCTCTGCAAGAGCGCCACGGCGGTCGTCACCATCCCCGGGCAGCCGGACTTCACCGAGGCCACGTGTACGGCGCGCTTCACCCAGGTCGCCGACCTGGTGGTGGAGGTCCGCGGGACCGGGACCGGCGTGGTGACCGTGGAGGACGTCGACGACCCCAGCGCGGAGATCGAGCCGTGCGCCACGGCCGACGGCACCTGCACCTACGAGCGCGGCGACGCCGTCAGCTTGCGGATCACCGCGCGGCCCGACGCCGGATCCACGCTCACGGCGCTGACCATCGACGGCAACCTGTGCAGCGCCGAGGGCGACCCATGTGTCGTCGACGTCACGTCTCGCCACACCGTGCGGGCCACGTTCGACCGCCCGACCGGGGGCGGCGGCGACTGCGGGCTCGAGGGCTCGATCCTCGAGTCCATCCCGGAGGTCCGCGTGATCTGCGACGGCGCGGTGGACGGGGTGCGCGAGCCGACCCTCGTGTCCGAGCCGTACACCGTGCCCGGGACCACCGGCATCGCGGTGGCCGTCGCCGGTTCCCGGGTGGGGGCGGTGGACCTGACGGGTCGCGACGCCGACCTCGGCTGCGAGGCCCCCGGCGTGACCTGCAGCTACCAGGGGGACCCGGCGCTGACCGACGGACCGCTCCTCGCCGTCGCGATCGGGCTGTCGGCGCCGTTCGCTGCCGCCGCTGGCGAGTACGTGCAGGTCGCGGTCGCGGTGCGCGGGACCGGCCCGGCGCTGCCCGACCTGCTCCCGGGCACCGAGGGCGCAGCGCAGCAGATCGTGGTGTCGATCTACGACGGAGAGGCGTACGTCGACGCCGTGATCGGCACCGGCTCCGTGCCGGAGATCGCGAGCCCGACCTCGGCGCCCCGGGCGATCGTCGACGGAGACCAGGTGGTGGTGCTCATCCCGCTGGACGCGGGCGCAGAGCCCGACGGCGTCCGGGTGTTGTCGGCGCACGTGATCGACGCCGACCTCACGGCCGACGTGTGGGTCGCGCCGGGCCTCCCCGCGTGGGGGACGCCGCTGTAGTCCGCCTCGGCCCGGTGGCACGATAACGGGGCGGGATGTTGACCCTCCTCGGCGCCGCGGCCCTGGCCGCCACCACCCACGACCCCGCGACGTGGACCTCCGTCAACCTGCAGGTCGACCTCGACGCGCAGCCGGACACCGGGCCCCGCTTGTGGACCGATCTCCACTTCCGCCGCACGGACGCGAACTTCGTGGGCATCGCGCGCCCGGCGTTCGGGTGGGACGTGGCGAGAGGCGTGGGCGTGTACGTGGGGTACGGCTGGATCCCCACCTACGGCGAGTCGACCGACGACCAGCTCGTGAACGAGCACCGCGTGTGGGAGCAGCTCCTCCTGACGAAGAAGCTCGACGCCGTGCAGCTCGGGCTCCGGCCGCGCTTCGAGCAGCGGGTGGTGGCCGGCGAGGAAGGGACGGGGCTGCGGGTCCGGCTGTGGGGGCGCGCGGCGGTGCCGGTGTCCGACCGGATCTCGCTGGTGGTCACCGACGAGGTGTTCGTGGGCCTCGTGGCCACCGACTGGTCCGTGGCTGGGTTCGACCAGAACCGCCTGTTCGTGGGGCCCGCGTTCCCGATCGAGGGGCTCGGCCGCGTGGAGTTCGGGTACATGAACACCTTCGTGCTCCGCGAGAGCGGGAACACCGACCTGCACATCGCCTCCGCGAACCTCTTCCTCAACCTCTGACCCTCCGCGGTAGGCTGCGGGGATGCCCGAGGACTCCGAGCCCACCGTCCCCACCGGCTCCCGCTCCGACGGTGCGCCCGACAAGGGCTCCGTGTGGACCCTCGAGACCCTGGTGGAGCGCTGGCTCGGCCCCGCCGCTGCCGCCGTCGACGAGACCGCGCTCCGCTACCGCCTGGGGGACGTGCTCGGCAAGGGGGGCATGGGCGAGGTGCGGGTGGCCCACGACCGCCGCCTGCGACGCGACGTGGCCATCAAGACCGCGCGGGCCGACGAGCAGGAAGGCGAGGTCGGCCGGTTCCTCCACGAGGCGCAGGTCACCGCGCAGCTCGCGCACCCCAACATCCCGCCGATCCACGACCTCGGGGTCGGCCCCTCGGGGACCCTGTTCTTCACGATGCGTGCGCTGCCGGGGCGCACGCTCGGGCAGGTCCTGCGCGACCAGGAGCTGCAGAGCCTGCCGCAGGCGCTCGACGTGTTCGGCAAGATCTGCGACGCCGTCGCGTACGCGCACGACCACGGCGTGCTCCACCGCGACCTCAAGCCCGGCAACATCATCCTCGGCGACTTCGGCCAGGTGTACGTCATCGACTGGGGCCTCGCGAAGCGGCTCACCGACTGGTCTTCGATCGTGAGCGAGCCCGACGCCAGCGGGGAGGAGTTCACCCGAGCCGGGAGCGTCGTGGGAACTCCGGGCTACATGTCGCCCGAGCAGGCCGCAGGCGTCCCGCTGCTCGACGAGCGCTGCGACGGCTACTCGCTCGGCGCGGTGTTGTACGCGCTCGTGACCGGCCGCTCACCGTTCGCGGGCAACCTGGACGACGTGATGCTCCGCGTGATGCGCGGCCAGTACCCGCCCACCCGGTCGGTGCGCAGGGACCTCCCGTGGGGCGCGCGATGGCCCTGCGCCCCGAGGACCGGTACCGCACCGTGAAGGAGCTCCAGGCCGACCTGCTGGCCTGGCGCGAACAACGCACGTTGCCGGGGATCCGCTACGGTGCGCTCCGGCTGGCCACCCGGGCCGTGGCGCGGCACCGGCAGTGGCTGGTGGGTTCCGTCCTGGTCCTGGCCGCCGCTGGAACGCTCGTGTTCTCGATCCTGGCCTCGTACGTGTTGGTGTTGACCCTGGCGCGCGATCGCGCCGTCGCCGCCGAGCAGGTCGCCGCCGGGCGGACCGTGGACCAGCAGGTGGCGTTGGCGCGGATGCGCGCGGAGTCCGGGCTCACCGGGCAGGCGCGGGCCGAGCTCCTCGACGCCACCACCCGGTACGAGGCGCTCGGCCGGGACCCGATCACCGCGCGCCTCGCCCTGTCTGCGCTCGACGCCGAGTGGCCTCCGCCCGAGGTCCAGCTCCGGGGCGCGGTGGGCGCGTTCGCGCTGGCGCCGGACGCCGACCGCGTGGCGGTGCTCGCGGGCCGGACGGTGGCGGTGCACGACCTGCTCACCGGGGCGCTCGTGTCCCGCTGGACCGCGCCCGACGGGGGGGAGGTGCGCCTCCAGGGGTGGGCGCTCGGCCAGCCGCGGGTCCTCCTGCGCGACGAGGACCACCTGTCCCGCCTCGACGCGCTGGGCCAGCCGCGGTGGAGCGTCGACCTGCCGCCGGGTAGCGCCCCCGGGGTGTTCGTCTCGGCCGACGAGCGGTTCCTGGTGGCGTCGGACGGGAGCCGGTCGCACGTCTTGTCGCTGCCTTCGGGGGTGGTGGCGGCCACCGTGGAGGGCAGCGTCACCGCGTTGTCTGTCGACGGCGTCCGGGCGGTGCGCCACCTCCCGCTCACCTCCAAACACCGGCAGGTCACCCACTACGACCTCGTGGACGTGGCGTCGGGTGCCGTCCTGGGCGGACGGGACGGCATCGAGGGCGCCGTGTTCTCGCCGGACCTCTCGCAGCTGGTGGTCGCGACGGGCGACGGGACGCGCGGCCTCGGGTGGGACGGACCGCCGGTGTGGACGGGTCCACCCGTGAAGGGGAGCTTCGTGACCCAGGTCCCGGGTGGCTCCGAGGTGCTGGCGCTCGGGACCGACGGCGTGGTGCAGGTGCTCGACGCAGCGACGGGACGGGTCGTGGCGCTGTCTCGCGTGGGGGACGGGCGGACGCCGGGGTCGGACTCCGCGGTCTTCGGGCACGGGTGGGTGGCGAGCCTGGTTCGGGGCGCGGTGCACGTGTGGAGCCTGGCGGAGCGGCCGTCGGCGGTCGGGCCCGGCCACCGCGGCGCCGGGATGGCGGTCGACGTGAGCCCCGACGGGATCCTGACGGCCAGCAGCGGCTGGGAGGGGGACGTGGTGCTCCGGGACACCCGGACCTGGGTGGAGCTGTTCCGGACGACCGTGTCGGCGGAGGGCGTGCGTGGCGTGGCGTTCTCGCCGGACGGGAGCCAGCTCGCGACGGGCGACCGCGAGGGGTTCGTGCACGTGCTCGACCTCGCGTCGGGGCACCTGTCCGAGCCGCTCGACGCCCAACACGGCATCGTGATGGCCCTGGACTGGACCGAGGACGCGGGCCTGGTGGGGGCGTACGAGGACGGGTGGCTGGTGCGCTGGGACGCGGTCCGTGGCGAGGTCGACCAGGCGCTGCACGCGGACCTCGAGGCGGCCTGGAGCCTGGAGGTGGTGGGCGACGCTGTCGCGGTGAGCGGCCGCGGGGAAGACGATCCGCTGGGGGAGCGGTGGGACCTCGCGTCGGGGACGCGCGCGGGCGTGACCGGCGCGTGGACCACCGGCTACGGCGTAGCGCTGGCGCCGGACGGCACCTTCGCCGTGGGGGATGGGTTCGGACGGGCGGTGGAGACCGCGGGCCCGAAGACCCTGGTGTACCAGGAGGGCGCTGGCGGGCCGGTGATGTCGCTCCGCTACTCGTCCGACGGGCGGTTCCTGGTGGCGGGCACGTTCGGCGGCACCGTGACGGTCTACGACCGCGCCACGCGCGCGGAGGTGTTCACCCTCGAGCAGCACCTGGGCGCGGTGCACGACCTCCGGTTCGTGCCCGGGACCCAGCGGGTGGTGTCGGTCGGCGGTGATCCGGGCACGGTGGCGACGTTCGATCTGGACCCGTCCGTGGAGCCGATCCTCGAGGTGGAGGCGGGCCAGGACGTGGCGCGGCCTGATCTGTCCGCCGCGGCGGTGCGGGCGGAGCTCCGGGGGGACTGGGCCCACGCGGCGCGGGCGCTGGAGACGGCGCGCGCCCAGGGGACGGCGGTGTCGGCCCTGCGGTTGGCGCAGAGCCACCTGGCGAACGGCGACCGCGCGGCGTGCCGGGCAGCGCTTCCGGCGGCGGAAGACGGGGTCGCAGCCACCTCGCTGGCGGTGCTCGCCCGCGCCTGCGCAGAGTCGCGGTAGCCTCGCGCCGGAGGCTCCGTGCACTACACCCACGCCACCGGTCCCGCCCTCACGTCCTGCGCGCTGCTCGCCCACCACGGTGACCGCAGCTGGGTGGTCGCGGTCCGCGCTGGCACCACGGAGCCCCTGCAGCTGGGCGTGCGCCTGGAGGTGCCCACCGGCCTCGCGGCGTTGTGGCGGACGGACGCCGGCGGGCTGTTCGCAGCGGATCCCGCAGGCAAGGTGTGGATGGCGGACGATCCGTTCGGTCCCGCGGCGGGCCACTGGCGGTCGCAGGAGCTGGGGCTGGTGCTGCGCGGCGTCCACGGGCGCGGCGACGACGTGGTGGTGTGGGGCCTCCGCCCCTCGGACGGCGCGGCGGTGCTGGCGCGGTTCGACGGCACCACCTGGAACCCGATCCCGGGCCCGGGCTTCCGCCTGGCGTCGGTCCGGGTGGGCGCGGACGGGGTATGGGCGGTGGGTGACGACGGCCTCGCGTGTTGGGACGGGGGGGGCTGGTCGATCCTGGAGGGCGTGGGCGCGCTCACCGCGCTGGACGTGGGCGACGAGGTGCTGGTGGCCGCTGCGGACGGCACGGTGTCGGCCGGAGGCCGCGCGGGCTTCCGGGTCCTGGGCCAGGGTCCGGAGCGCCCGTGGGCAGTGGCGGCGTGGCGCGGTGGCGTGTGGGTGGGCGGCGCCAGCGGGCTCTACCAGCTGGGCGCGGGGCGGGTCCGCGAGCGCGAGGTGTCGGCCCTGGACGGGCGCGGGGAGCTGCTGGTGACGACGCCGGACCTGTTGATGGCCACCACGGACGGCGCGAAGTTCGCGGGCGGGCTGCGGGGCACCCTGGCGCATCTGGCGGGCTGAGCGTCCGAGGATCTCGGACACCGCGGAAGGCCCGCGACACCGGCGCCGTGCTGCTGGAGCCGCCCGTGGGCGCGACGAAGGAGGAACCTCGATCATTCCCCCGGCACGGCCGTTGCGAGGGACCAGCGCGGAGGCAAACGAACATGGTCCGACCCGTGGTGATGGTGTCCCTGTTGATCCCGACCGTGCTGGCGCTCACCGCCTGCTGCGGAAAGACCGCCACCTCCACGACCTTCGGGAGCCAGACGTTCGATGTCGAGGTGCCGGAGGACGAGTTCCTGGCGGCGCTCGACGACCAGGGGGACCTGCGGGCCGACGCTTGCGAGGACCTCTGCCGGGTCCGGGTCGAGGCCCAGGGCGTCGACGTGGACACGGTCGATGGGTGCGCGCCCTCGAGCGCGGGCACCACCAGCAGCACCGCCGCGCCCGCGCTGCACTCGGGTGACAGCGCCGGAGACACGGGCCTGGCCGGGGTGATGGTGGCGTGCGACCTCACCACCCGCAACGTGAACCAGTGCATCGGGGGCCGCGACCACGCCTGCATCGGCGGGGAACACGCAGGGCGCGGCGCCACCCCGTTCGCGGCCTGGCTCGGGGCGCAGGCCCACGCCGAAGCGACCTCGGTGAAGTCGTTCCTGGCGGTGTCGGCGGAGCTCAAGCGGTTCGGCGCGCCGGCCTCGCTGGTGGCGCGGGCCCGGGACGCCGCGCGCGACGAGGTGCTGCACGCCCGGATCTTGCGCACGCTCGCGGCGACGGAAGGTGGCGCGTCGGCGCCGGTGGTGTTCCTGCCGGCCCCGGAGCGGGACCTGGTGGCGTTCGCGCTGGAGAACGCGGTCGAGGGCTGCGTGCAGGAGACGTGGGCGGCGCTGGTGGCGGCGTTCCAGGCCCGGCACGCGGACACGGCGGTGGTGCGGGCGGCGTTCGCGCGGATCGCTTCGGACGAGGCCCGGCACGCGGACCTGGCGTGGGCGATCGACGCGTGGCTCATGCCGCAGCTCGCTCCGGACGCGCAGCGCGCAGTGCAGCAGGCGCGCCAGGACGCGGTGGAGCGGCTGCTCTCCGCGGTGGGCGAGACGGACGCGGGGCTCCGCGCGAGCGCTGGCTTGCCGACGGCGACCCAGGCGCGCGCGTTGCTGGCGGGGCTGGACGAGGCGTTGTGGGCGCCGGCTGCGCTCGCTGCCTGACTCCCGATCGCGCTAGACGCCGCCCCATCGCGGGCCCTCCGCCGAATCCAGCAGAACCCAGGCAGGACGGTGGTTCCGGTCAAGTCGAGTCGACTGGTCTGGGGGATCGGAGGTCCCCGGCCTGGTTTCTGCGGGACGCAGAGGTCCGCAGAGGACGTCGCAGAGGTGCTCAGAGTAGGGCCCCGAACCAAGGACCTCGGCCGGCCGCCCCCGCTCTCTGTGGACCTCTGCGACGTCCTCAGTGAACCTCTGTGTCCCACAGAAAATATACCTAAATCGCCCAGCATCACGTACTCGCCTGTCCCTGCTGTGGGTGGCCTTGCACCTGTTGCGGCCGACCAGCGCGCCGGGCTCACGTTGGCGAGGGTGGCGTTGAGCGGAGCGATGGACTTCCGCGTGCACGCGTGTCCGATCCGACGCGGTAGACCGTCTCGGTGAAGTGGAGGTCGAGATGCTGTTCATGATGCTCGCCGGGTGCCTGGTCCACTCGAGCGCTGCGCTCGCCCCCTCGACCGGTAGCTCCTCCGGTGCCCGGGTGTCGGACACCACCTGCGGCACCCAGCTGTTCGGCTTCATCGAGATCGAGCGCGCCGACGTGGATGCGGTCATCCAGGAGCTGGAGCTGCAAGCACACGGGCCGCTCACCGGCGTCGTGGTCGAGAACCGGTCGTTCTACTGGATGCTCGGGTACACACACTGCGCAACCGTCACCGGGCATGGGCAGGCCGCGGCCGCCGTCCCGCCGCCCTCTGGCGCGCTCAGCCCAGCCGACCGCATGCTGCTCGAGCTGAAGCAGGGCGGCACCGACTGTCGTCCGACCTGCAAGATCGGGTGCGTCGACCTGACGCCGTGCGGGGACACCTGCCTGCCGCCGGGCCAGGCGTGCACCGCGAACCCCGGGCTCGCGTGCCGCTTCGAGGAGGTCTGCCGCTGAGGTAGCGCAGAACAACGCGCCTCCCGGCGGAATCAGCGCGCGTTCTCCTCCAGCCAGTCCTCCTGCGCCCCGAAGTTCCGGTCGATGCCGCCACGCGCCGTGGCCGTGATGGTGTCGTCCGAAACGTTCAGCCCGTCGATGATCGTCTCCGACCACAACGCGTTCATCCGGGTCATGCCGCCCCCGTCGCGCGGCAGCCACACCTCCACCGTGAAGCTCTGCGCGAGCGTGGTGTCGCCGCCGTCCCCCACGAACGACTCCTCCTGCCAGCTCTGCGCCACGAACGCCCACCGCTCGGCGCCGTCGTTCACCGCCTCCTCCCCCGCCGGCACGTCGGCCGGGTCCGGCAGGTTCAGATCGATCCACCGGAAGTCCTTCTTGAACTCGTAGGGGACCTCCATCAGGACGTTCTTCTTGACGAGGTCGTTGAAGGTCAGCAACCACTCGCACGACCGGTCGCCCCAGCAGTCCCCGCCTTCCACGAACGTGCGGTCGAAGACGTCCGGCGAGTAGGGCTCCACCGGGGTCTGGTCCTCGAGGAGCTGGAGCAACACCGCATCGTCCGGAGAGAACGCAGACAGGCCCGCCACCGCGATCGGCAGCGCGTCTCCCACGTTGCGGTCGCTCGGGTGCTTCAGGTCGTCCACGTCGGCGTCGGTGAGCGGCTCCTGGACCACCGAGCGGTCCACCACGTTCGAGGACTCGAGGTCGAGCGCGCCGAGCTCCTCGTCGAGGGCCCGCAGGGCGAACGCGAGGTCCGCCGCTGGTCCGCGGAAGCCGACGAACGACTGGTGGATGGCGTCGTTGAACTGCGGGTTGGCAGCAGGGGACTCGCGGCGACAGGCCGCCGCCAGGACCACGAGGGTCACGAAACGCAGGGACATGGGCACTCCGAGCGGCCAGGATAGCACGCCGAACCGCAGGATCCGGGTGGTGTGGCGCGTTCCCGTTTCTGCTGTGCCGGGGTCGTGGGTCTCACCGACAGAACCACAACGGAGAGTGCACCATGCGCCACCTGCTCCCCCTCGTCCTGCTCGCCGCCTGCACCCCTTCCGTGGACGAGTTCCGCGGCGTCCTCCCCGACGACCGGCTCCTGCTCGACACCTCCGGGATGTCGCGGTCGATGCGCGGCGCCGGTGAGCCCTCCGACCACGCCATCGAGACCCTGGACACCGCCAACGGCATCAACGAGCTCCTCGGGGACGTGCTCGGCACCATCGAGGAGGTCACGAGCTTCCCCGCGAGCTGGGAGCGCAACGAGCGCATGGCGCTGTGGGGCCCCTGGACCGACGGCGGCATCGACGGTCGGCTGTGGGTCCGGCAGGACCGCCGCGGGAACTACGACTGGGCCTTCGAGTTCCGGTTCGAAGGGGAAGGGGAGGAGGCCTGGCAGGCCCCGATCGCCGGGCAGATCGGCGCGGGCTCGGACGACACCCGGTCTTCGGGCGGCTTCCTGATCGACGTGCCCGTGTTCGACCGGTTCGGGGACAACGTGGGCGCGACCGGCGCCGTCGCCCTCGAGTACACCATCGACGCGGAGACCGCGACCGGAAGCATCGCGCTCGACGACTTCGCCGAGGAGTCCGGCGACACCGTGGGCGACGGCCTGATGGCGTACACCACCACCGCCGCGGAGGGCGGCAGCATCGACTTCGTGGCCGTGGCGGACCTGGCCGACCCCCCGAACGGCACCGAGGAGACGATGGCGGTGCGGTCTCGCTGGATCGCGGACGGCTCCGGGCGCTCCGACGTGGTGATCACGGGCGGCGAGGTCGGGGTCCTGCGCTTCTACGAGACCGACTGCTGGGACGCCTCGCTCTCGACGGTGTTCTACGAGAACTCGTACGACCTCGTCCGCTCGGGGGACGCCGCGCAGTGCGCCTTCGCCGACGCCGAGTACCCCGCGGAGTGAGCGGCGCTCACCCGGCCACGAAGCGAGCCAGCCAGCGGGAGAACGCGGGCAACGCCGCCGGCGCGTGGGTGGCGAGCAGGGCCTCGGTGGTGCGCAGCGCCAGGTCCTCCAGGGCGAGGTGCAGCGCGTGGCCCTCCGTGCCCGCGCGGGTGTCGCGGATCCCGGAGTGCTCGGCGAGGACGTAGGGGTCAGTGACCGGGTGCACCTCCTCGTGCAGGACCTGCATCCACACGTGGTCGTCGGGCTCGTCGAGCGAGACCGCCACCCGGTGCTCGCCGTCCACCACCGCGCCGCGCCCACGCCGCCCCAGCGCCGGAACGTGGAGCACGCGCAGCGGGGGAGGGCGCCCCTGCCACAGCCGGTCCCGCAGCGGGCCCAGGCGCTCGGGGAGCCAAGCTGCCACCTCCGCCACGCGGCGACGCTCCGGCGGGGACTCCGGCCGGGACCGCGCCGCCAGCAGGGTGAACAGCGCCTGATCGGCGGGGTCGGTGGCGGGCGGCGGCGCCAGCACCCCGCGGGACCACAGGCCCATCCCGTGGACCGCCAGCCGGCCGGGGGCGGCGGCGTAGGCGGCGGCGAGGTCCGGGTCCGGATCGGTCGCGGGATCGAAGAGCGACGCAGCGTCTCCGGGGAGGTCGAGCGCGGAGAGCGCGCGGTACCAGGCCGCGGGGCCCGGCCACCACTCCACCGTCGCGCACGCCGGGGGTGGCGTCGCCAGGCGGACCGCCGGGACCCACCCGAACGGCCCCCCCAGGACCGGTCCGGGCGTGCGCACCAGGGCCCGCTCCGCGCCGTCGACCCACACCACCAGCGACTTGTCGCGGAACCGGGGCCCCACCAGGCCCACCATCCGCGCCCCCGGCCGCAGGGGCAGCGCCGGCCGCGTGGGCACCGCCGCACCCAGCCACACGGCGTCGAACGGGCGCGAAGAGGCCGCGGCCTCGAGCCCGCGCGGCACCACGTGGACCTCCGGGAAGTCCCCGAGCTGGCGCGCCACCGTGTCGGCGTCCTCCGGACACAACGCCACCACCTCGCCATCCGCGCCCACGAGCGCGGCGAGCAGCGCAGCCACCCATCCCGAGCGGGCCGTCGCCTCGAGGCAGCGGTCCCCCTCGCGCGGCGCCAGCGCCTCGAGCCCCACCGCCACCAGGCCCACCGGGAGACCCCAGGGCAACACGCCCTCTGCCTCCGGCGCCACCTGCTCGCCGGCGAACAGCCGCCGGGCGACGTCCTCGGGCAGGAACCGCTCGTGGGGCACCCGCAAGAGCGCGTCCACCAGGGCCGCGGTGCGCAACACCCCCTCGTCGAGGAGCCTCCGGATCGCACCTTCTCGCATCCGCGCCCACGGGTCGCGGACGTTCACGCCCAGCGGGACCGCCGGCAGCGGACCGCGCTCCCGGGTCGGTGGGGCGTGCTCGGCCCGCTGGCACAACGCATCGCGGTTCGCGGCGGTCAACCCGCGCACCTGCGCGTCCATGGACGTGCGCCACACCGCGTCCACCTCGCGCCCCGTGCCCACGAAGGTGTCGCGGATCTTCGCCACCAGGGGCCCGTACGCGTCGTGCAGGAAGCGCACGCGCGAGCGGTAGTCGACCTCGCGCGACGCGTCCAGGTGCTCGGACCGGAACGCGGCGTCCGTCCAGTCGAACCACCAGGTCGGGTGGTAGAACCGGGCGCCGTGGTCGGCCTCCACCCGGTCGAGGGTCTCGGCGATCTGCGACCCCGGGTACAACCGGAACGGATCGACCGACAACCAGCCGCGCGTGCGGCCCGCTCCGAGGAACAGCTCGGTGACGAAGGCCAGCGTCTCCTGCTGCTCGGCGAGGGTCTCGCCCGGGTGCCCCACGATGACGTTGGCCGCCCACACGAGGCCGTGGCGATCGGCGGTGCGCGCCAGCCTGCGGACGGCGTCGAGGTAGCGCTCGGGGCGGTTGCCCTTCTGCATGCGCACCAGCATCGCGGGCGAGCCGCTCTCGAGCCCGATCCCGATCGCGAACCGGGCGGCGGAGAGCAGCTCCACGTCGCTGTCGTCGAGGTCGTCGCTGCGGGTGAGGGTCCAGTACGCCCGCGGCAGGAGCCCTCGCGCGGCGATGCCCCGGAGCACCTGCCGACGCCACTCGCGGTGGAAGCCGAACAGCGGGTCGGCGAGGTTCACCACCCACTGCGACAGGTCGGTGAACCGGGCCAGCCGGGCCAGCTCGTCGACGGCGCGGTCCGGGGAGTACGGGCGCCACGAGTACCCCGACTTCGCCCGCTCCATGCAGAAGTCGCAGTGGTACACGCAGCCGCGCGACAGGTAGACCTGGAGCTTGCGGCCGAGCGAGCGGGCGTGGGGCCAGTAGCGGGCCAGCAGATCCCAGGCGTACGGCGGCAGGGCGTCCAGGTCCGGCACCACGTCCGGTCCCCACAGCTGCCGCTCCAGGCGTCCCCCGCCCAGCAGCGTCTGCACGAGCTCGGTGAACGGGCGCTCGCCTTCACCCACCACCACGGCGTCGAACGGGCGGGGAACACCGTCCTCTCCCACCCCGATGCAGTCGAACGGCCGCGCGGACGCGTGGTAGCCGCCCGTCACCAGCGGGACGCCGGGGAACACCTGCCGCAGCCAGCGGGCCAGGGACGAGGCGCGCAGGTAGTCGTACGAGGAGTACGTGGAGATGCCGATCACCAGCCACGGCCCGAGCGACCGGAGCACGCGCTCGAGGTGGGCGCGGTCGCCGCCTTCGTAGCCGAGGTCCACGATCTCCACGCGCACGCCGGTGTCGCGGCGCAGCACCCCGCCGAGCGACACGAGGTGCGGCAGGCCGAAGTCCTGGTCCTCCCAGTTCACGATGCCCGGGGACAACAACAACACGCCCGGCGCGCGTTCAGCCACGCAGTCCTCGTGCGAGGAAGGGCTCGGGGAGCTCGTGCGACCCCGTGGTCGCGAACCCGGACTCCTTGCACCCGCCCTGGCAGGTGGTCGCGTACGCGCAGCCCCGGCAGACCTCGGGCAACAGCTTGGGGAAGGCCTGGACGTACGGCGCGGGCCAGAACTCGTGCCAGTCCTGCTTCACGAGGTTCCCGAGCACCGTCGAGGACAGGTTGCAGCTGCGGACGTTGCCCTTGCCGTCGACCACGAGGTTGGGCGACGACGAGCCCGTGGAGCACGTGCCGAACCGCACCCACGGCGTGGCCTCCCAGCGGATGAGGCACGGCGGGATCGGCATCGCGGTGGACACCTGGATGCCCCACGCCCGGCCCAGGGTCTCGAGCGTCTGCAGGTCGGCCTCGACGGCCTCGATCGACGGCAGCAGGCGCTCGACGTGGTGGATGGCGCCGCCCGTGGGGGACATCCGGTTGTACGACAGGTACCGGATGCCGAGCACGGCGCACAGCTCGAGCACGCGCGGCAGCTCACCTTCGTTCTCGGCCATCGCCACGAAGCAGCACACCACGGGCACGCCGGCGTCCCGCAGCTCGACGGCGGCGCGCACGGTGTCGTCGAAGCACACGGCGCCCTTGAGGTGGTCGTGGCGGGCGCGGTCGCCGGCGAGGAGCGTGAGCTGGACCTGCTCCACCCCGAGCTCCGCGAGGCGGCGGGCGGTGGCGGGGGGCACGTGGCTGCCGTTCGTGATCAGCGACACCGACGGCGCGAGCTTCGTGCAGTGCTCCACGATCGCGAGCGCGTCCTTGCGGAGCAGCGGCTCGCCGCCGGTGAGCGTGAGGTGGGTGGCGCCCGACTGCGTGACGGCCTTGGTGAGGAGCTTGAGGAACGCGGCGGTCGCGAGCTGTCCGCGCAGGTCGTAGCCCGCCTGCGGGTCGCCGGGGGCGGCGTTCCACACGTTGTAGCAGTGCGCGCAGGCGTGGTCACAGGAGGGGGACAGCTCGATGTCGAGCCGGGGGACCGTCGCGCCGTCGGTGCTGCCACCACCGTGGGCGACCGACATCAGCGTGCCTCGCGGGTCACGGCCGCCCGAGCCGCTGGCGGACGTCCGGGGGGAGGCGGTCGAGGACGGCGTCGGTGTCGATCGCGGTGGTCGCTCCGCTGCCGCCGGTCGCGCCCGTGCCGCCGGTGGTGCTGGTGGCTCCGGTCCCGCTGCTCTCCGCCGTGTGCCGCTCGGGGGACAGGCAGGGGCCCACCGCCGTGTCGCCCGTGTGATCGTAGATAGGCTGCAGGCAGGGCCCGGTCGCGGTGTCGCCGGTGTGAGAGGTGGCGGTGTCGTCCTTGAGGACGGACAGGCAGGTCGTGGCGATACAGCCCTGCGCCGCGAGGGAGAGCGCCGCGACCAGGGAGGCGGGCAACTTCTTGGGGTCCATCGGGTCTCCTGCGCCAGTCTACCCCGCCGGGCGCCGGGCGCGGGTCACGGCCGCGCGAGCCGCTGGCGGACGTCCGGAGGGAGGCGGTCGAGGACGGCGTCGGTGTCGATCGCGGTGGAGGAGGCGCCCGACCCGCTGGACCCGGAGCCGCTGGAACCGGAGCCGCTGGTCGCGCCCGTGTGATCGAACCCGCCGGGGGTGCCGGTCTCGGTCGGGGGCGGCGAGAGGCAGCCCGTGTGGCCCGTGTGGTCGAGGATGGGCGCGAGGCAGGGCCCGATCCCCGTCTCGCCGGTCGGCTCGGACCAGTTGGTCTTGTCGCTCACCGTCAGGCAGCCCGAGGCGATACACCCCTGCGCCGCGAGGGAGAGCGCCGCCACCAGGGGGGCGGGCAACTTCTTGAGGTCCATCGTCGCTCCTGCGCCAGTCTACCCCGCCGCGCGCCGGTGGACCTCGCGGCCGCGCACCCAGGTCGCGGCCATCGGGCCGGCGTCGTGGTCGAACAGCAGCGCAGCGAGCACGGACTGCGCCTGGTCTGCCCAGGGCGGGGGCGTGAACAGCGTCATGTCCGCGTCCTTCCCGGGCTCGAGCAGGCCCTTCTCCGGGTGCCCCAGCGCCACCGCCCCGCCGCGTGTGCCCCACCACAACAGCTCCGACGGCGCCAGCTGGATGCCCTGGCGGAAGGCGTTGTCGTAGGCCGCCGACAGGATGCGCGGCACGCGGAAGCTGCGCCCCGCGCCCACGTCGGTGCCGATCGCGAGCAGCGCCCCCGACGCGCGCCACGCCGCCACCGGCATGCCGCCGCTGCCCAGGAAGTCGTTCGAGTCGGGGCAGTGGGCCACGACCGCGCCCGCGGCCTGCAGGCGCGCCCACTCCGACGCGGACAGGTGGATGCAGTGGGCGAACACCGCGCCCGGCTGCAGGAGCCCCGCGCGTTCGTACACCGCGAGGTAGTCCGGGGCGCCGAACCGCTCGGTGGCGATGCGGCACTCCACCCCGTTCTCGGACAGGTGCGTGGAGACCCGGAGCCCCAGCTCGGCCGCGAGCGCGCCTGCGCCCTGCAGCATCCCCTGCGTACAGGACAGCGCGAAGCGCGGGATCACCGCCAGCTCGATGCCGTCCCGCCCGTGGTACCGCGCGGCCAGCGCCCGCAGGGCCGGCAGGGCCCGTTCGGCGGGCAACAGCAGGGCCTCCGGGGAGTGGTCGTCCATCAACACGGGGCCCGTGATCAGGGCCTGGCCGCGCGCCACCGCCGCCTGGATCAGCGCCTCGGTGGCCGCGGGGAACACGGGCCCGTACGCGAGCGCCAGCGTGGTGCCGCTGCGGCCCAGCGCGTCGAGGAACAACCCGGCGACGTGGGCGGCCTGCGCGGGCTCGGCGAACGACGCCTCCTCGGGGAACGTGGTCTGGGCGAGCCAGTCGAGGAGGGGCCCGCTCGCGGAGCCCACGATGCGCGTCTGGGCCCAGTGGACGTGCGCGTCGACGAAGCCGGGGAGCAACACGCCGGGCCGCAGGTCCTCGTCCACGACCTCGCCGCGCCAGGCCGAGACCTGGGTGAGGGCAGGCCCCTCCCACTGCACGAACGCGTCGGGGCACCACCGCACCTCTCCGTCGTCGCCCACGTCCAGCGTCCGCACCCGCAGCTTCACCCGCGCCTCCGCGGGCGCAGCCTACCAGCTCCCGGGCGGCCGGGTCGTCGGGAGCGCCCGAGGTGCCGAGCTACCGCATCAGCTCGGCCCGGCGGGCGGCCATCTCGGCCCCGAGCGCGTCGAGGTCGAGGCCCGCGCTGCGCGCCTGGTCGAAGATGCCTTCCTCCCCTTCCTCCTCCTGGACGTGGTGCTCGATCTGCGCGCAGAGCACCTTGACCTTGGCGTCCCAGTTCCGCTCGGCGGGCGTCCCGCATTCGATCTGCGCGATGAGCGCCTTCGCGGTGGCGTGCTCCGTGTCGGCCTCGTCCAGGAGCTCGGCCTCCACGCCGCCGGCCCGGCACGCCGGGTAGAAGATCTCCTCCTCGAGCAGCGAGTGCACGGTGAGCGCGCGACAGACCTCGTCCGCGATCGACCGCCGGGTGGTGTCCCGGGTCGCCGCGTTGTACTTCTCGAACAGCTCCTCCGCTTCGCGGTGGTCGGCCCTGAGGAGGTCCACAGCGTCCGGCGGGCTGAGGGACTCGGCCGACCTGGGGGTCCGCTCGGCAGGCTTCGACGGTGCGGTCGCGGGCATCGGGGCTCCAGGGGAGGTGGCGCGATGGGCGCCGGGTGTTGTCTGGCCCCTGCTTTGCGAGGAGCGTGCCGGACCGCCCGGCGGCTGATGCGCCTGGAAACACCCCGGCTCCTCGCACACGCGGCCCACCGGGCGCCCCCGGACGTCCACGGACGTCGACTCTGCGACGGTCTTCGGTCCGGTCTCGTTCGATACGCTACACCCCGTCACGGCATGCGGACGAGCACCTCGCGCACGTGTTCGAGCCCGGTCCGGCACAGGCCGGCCAGCTCCGAGGCCTCGTACGACCGGCCGGCGAACGGGACCTCGGCGACTCCTCCGGGCGCGGAGGCCGTCGCCTGCTGCGCCTGGGCCTCGCCGTCCTTGAGGTGCTCGCGGAGCCCGGAGACCCAGGGGCGCAGGGCGGGGTCCGGTGGGGCCGCCAGCGCGCGCACCCAGCGCACGACGCTCTCGGGGCGTGCGCCGCCGGTCGCGGCCTCCCGCTGGAGGATCGCGCGCCACCGGGCTTCGTCGGAGAGGGTGCCCTCCGGATCCACCGCGCGGGCGAGGGTCCACCCGTGCCGACCGCCGGTGTGGGCGAGCCTCAGCAACCACACCCGCGCGAACCAGCACGAGGGCATCCCGACCAGCGCGAGGCCGGTCAGGGCCAGGCCGAGCCACACGCCGGTCGTCAGGAGCGAGCCGTCGGTCGGGACCAGGAGGTCCTGGTTGCCCCCGATGCCGCGGAGCGCGTTCTGGGGTGCGTTCGTGGCGCTTCCGAGCGCGGTGAGCGTGGTGACGAGGCCCACCTGGAACACGATCAACCCGCCGATGGTCGCGCCGCCGAGCGGCCTCGCCAGGTCTGCACACGCGCGCTCGTCGGGCCCGAGCGGGTCGGTGTCCTGCAGGAGGTGGGACCCGCGGACAGGAACCCACCGCCCGCGCTCGGGCACGAGCGGAACGTCGCGACCCACCGCCATCCTCGCTCCTCTGCGCTACGGGAGCCCGTCGCAGTCCTGGTCGACGCCACCCGGCGGGTCCACCGCGAGGGGTGAGATGGTCGAATCGGCGTCGTTGCAGTCCTCGAGCGTCGCGGCTGTGGCCTCGTTGGCGTCCCGGCAGTCGACATCCACGCTGAGCACGGTGGTGATCGATCTCGCGCCGTCCCCGTCGGCGTCCTGGTAGCAGAGCTCGTTGGCGTCACAGTCCTGGTCGACCTCGTCTCCGACCACCTCGACCGCCCCGGGGTAGACCGTCGCGTTCGCGTCGTTGCAGTCCAGGGGGTCGGCCACCTGCGCCTCGTTGGCATCGCGGCAGTCGACATCCACGCTGATCACGACGCTGGACGACCTCGCGCCGTCGTTGTCCGCGTCCTGGAAGCAGGTCTCGGTGCCGTCGCAGTCCTGGTCGATACCGTCTCCCGCGATCTCGACTGCGGCGGGATTGAGCAGGGCGTCGTTGTCGTTGCAGTCCACACCTGCGGGGAAGCCGTCGCCGTCGGCGTCCGCGCCGGTCGGGGTGCCCGTGTGGGTGTCGGTGTCCGTGTCGGTGTCCGTATCAGAGTCGGTGTCGGTGTCGGTGTCGGTGTCGGTGTCGGTGTCCGTGTCCGTGTCCGTATCGGAGTCGGTGTCCGTGTCTGTATCGGAGTCGGTGTCCGTGTCGGACTCCGTCGCGCCGCTGTGGCTGTCCTTCGGGTCGTCGCCCCCACACCCGACCGCGAACCCGACCAGGAACCACAGGATGCTCCGCGACATCGGACCTCCGAGCGCACGATACCGGCCCTGGACGGTTCGGTCAACCAGCAGCACGCAGGTCCCGGGTCGGCCCCCAGCTCCGCTCCGCGAGCGCCGCCAGCGCCAGCCCCACCGCGTAGGCCGCGAAGTCCACGGGGTCGAACGTGGAGCCCACCGTCAGGTGCACCCACCAGGGCGCGTCCCGGGGCACGAGGTGCAGCCCCTGGAACAGCTCCGTTCCCAGGGCCACCACCCCCACCGCCACCAGCCGCGACCGTGCCGTCCCCAGGCCCGCCGCCGCCAGCCCCGCCACCAGGAACACGATCACCAGCACGTCGCCGAGCAGTCCGCGCACGGGACCGTGGGCCCAGCGGAACAAGGCGAGCCCCACGAGCAGCGTGCTCACCGACACGGCGGCCGCCACCGCGCGCGCCCGGGTCGCCGGGCTCACGGGAACGTCGGGGTGAAGACGTGCTCCTCACCCGCGTCGCCCACGTGGTCGTCGCCGAGCTCCCAGTCCGCGTCGTTGCGCAGCACCTTGAACGCCAGCGGCCCGGTGAGCTCGGTGGAGACGAGCTCCCAGCGCGCGGCGTCCACGGGGACGGCCCACCAGCCGCGGTCCCAGGACAGGGGCGGGGTGTCGCCGCGGAGGGACACTGCGTTGCCGAAGCCCACGTCCACCGTCGCCACGAACCGCGTGACCGCCAGCGCGGGCGACGCCCGGCGGGTGAACGTGGTGAGCACGCCGGGGTGGTCGGACACGTCGGGCAACACCAGCTCCGCGCCCGCGGGGGCCCAGGTCGCGCCGCGGTGGACGAAGGTGTGGTCGATGCGGTCCGCGTCGAGGTCGGCCGTGGCGTCCACCCAGCCCTGGAGCCCGAAGGCGCCGTGGGTGGCGGAGCCCGCGCGGGCGTTGAGGTCGCCGGCCACCACGGCGTCCAGCGTGGCCACGAGCGGCGCCACCGCCGTCTGCCGCGCCTGGTCCTCGCGCGCGCCCTCGTCGTCGTAGTCGAGGTGCACGCTCACGAGCTCGGTGCCGTCCGCGAGCGTGGCGGAGAGGGCCACGCGGCGCAGGACCCCCGGCGCCACGTATGCGACCTCCCGGCTCCCGCGCAGGGGCTCCCGGGCGAACACCGCGACGCCCTCGTCGGCCTCGTCCTCGGTGCCGGCCCAGCCCACGTGCGCGTAGGCCCACGCGACCTCCCACGGGGCGCCCGTGGCCGCCGCCAGCGCGTCCAGGAACAACGTGCGCGCGTCCTGCGCCCCGACGCACACCTCCTGGGCCGCGACCGCGTCCACGCCGCGCGCGTCGACCTCCTGCGCGATGGCCGCGAAGCGCGCCTCCTGGTCGGCGAACGGGGTGCCCTCCAGCTTCAGGCAGTGGAGGTTGAGCCCCAGGACGGTGAGGGTCTCGGCGGCTGCGGTGTCGGCCGTGGCGCCGCCGGAGTCGGGCCCGGTGGGCTGGTCCGAGGGCTCGGGAGACGGAGTACACGCGAACAGCAACCACATCACGAACCACCCAGGAGGCCGCGGAGCACCTGCAGCAGCTGGCCCGGCAGGAAGGGTTGCGCAGCACCGGCCCGAACGCCTCCAGCGCCGCAGGGTCCGGGACGTGGCCGGAGACGAACAGGATCGGCAGCGACGGTCCCATCGACCCGCTGCGCAACGGCCTCGCCCTCCGCGTGTTCCCCGGTGACCGTCGGGAGCTCCAGCCACAGCTCGGCCCGCGGGCGCCCGACGAGCGTCCGCGCGCCCCACGCCTGGCACATGCCCGGATCCGCGACCGTGACGATGCCGTCAGGGTCCTCGAAGAAGCGCCCGCGCCCCACCGAACTGTGCATCGGCCCTGCTATCCTCCCGGTGGCGGGGGCGTTGACGCGGGGCACCCTTCCGGGCTTCCATGCGGACCCCAGGAGGCCCCGTGGACCGATTCGCCTTCGACGCCGGTGGCCTCGTCCAGGACACCCCTGCCTCCGCCGCCGTCGCGGACGCCGACGTGGTCGTCGCTCGCACCTTCGTCCACGGTGGTCTCCCCGATCGCGTGGTCGTGCGGCTGGTTCCGGACTCCCTCACGCGCGGGGAGGACGCGTTCGCCGCCGTCGCCGGGTTCGCGCCCACTGCGGCCGCTCCGGTGGTGGGTCGGCAGCGCCGCCGCTCGCTCGGGTTCCCCCAGTGGACGCTGGTGCACGATCCCAGGAACGGCCAGCTCGCGTTGTCCGTGTTGCCCGAGTTCCGCAAGCTCGCCCGCCAGGCCCAGAGCAAGCCGGGGCACGCCCGCGACGGGTTCGTGGAGCTCGCGCGCACCTTCGAGCGCAAGGCCCCGGCCGTGCTCCCGACGTTCCACGAGCAGGTGGCGCGGGTGTTCGTGGACGTGGGGAACCTCAAGTTCGCCGCCACGTTCTTCGACAAGGCGCGCGCCGCCGAGGCGTCGTACGGTCTCGTCACGGACCCCGGCCGCACCGCCACCGCGTTCCTCGAGTTCGCGCTCGTGGGCGCGGTCACGGTCAAGTCGATCCAGGCCTGGATCAAGGACGTGGGCGCTGCTGCGGGCGCGGCCTCGGCGCTCGACCGCTTCCTGGCCCTGGCCGTCGGGCGCACCCACGGCGGCCTCCCGCCCTGGGCGGCCTTCGCCAAGGACCTCGCTCGGCTCGCGACTGCCGCTGGCGTCGAGCCCCGGGAAGCCCAGGGACGCTGGCTGCGCGAGGTGATGGGCGCGCCCGCCCTCGACCATGCGCCCGCCGCCGTGTGGGACGAGCTCGCGCCCGCCATCGTGGCGCTGGCCGGCGGCGATGCCGCGTTCCAGGACGCGCTGGCGAGCCGGTTCCCGAAGGGCTCGACCTCCCGCTGGGGCGACGTGGAGGACGACTTCGCCGACCGCTGGCTGGCGTTGCTGCAGGGCGCTGGCGTGTTCGCGCGGGTCGCGAGCCCCGCGGCTCCGGCGACCTGGCTCGAGCGCTTCCTCGATTGGGTGCCGGACCGCTACGGTCCCGCGTTGCAGGTGCTGCGGTACCTGGCGCGGCACGTCCAGGGGGCGGCGGTCGTGGTCCGTCGCAGCTGGGTCGATCCCGACGTGGTCGACCTCGCGCTCGAGCTCGGGGTCGGCCTGACGCTGCACGAAGACGCCGACCTGCGCCTGCGGGGGTGGGCCGCCGGCGAAGACGTTCCCGCCGGCTTCGGGCTCCCGGCCGAGCCGCGCCCGCGATCCCTGGCGGCGCTGCTGGCGCACCCGCAACACGCCGCCACCCTCGCCCACCTCGTGCCGCGCGTGTTGTCCGAGGACGCGTTCAACACCGTCGCCCGCGCCCGTCCGCCGATCGCCCGGATGCGGCTCGACGCGCTGCGCGGCCTGCTCGCGAGCCTGGCCAGGGGTCCGCTGGGAGAGGCGGACGACGCGCTGGACTCGCTCACGAACGTGTCGTGGGCGGAGCTGCAGGCGGATCCCGAGCTGGCGGGAGAGCTCGCGGCGGTGGACGTGGCGCCTGCGCTGGCTGCGTCGCTGCGGGGCGGCGTGCTCGAAGAGCGGGGATGGCCCGCGTACGACGCCGTCGTGGACGAGCTCGGCAGCGATGAGCTCACGCTCGGCGGCGGCTGGCCGTGGGTCGTGGTGGCCTCTCCGCGGCGTGCCGTGGTGCTCGGTCCGGACGGCGCGCGGGTCGCGGCCTTCGACCTCAAGGTGCCCAAAGGCGGCACGCTTCGCGCGGTGCGTTGGCTCGACGGGGCCCTGCTGGTGGGCCTCGACACCGACGAGGGCGAGCGCGCCTACTGGTCGTCCGCGCCGGCGGACCTGTTCGAGGCCGACATCCCCTGGTACGGCGACCCGCTCGAGCCCGTGTTCCCGGTGCCGGGGGGCGGCGTGTTCGCGGGGGGCGGCGTCGTGCGCGCCGGGGACCGCGGCGGCTGGCCGGAGCAGAACGAGTTCCTCTCCGACGGGACCCACGCCTGGACGGTCACCGACGACGACTGCCTCACGCGGGTGGAACCCGCCACCGGGCGACGCATGGACGGCCCCCCGCCGTCGTTCCTGGCCGGCGTGCCGGCCGAGCGCCTGGGGTCGTGTTGGTTGTCGTGGCTCGGTGACCCTGCGCACCCCGCGCCTGTCGGCCTGCGCACGCTCGACGGTGACACCTGGGAGACGCTGGCGGGGGACACCTGGGCTGGGAACACGTCTCCGGACTGGCTGGGTCCGTGGCCCGGCGGCGGTGGTGCGCGCGCGCTCGAGAAGCGCTGGCGCGGCCTCCAGCTGTTCGACCCCCAGGGCGACGTCGTGGACGAGGCCCCCGACGCCGGCCAGCTCCCCGCGCGCTGCTGGTGGCACACGACCGTCCGGGATCCGGCGGGCAGCGACTTCCTGCGGGCGGTCGACGTCGACGTGGCGCGCGCCCTGCTCGCCGCTGTCCCCGCGGACGCCGAGCCCGACGCGGCGGCAGCTGCCGTGGGTGCGGCGGCCCCCGCGATCGCGGCGCCCCGGCTGCGCGTCGGCGTGGTGCGCCAGGTGGCCCGGGCCCACGCGCTGGCCGAGCGGCTCCGCGAGTGGCGCCAGGGCGGGGCGACCGACAGCGAGGACGAGCTCCCGGACGGCACCCCCACGTTGTCCGACTGGTCCGACGTCTTGGGGGTGGCCGGGCCCGGCTCCACCCACGACGGCACCGACCTGCTGCGCGCCATGCGCGAGGAGTCGGCGTTCCTGGCTGGCGCGACCGACGCTGCGCCCCTGGCCATCGAGGAGTCGTTCTGGGCGATCGGGACCGACGTCCGCGCGGTGGGCTGGGTCCTCGCGCGGCCCGGCCTGCCGGACGCCGAGCGCGAGCGGGTGCGGGCCGTGCTCACCGCGTGGTGCGCGCTCCCCGCGTTGTCGATCCGCGAGGCGTCGTGGTCGTTCCCGGACCTGAGCTCGCCGTTCCTGCGGACCCGCCTGTCGGACGGCGAACGCAACCTGATCGACGACTGGGTGGTCGTCGAAGGCGACACGCGGTTCGTGGTCCACACCGACGACACCTGGTCGGACGAGGGCCCGTTCGACGTGACCACGCGCTCCGTGGGTCCCGGCTCACCGCCCGGCGCTGCCCTCGAGCGCGACGAGGTTCGCCCGCCGCCGGCTCCCCAGGACGTGGCCTGGGTGGTGGCGCTGCTGGCGGCCGATCCGCGCCGGGAGGCCCTGGTGGCGGCCGACGTCGAGCGCCTGGCGGCGGCGACCGGGCTGTCCGGCGCCGCAGCGACCCTGTTGCTGGCGGCGGGACCGGGCTTCTACGCCTGGCGGAACTGGCTCGGCGACTACCGCGAGCGGCTGGACCTCAAGGTCAAGGAGGCGGAGGCCGGCCGCACCGAGCTGCAGCGGCTGGGTGGGGAGCGCCTGCGCGCCGTGCTCGCAGCAGCGGCGCCCGACGACCCCGCTGCCTTCGCGGCCCCCGACGTGGGGCGCGTGATCGAGAGGTTCCTCGCTGCTTTCGGCGCGCAGGTGCCGGTGCCGGCCGAGCTCCGCGCTGCCGCCGAGAAGCAGCTCGGGGGGGACTGGATCCTCGACGCCCTCGGCGCGCCGGACCTGGTGTCGGGCCTCGCCCGGGACGCGGAGTACGTCGTATCCGAGGAGCTCTCGATCACGGTGAAGGGCGACGTGTTCGACGCGGACGCGGTGGCGCAGCTCGTCAAGGGCGTGCCCTGGGCGCTGTCCGTGTTGCCGGCCGGGGACCCGCTCCGCGCCAACCTCGGGCGCCTGCTGGACCTGGTGCTGGCGAGGCTCGCGGCCCCTGGGATGTGGCTCGAAGGGGGGAATGCCTGGCCCGACGACGAGAAGCAGGGCCGCAAGTGGCTCGACGTGGTCGCGGGTCGCGCGGAGGGCAACGTCCGCACCCTGCCCGGGCTCCGCGTGATCCTCGCGGACGACTGCGTGACGGCCATCGTCAACCCCGCCACCTTCGGCGCGGAAGCGGCGGCGGCTGCGGCGGCGTTGGCCGCGCGGTCCGGGGACGACGAGTTCGCGGCGTTGCCCACGGCGCTCGGGTTCGTGCCCCGGCTGCGGGCCTGGCGCGAGCACCTCCGGACCGAGGCGCTGCCGACCGGCGCGTACGCAGCGAACCCCGCGCTCTCCGCGCCGGAGGCGGTCTCCACGGTGGCGTCGCGGTGGAAGCTCCCGACCGAGGCGGCGGTGCTGTACCTGCAGACCCTGGCGCTCCCGAACCCCACGAAGAAGGACGTGTGCGCCTGGAACGGGTGGACGCCCAAGGCTTACGATCGCGCTGCGGACGCGCTCGTGGCGGCGAAGCTGATGGTCGAGGGCAAGCGCCCGCGCGCGGGCCGGTCCCACTTCCTGCCGGGCGGGTGGGTCGAGGCGCGGCCCGTGCCCTACGAGCGGTGGAAGCTGCAGCTCCTCGGCGGGGTCGAACGGAGATCGTCGATCGAGCTCCCGTTCGGCGAGAGCGTGGCGGTGTATGCGCCGCACGAGGCATTCGCGCTCGCCCGGGACCGCCTGGCCGCGGGCGACCTCCCGAAGTTCGGATGAACCCGCACCTCGCCGTCACGCAGGCGCTGTTCGGCGCCGTCGCGTGGCTAGCGGGCGTCGGCGGCATCATGCTGCTGGGCCTGGGCTTCGTGATGCCGTGGGTCGACCCCGAGTTCCGGGACGCTCCGTACCTGGGCGTCGCGTTCGTCACCGGGCTCGCGCTGGTCGCCGAGCTCGGCGGCGCCGGCTTCTTCGTGGCCAGCCACCTGGTGTCCCGCGAAGGCTCGGGGCGCGTGCTCGGGCTCGTGGCTGCAGCCGGGTTGTTGGTGTTCTGCAATCCCCTGCTGGGAGGCTACGTCGCGTACGCGGTCCTCGCGCCGGAGCCCGCGGTGACCGCCCAGGCGTCGGAGGGCGACGTCGACCTCCACGAGCGGGCGGCAGGTTGGGTGCTGCTGGTGGCGGCGGCTCCGCTTCTGGCGCTCGGGGTGTTCTTTGTCCCGGCCGGCTTCCTGGCGGGAGCCACTGCGCCGGAGTTCCGTGTGCACCCTGGCGGGCCGCTGGTCACGGGGCTGTGCGTCGCAGTCACCGAGGGCGCGCTGTTCCTGGGGCTCGGCGCCCTGCCGGCGGCGGCGGGGCTCGGGGTGCTGCGCCGACGCGATCCGGCGGCCTGGGGGAACGCGGTGGCGGTAGCGGGCCTGCTGCTGGTGTCGGGGTGCTTCGCGCCGCTCGGGGGGTGGGTGTTGTACGGCCTCGCCCGCGAGCGCACCCGGGCGCGGTTCGGCGTGCGGTGAGCTACGCTCGGGGGATGTGGTTCCTCCTCGCCTGTCGCGCTGCCTCCCCGCCGCCCCCCGCCTCCCCGTCGGAGACCGACACCGACACGGACACGGACTCCGACACGGACACGGACTCCGACACGGATACGGACTCCGATCCGGACACGGCCCCCGCGCCCTGGAGCCCGCCGCTCGGGACCACGTGGCAGTGGCAGCTCGCGGGCAACGCCGACCTCTCGCTGCCGGTGGAGGTGTACGACCTCGACCTGTTCGACACACCCCAGCGCGACCTCGATGCGCTGCACACCGACGGGAAGCGCGTGATCTGCTACTTCTCCGCGGGCTCCATCGAGGCCTGGCGATCGGACGCGGACGACTTCCCGGTCCCCGCGATCGGGCGACCCCTCGACGGGTGGCCGGGCGAACGCTGGCTCGACGTCCGCGATCCCACCGTCCGCAGCGTGCTCACCGCGCGGCTCGACCTCGCCGTGGAGAAAGCGTGTGACGCCGTGGAGCCCGACAACGTCGACGGCTACCAGAACAACACCGGGTTCGACCTCACCCGGGCCGATCAGCTCGACTTCCTGCGGTTCCTGTCCACCGAAGCGCACGCCCGCGGGCTCTCCGTCGGGCTCAAGAACGCCGTGGGGCTGGTGGGCGACCTGCACGGCGCGTTCGACTGGGCGCTCAACGAGGAGTGCCTCTCCTACGACGAGTGCGACACGCTCCAGCCGTTCCGGGACGACGGCAAGGCGATCTTCCACGTCGAGTACGTGGATCGCGCCAGCCAGGCGGAGGCGCTGCGGGACCGCATCTGCGGGGAGCCGTCGATCCGAGACTTCTCCACCCTCGTGAAGACCTGGGACCTCGACGACACTGTCCTCACCTGCCCCTGATCACCGCGCGGCGCCTGTCACTTCACGGCGCCGTCACTTCACGGCAATCGGCAGATCGATCAGGTGGCCCATCCGCACGGTCTTGGCGCGGACGTAGCCGTGGGAGTGCTTGTTGGTGGTGGTGACGACCGGGATCCGGCCCACCACGTGAACACCCTCCGCCTCGAGCCGCTCGATCTTGCGCGGGTTGTTGGTGAGGAGCTGGATGTCCGTGAGGCCGAGGTCGGCGAGGATGGCGGCCGCGGCGTGGTAGCGGCGGGCGTCGTCCGGCAGGCCCAGCGCGCGGTTCGCGTCGACGGTGTCCAGGCCCTGCTCCTGCAGCGCGTACGCGGCGATCTTGTTGGCGAGGCCGATGCCCCGACCCTCCTGGCGCAGGTAGATCACCACTCCCTCGTGTTCGCGGATGTACGCGATGGCGTGGTCGAGCTGGTCCTTGCAGTCACACTTGAGCGAGCCCAGGACCTCGCTCGTCAGGCACTCGTCGTGCACGCGGACCGCGAGGCCTGCGCGGCCTTCGACCTCCCCCGACACGATGGCCAGGGGCTCCGTACCCGTGCGGTGGTCGCGGTACGCCCGGACCCGGAGATCGCCGTGGACGGTGGGCAGCAGCGTCTCCGCCACGAACTCCACGCCGGTGTCACGCTCGTCGGGGTGCCCTGCGCGGTTGGAAGCTGCCGACATCCGTCCCTCCCGCGTCGAACGTAACGACTCCCCCCGGAGCCTGGGTCGTCGTTTTTGGTTTCGGTTCCGTGGCTGCGAGTGACGGCTGCGACCGTCCCCGGGCAACAGCGTGGGTCGGAGGTCGGGATGCGTGGATGGATCGGAGCGGTGGCGTTGGCCCTGGTGGCCTGTGCGCCACAGGTCGAGCCGGAGTCGTCGTTCGAGCGGTCGAACCTCGAGCAGGCGCGGGTCACGCCGTCGAGCGAGGTCACGGGGCGGATCGACGTGCTCGGGCTGGTCACGATCGAGGCGGACGGCACCGGGTGGGAGGTCACGGTGACCTCCAGCTCCGCGGCGTTCACGGTGGAGGTCGTCTCGCGGGGCGGCGCCGATCTCTCGGTGTTCGACGGCCGCGTCGCCCGGCTCGCGGTCGCAGAGATCCCCGGCACCCGAGAGCACGCGATGGCGCTCCTCACGCCCGAAGGCGAGGTGTTGTACCTGCTCGAGCCCGTCGCCCCCGGGCAGCTCACGGAGTCCGGGTTCGGCCAGGGCCTGCTCGGGCGCGGCAACGACCTCGGTCCTGTGCGCCGCGGCGGGTGGGAGGTCGAGCTCCAGAGCGCGTGGCTCCGCACCGACGGCGCGGAGCTCGAGCTGCTGCCGGGCTCGCCGATGGGGGTGCACCTCCGCGGCGAGACCTACCGCGTGGTGTTGTTGTCGGCGTGGGACCTCACCGATCAGGCGGACAGCTGCGACCTCGCCGGCTCGCGCCTGGCGTTCGAGGTCGTGCGGATCGAGTCGGGACCCGTCGACGAGGTCCCGCTCGAGCGCAGCCCCGAGGTCCCGCTGGTGGGCGAGAGCTGCGAAGACGACGCGTGATCAGGGCACCGCGAACGGGTGCCGGAGCGCGCGCAGGCGGACCCGCCCGCTGGCGTCGAAGACCACGCCTTCGGCCTCCAGGAGCGCCTGTTGGAGCGCCGCGCGGGGCACCTCTCCGCGCCCGCTGATGCGTCCGGTGGCGTTGATGACCCGGTGCCAGGGTACGTCGTCGTCGCCGCACGCGGCGAGCGCCCAGCCCACGTGCCGGGCCACCCGCGGGCTCCCGAGCGCTGCGGCTACGTCTCCGTAGGTCGCCACCCGGCCCGGGGGCACCTCCTTCACCTTCGCGTACACCCGCGCGTGGAACCCCTCGGAGACCACGCGTCGCTGCGCTTCGTCCACCGCGCCCCCTACCGGAACCGCGCATAGAGCGCGTCGCGCCAGGCCAGCAGGTCCTCCGACACCGCGGCGACGTACGGATCGGTGTAGGCCTCGCGGCTGCCCGGGCCCAGCGGCAGGGCGCCCTCCGGGGGCCGGACGAACGCGAGGGCCTGCGCTGCAGCGATGTCGGCGAAGGTGAACTGCCCCAGCAGCACCTTCGCGCCGTCGACCACGCTCCCGCGCTCCAGCCACTCGCGGAGCTCGTCCAGCGCCCCGAGGAGCTGGGTCCGCGCCACGCCGTCCGCCTCGCCCCGGTACTTCGCGAGGAGCCGCTCCACCCCGAAGCGGGCCAGGCGCCGGGACGCGGCCCCACCCCACGCGAGCCAGTCGGGGACCTGCTCCTGCAGCGCCACCTCCGACGCGGCCATCCGGCGCAGGGCCCGCGCCCGCCCGGCGTCGGCCGCCCGATCCGCGAGGGCCACGAGCGCGCCGATCTCGTCGAGCCGATCCGCCGGGAACAGCGACGGCCCCGATCCCCGGGCGTCGGCCCACTTCGCGATCTCGACGGAATCACAGAGCGGGGGGCCGTCTTCGCGCACCAGCACGGGCACGGAGACCGGCCCCGGGTGGCCGCGGCGCAGGCGCCACAGGTGCAGCTCACCGAGGAGCGGCTGGTAGCGCTCCGTCGTGTACGGCACCCGCTTGGTGTCCAGCGCCCACCGCGCCCGCTCCGACCACGGTGACATCGGCAGGTGCAGGAGCGTGGTGGTCACCGGAACACACGCGGCCGGGGCCGGTCGCGCAGCAGGTCCACCGGGTCGGTCGAGGGCCACCACAGGAGCTGGGCCCGCGCGCCCGCCGCGAGCACCGGGGGACCGCCGAACGGCAGGTGGTTCTCGTGGTGGAGCGTGCGGAAGGCCCGCAGGAGGTCGGCCTCGCCGGTGAGGTGCCCCAGGTGGACCAGCATGTACGCGGCGTCGAGGAGGTTGGCGGTGCCCAGTCGGTACCAGGGGTCCTGGACGGAGTCGTGGCCGATGCCCACGATCGCGCCGGCTGCCCACAGGGCGTCGACCCGGGTGAGGCCGCGGCGCCGGGGGTACGTGTCGTAGCGGCCCTGCAGGACGACGTTGTCGAGCGGGTTGGCGACGACCTGCACCCCGGACGTCGCGACGAGCTCGGCGACCTTGGCGGCGTACGGGTTCGGGTAGCTGTGCATCGCGGTGCAGTGGCCGGCGACCACGCGCCCGGCGAAGCCGCGGTCGATGGCCTCGGCGCACACGACCTCGAGGTTGCGCGACCCGGGGTCGTCCGTCTCGTCGCAGTGGAAGTCGAGGAGCTTGCCCGTCTCCTCGGCGAGGTCGAACGCGAGTCGCACCGAGGCCCAGCCCTCTTCGGTCGTGCGCTCGAAGTGGGGGATGCCGCCCACGGCGTCGCACCCGAGCCGCACGGCGGCCTCCCACTGCGCCCGGCGGCCCTTCGCGCGCAGGATCCCCTCCTGCGGGAAGGCGACGACCTGCAGCTCGAGCCCGCGCGCCGCGAACTCGCCCTTGAGGCCCACCAGGGTCTCGACGGCCAGGAGCGAGCCGGTGTCCACGTGGGTGCGGAGCCGGAGGCAGCCGTACCCGGCGTACAGCTCCGCGGTGGCCAGCGCGCGCTCCCGGAGGTCCGCGGCGGTGAGCTCCTCCCGCAGGCGGGCCCAGTTCGCGATCCCTTCGCGGAGCGTCCCGGAGACGTTGGGGGCGCGCGCGCCGAGCAACGCGGCGTCGAGGTGGACGTGGGGCTCGGCGAACGGGGGCGTGACGAAGCCGCCGTCGATCACCTCGTCTCCGGGTGCTACCGGCGCACCCGGACCGAAGTGGGTGATCGTCCCGCCCTCGAGGCGCAGGTCGGTGACCCCGACGCCGTCTACCTTCGCTCCGCGCAAGACCACGGCCATGGGCCCTCCCGGGCGCAGGATACCGCTCAGGACGTGAACGTGGCGGCGAGCCGCTCGATCGCGTCGCCGGCGGCGGAGGTGGGGCGCGCCCCGGGCGCGAGGGAGCGGGCCTCGGCCAGGGTCTCGCGGGCGTCCCGCCCCTCGGCGTGCTCCACGAGTCCGCGGCGGGCCAGCACGATGGACAGGGCTCGCGGCTCGCGGCTCGTGCGCACCAGGCGCTCGGCGCGGTCGAGCTGCTCGCGCGCGGTCTCCCGCTCGCCCACGGCCAGGTGGACCTCGGCCAGGGCGCTCAGGAACTCGCCTTCGACCGCGGCCACCGACGCGCGGCGGTGGTGCTCCACGGCGCCCTGGAGCCAGCCACGCGCCTCGTCGAGGCGACCCGTCCGCAGCAGCAGCTCCCCCAGGTTTCCCTCGGCGATCGCCACCTGCCGCTCGTCGCCATACTGCGCGAAGCGCTGCAGCGCGGACCGGATGAGGCGCTCGGCCACGTCCCACTGCCCGGCGTACCGTTCGAGGAGGCCCAGGTTGGACTCGGCCATGGCGAGGAGCGGCAGCTCCCCGAGCTCGCGCGCCAGGCCCCCTCCGCGCAGGTACGCCGCTCGCGCACCGTCGAGGTCCCCGCGATCGAGGAGGAGCGACCCGAGGGACGTGTGGGCGATGGTGGCCTGGCGGAGCACACCGGCGTCCTCCGCGAGGTGAATCACCTCGCGCAGGCGGGCCTCGGCGCGATCGAGGGCGCCGGACCTGCGCTCGAGCAGCGCCAGGTTGCCGAGCGCGTTCACGCGGGACACCACGTCGCCGCCCGACCGGGTGAGGCGCTCGAGCTCCTGCCACCGCTGCCCCGCTTCGTCCAGGCGCCCGAGCAGGCGCAGCAGCGAGCCGCTGGTCTCCATCACCTCGAGGAGGGCCTGGACGTCGACCCCCCGGACGAGGTCCTCGGCCTCCGCGAGGTCGCGCCACGCCTCCTGGAGCGCGCCCTGCTCCCGCAGCGCCATCCCGCGCGCGCGGAGCGCCAACGCCGTGAACACCGGGTCTCCCATCGCCCGCGCGCCCGCCAGCGCGGACTCCGCGAACCGCAGCACCCCCGCGACGTCGAGGCCGTTCCGGAACCGGGCTCGCTGCAGGTCGAGCCGCACCCGTACGCTGGGCGGCGCGCCGGTCCACGCCGCGAGCGCTTCCAGGAGCGCGAGGGCGGTCGGCCACGGCCCGCGGCGCCCGAGCACGTCGATCGCAGCCCAGCCGAGGTCCATCGCTGTTGGCCAGTCGCCGCGGTCGCAGGCCCGCTGGGTGGCCACCACCAGGTTGTCGCGTTCGTCGGCCAGCGCGCGCGCGCGGTCGCGACCGGTTCGCGAGCGGGACGAAACCGCCTGGAACCAGGCGCCGTGGGCCCGGAACACCCGGTCCTCTTCGGCTGGCTCGGCCGCGAGCCGCGCCGCCACGAACTCCCGCACGAACGCGTATCCGCCGTAGCGCCCCCCGCGGTCCTCGAGCCACGAGCCCGCACACAGCGTGGCGAGGACGCCGGCTGCGTCGTCTCCGCCCGCCACCGCGCGGACCGCCTCGGCGGTGAAGCCCGACCGGAACGAGGCGCACGCGAACAACACGTCCCGCTCGCGCGGCGTCGAGAGGTCCCAGGACCAAGCCAACGCAGCCTCCAGGCTCCGTTGGCGGGGGTCGCCGTCCCGATCGCGGGTCTGGAGCAGGCGGAACCGGTCGCTGCTGCGCTCCACCATGGCCCGGACGGACATCGCCCCGGCCCGTCCCGCCGCGAGCGCGAGGGCCAGGGGCACCCGCTCGAGCGTCTCGACGAGCACCTCCACGGCGTCCAGCTCGTGGCGTACGCCACCCGGCCGGGCCCGCTCGGCGAGGAGGAGGAACAGCGCCACCGCCTCGGCCTGCGTCAGGGGGTGGAGGGCCTCCACGTGGTCGGCCGGGAGCAACACGCGGCTCGTCAGGAGCACGCGGAGGGCAGGGACCCGCGCGCGGAGGGTGGTGACCAGCGCACCCACGGCTTCGGCGGCGCCCTCGCAGTTGTCGAGGACCAGGACGGGGTGCTCGGCCAGGGTCAGGTGGCCGACGAGGCGGTCCTCGGGCCGCTCCGGCTCGTCCACGCCCACGGCGCGCGCCACGAGCTGCGCCACGTCGGCGCGCGTGCGCGCCTCGGTCACGTCGACCCAGGCCAGCTCGGCCTCGCCAGCGACGACGCGTCGGGACAGGCGGGTCTTGCCGACCCCCGCAGGCCCCGTGAGGAGCAGCGTCCCCGGCCGTTGCAGGCGCTCGCGCAGGCCGGCGAGCAGCTCGGTCCTGCCCACGAAGGACGGGTCGGGCGGCAGGGCCCCGGTGGTGGTGGTGGGGACGAACCGGTACCCCTGTCCGAACACGGTCACGAGGTGGTCGGGTTGCTCGGGGACCCCCTCGATCTTCTCGCGCAGCCGCCGGATCGCCACGTCGACTGCGCGCGAGACGGCAGCGACGTCCATGCCGAACACCTCGACCAGCAGCTCCTCGCGCGACACCACCCGCTCCGGGCGCGCCGCGAGGTGGTGCAGGAGCGCGCGCTCCCTGGCGGTGAGGTGGACGGTGACGCCGTCCTCGCGCACCACGGTGCCGGCGGCGTCTACCCTGCAGTGACGGAGCTGAAGCGGCGACACGGCGGGAGTGTGCCACGCCGTGAATGGAGCGACCGCGAGGGACGTCTCGACGCGGTGGAGGACCGGTGCGGCGCGATCATCCGGTGCTGTGGCTCGGGCTCCTCGCTGCCCTCGCGACGGGGTCGAGCGCGCCTGCTGCGGAGCTGGTCATCGCCCCGGGCACGGGCGCCGAGCTGCGTCGGGCCCCGGCGAGCTGCGGCGCTGGGCCCACGTTGTTCGTCGACCGCGGGTCCCCCTTCGCTTCCGACGACGCGCTGCTTCGCGTACGGGGCCGCAGCACCGAGTCCGTCGTGCCGGCCATCGCGCCGTGGCGCGATCCGCAGCTGGTGTGCGCCGGCGACGACGCGTGGGTGTGGATGTGGCGCGACGACGGGGAGACGCCGGTCACCGGGTTGTTCCCGATCGTGGGTGGTGGGTTCGGGGCGGGCGTGACCCTCGACGGGCGGTGGCTGGATCCCCGGCCCTCGCCCAGCGGTCGGTTCGTCGTGGTGCGGGAGGACGGCGGAGAGGGCGCGCAGACGCTGGTCGAGCTCGGCACGCGGCGCACGCGTCCGCTGGTGTACGGCGGCGCGGTGACCGACGGCGCCTGGTTGCCGGGTACGGATCGGCTGGTGGTCGTGGTGGACGAGCCCGAGCGCGGTCCGATGTTGTCGATCTGGGACCCGTCGTCGCGGGCGGCTGCGCGGGAGCTCCGGATCGGCGGCAAACACGCCCAGCCGGGGACCCTGTCCTTGGCCCCGAACGGTCGCACGGCGGCGCTGGCGGTGGGCGACCTCCACGAGGGCCTGCGGGTGGTGGACCTGGGCTCGGGCGAGGTGACGAAGGTCGCGGGCCCGGGCGGCCGCGCCGTGTGGTCACCGTCGTCGCGCGCGCTCGCCGCGTTGAGCGTGACCGAAGGCCGCCGCGAGCTGGTGGTGTGGCGGGCGGGGACCGGGGAGGCCCACCGCACGCCGTTGCCGCGCTCGCCGCTGGGCCTCGTGGTGGACGGCGACGACGCCGTGTTGGCCACGTGGCTCGACGAGCGTCGCCTGGTGCTGGGCAGCCGCTGGGGGACCGAGCCGGTCCGGATGTTCGAAGCAGGCCGCCTGCGCGAGCTGCGGACGCCCGATCTCGCGCTCGACAGCCTGGCGCGCACGGCGGACGGGGACCTGTGGGCGGTCGGTCGGGGCGAGGTGTGGCGCATCCCGCAGCGCGGGAAGGTGGTGCGGGTACCCACCCGCGTGGAGGCGGCGGCGGTGTCGGTTCGGCCGGACGACACGTTGCTGGTGTTGGCGAAGAACGGCGAAGACGTGGTCCGGTTGCCGCCCAGCGCCCGGTGAGCACGTAGGGAGCAAGGGGGCCGCGTGGACTGGCTGGAGCAGCTCGTCGAGGTCCGGATGCGGGACTGGGAGCGCCGCGTACGGGAGGGCACGGCGCCACCGCCCCCCGAAGGCGTGGCGTTGGGCGAAGGCCTCGAGGTGACCCTGTGGCGCGAGATCGTCGCGCTGCGGCAGATCGCGACGGAGCGCCCACCAGGCCCGGAGCGGGAGGCGGCGGTGCGGCGCTCCGCGGACCTGGAGGTGCAGCTGTGGCTGCTGCTGGAGCGCTCCGGTCGGCCGCTCGCCGCAGCGCGGCTCCAGCACACCCTGCGTGCGATGCGCTAGCTGGTGCGGCGGCGGCGCAGCGCGAGGAGGCCCATGGCCAGCGCGCCGAAGCCCGCCAACGGGGAGCCCTGGCTGTCGCAGCCGGTGCACCCGCCCGTGTACTTGCCGATCGCAACGTCGTCGACCGGGAGGTCGTCGTCGGGGTCGAGCGGGTCCGAGCCCCGGTCCACCTCGTCGCCGTCGTCCACGCCGCCGTCGTCCGAGTCGGGGTCGTTGGGGTCCGTGCCGAGGTCCACCTCTTCGCCGTCCTCCAGCCGGTCGTCGTCGGAGTCGGGGTCCAGCGGGTCCGTGCCGCCGTCGACCTCGTCCCCGTCGTCGAGGCCGTCGTCGTCGGAGTCGGGGTCGTTCGGGTCGGTGCCCAGGTCGATCTCCTCCCCGTCGTCGAGGCCGTCGTCGTCGGAGTCGGGGTCGTTCGGGTCCGTGTCGCCATCGACCTCGTCGCCGTCGCCCAGCCCGTCGTCGTCGGAGTCGGGGTCGTTCGGGTCCGTGCCGATGTCGAGCTCGTCCCCGTCGTCGAGGCCGTCGTCGTCGGAGTCGGGGTCGTTCGGGTCGGTGCCCAGGTCCTCCTCCTCCTCGTCGGTGAGGCCGTCGCCGTCGGTGTCGGGCTCCTCGGGGAGGTCGTCGGACGGATCCAGCGGGTCGGTGCCGCGGTCCACCTCGTCGCCGTCGTTCACGCCGCCCTTGTCGGTGTCCGGGTCGAGCGGGTCGGTCTCGGTGTCGTTGACCTCCCGCCCGTCGAGGAGCCCGTCGTCGTCGGTGTCCGGGTCGTCGGGATCCGTGCCGAGCGTGTCCTCCTCGTCGTCCGACAGGCCGTCGCCGTCGCGGTCCTCGATCACGTCGTCGGCGCCGTCGAGCGGGTCGGTGCCCTGCAGGTCGACCTCCACGCCGTCGGCGACGCTGCCGTCGTCGGTGTCGGTGTCGAGCGGGTCGGTGCCGAGGGCCACCTCCTCCCCGTCGAGCAGGTCGTCGTCGTCGGAGTCGGGGTCGTTGGGGTCGGTCTCGCCGAGTCCCGGCGTCCCGGTGCCGCCCAGCACGGCGGAGGCCCGGCCGTCGCCGTTGGTGTCTTCGGCGCCGTCCGGCCGCCCGTCGTCGTCGGAGTCGTCGTCGAGGGGGTCGGTGGTGGTGGCGGGGTCCGCGTCGGGCCGGAAGGTCCCCGAGTCCGGGTGGCGGGTCGAGACCCCCGCCTCGAGGCCGTCGGTGAGGCCGTCGTCGTCGGAGTCGTCGTCGAGCGGATCGGTGAGGGTGACCAGGACCTCGCGGCCGTCCAGCAGACCGTCGTCGTCGGAGTCTGCGTCGAGCGGGTCGGTGCCGCGGGTGCCCTCTTCGGCGTCGGAGAGGCCGTCGTCGTCGGAGTCCACGAGGTCGTCGCTGCCGTCGAGGGGATCGGTGAGGTCGATCAGGATCTCGGTGCCGTCCCGCACGCCGCCGTCGTCGGTGTCGGCGTCGAGGGGCTGGGTGCCCAGCGTCACCTCCTCACCGTCGGGGAGCAGGTCGTCGTCGGTGTCGGGGTCGTTCGGGTCCGACTCGCCGCTGCCACTCGTCCCGGTGCCGCCGAGGGTGCGGGGCGAGGCGCCGTCCTGGTCGGCGTCCTCCTGGCCGTCGAGGAGCCCGTCGTCGTCGGAGTCGTCGTCGTTCGGGTCGGTGGTGGTCGACGGGTCGGCGTCGGGCACGAACGCGCCGCTGTCGGGGGACTGCACGGCGGCGATGCCCGCCTCGAGCCCGTCCACGAGAGCGTCGTCGTCGGAGTCGGCGTCGGTGGGGTCGGTGAGGGTGGACAACACCTCCTGGCCGTCGAGGAGTCCGTCGTCGTCGGAGTCGGCGTCGTTCGGGTCGGTCCCGAACCCGGGCTCGGCGCCGTCGGAGATCCCGTCCTGGTCGGTGTCGATGAGGTCGTCGGCGCCCACGAGGGGGTCGGTGCCGTCGATCCGCACCTCGGCGCCGTCCTGCACGCCCCCGTCGTCGGTGTCGCTGTCGAGCGGGTCGGTGCCGAGGGTCAGGACCTCCTCGCCGTCGGGGAGCCCGTCGAAGTCGGAGTCGGGGTCCGTCGGGTCGGTCTCGCCGGCCCCCGCGGTGCCGGTGCCGCCCAGGGTGCCGTCGAACGCGCCGTCGCCGTTCGCGTCTTCGTCGCCGTCCGGCAGCAGGTCGCCGTCGGAGTCGGGGTCGGCAGGGTTCGTGGTGCTGGCGGGATCGGCGTCGGGCACGAACGGTCCGTCGGTGCCGCGGAACGGGACACCGCTGCCGTCGCTCACGCCGCTCGGGACCGGGGCGACCACCCCCGCTTCGAGGCCGTCGGAGAGACCGTCGCCGTCGGAGTCGGCGTTGGTGGGATCGGCGGCGAGCGCGCCTTCGGCGCCGTCGGAGAGGCCGTCGTCGTCGGTGTCGGCGTCGAGGGGATCGGTGCCGAGGTCGTCTTCGCCGCCGTCGGGCACGCCGTCGTTGTCGGAGTCGGGGTCGCGCGGGTCGGTGCCGAGGCCGTCCTCCTCCTCGTTCGAGAGGCCGTCGCCGTCCGGGTCGGCCGAGCGGTCGTCGTCGCCGTCGAGGGGGTCGGTGCCGTCGACGTTCACCTCTTCGCCGTCCGGCACGCCGCCGTCGTCGGAGTCGGCGTCGTTGGGGTCGGTCTCGCCAGCGGAGACGAGGCCGTCGCGATCCGCGTCCTCCTGCCCATCGAGGAGGCCGTCGTCGTCCGAGTCGTCGTCGTTGGGGTCGGTGGTGGTGGCCGGGTCGGCGTCGGGGACGAAGCCCGTGGCGTCCGGGTGCGCGGTGTCGACGCCCAGCTCGAGCCCGTCGCCGAGGCCGTCGTCGTCGGAGTCGTCGTCGAGCGGGTCGGTGGCCGCCGTCAGGACTTCGAGGCCGTCGAGCGCGCCGTCGTCGTCGGAGTCGGCGTCGTTCGGATCGGTTCCGTGGACGGTCACCTCGTCGGTGTCCGGCAGGCCGTCGCCGTCGGTGTCGAGGCCCGGCACGTCGTCCGCGGGGTCGAGTGGATCGCTGCCGCGGTCGACCTCGACGCCGTCGGGGATGCTGCCGCCGTCGGTGTCGGCGTTGTTCGGATCGGTCTCGGCGCTGTCCACGAAGCCGTCGAGGTCGGCGTCTTCGTCGCCGTCGAGCAGGTCGTCGTCGTCGGAGTCGTCGTCGAGGGGGTCGGTGGTGGTGGCGGGGTCGGTGTCGGGCGCGAAGGCGCCGGAGTCGGGGTGCGCCACGGCCACGCCGAGCTCGAGCCCGTCGGTGAGGCCGTCGTCGTCGGAGTCGGCGTCGTTCGGGTCGGTGAGCGCCGACAACACCTCGGCGCCGTCGAGCGCGCCGTCGTCGTCGGAGTCGGCGTCGTTCGGATCCGTGGCGAAGAGCGTGGTCTCCGCGCCGTCCGACAGCCCGTCGCCATCGGTGTCGATGAGATCGTCCGCGCCCACGAGCGGGTCGGTGCCGTCGACGTTCACCTCGGCGCCGTCGGCCACCCCGCCGTCGTCGGTGTCGGTGTCCAGGGGGTCGGTGGACTCGGTGTTCACCTCGACGCCGTCCTGGAGGCCGTCGGAGTCGGAGTCGGCGTCGTCGGGGTCGGTCTCGCCGGTGCCGGCCGTGCCGGTGCCGCCGAGCGTGTTGGTGGTCGCGCCGTCCTGGTTCGCGTCCTCGACGCCGTCCTGGAGGCCGTCGCCGTCGGTGTCGGCCTCGGTCGGGTCGGTGGTGGACGCGGGGTCGGTGTCGAGCTGCACGGGGCCGTCGGTGCCGGAGAAGGGCACGCTGGTGCCGTCGGACACGCCGCCCGGGACCCGCGTGGTGACGCCGCTCTCGAGGCCGTCCTGGAGGCCGTCGCCGTCGGAGTCGGGATCGGTCGGGGAGGTGGTCGTCTCGGCGCCGTCGGCGAGCGCGTCGTCGTCGGAGTCTGCGTCGAGCGGATCGGTGGCGCCCGCGTCCTCGACGCCGTCGTCGAGGCCGTCGTCGTCGGAGTCGGGGTCCCGCAGGTCGGTGCCCAGCGTGGTCTCCTCGGCGTTCGTGAGGCCGTCGCCGTCGGGATCGGCGCTGCTGTCGTCGGCGCCGTCGAGGGGATCCGTGCCGTCGGTGTTCACCTCGACGCCGTCGGAGACGCCGCCGTCGTCGGTGTCGGTGTCGACCGG